>NZ_LAJE02000339.1 GCF_000970465.2 Devosia insulae DS-56
GATGGGAGGAAGTGCCCACGCTCAGTCCTCGCCTCTTGCCCCTTCCACCGCCTCCCCCCATACTAGGCACAAACCGGGAACACCCCTTGCCCCTCCGTTCAGAGATCACCGACTGGTTCGCCGGCAAGGGCTGGGCGCCGCGTGCGCATCAGCTGGCAGTGCTGGAGGCGACGGAAGCCGGCGATTCGGCGCTGCTGATCGCCCCCACCGGCGCCGGCAAGACGCTGGCCGGGTTCCTGCCCACCATCAACGACCTGATCGAGAACCCGCGGCCGGGGCTGCACACGCTCTATCTCTCGCCGCTCAAAGCGCTGGCGGTCGACGTGCAGCGCAACCTGACGACGCCGATCAGCGAGATGGGTCTTGGCATCCGGGTCGAGGCCCGTACTGGCGATACGCCGTCGCACCGGCGGCAGCGGCAGCGCTTCGATCCGCCGCAGATCCTCCTGACCACGCCAGAACAGTTGGCGCTGCTGCTGAGCCACCCGGACTCCACCAAGCTGTTCGGCTCGCTCCGCCGCGTCGTGCTCGACGAGCTGCACGCCATGGTCACCAACAAGCGCGGCGAGCTGATGTCGCTCGGCGTCGCGCGGCTCGGCTCCATCGCGCCACAGCTCAGGATCACCGCCCTCAGCGCCACCGTCGCCCGCCCGGACCTGTTGCGCGACTGGATCGCCAGCCCGGTGCCCGGCGCCGAGGCGCGGCTGCTGATGGGGCAGGGCGGCGCCAAGCCACATATCGAAATCCTGAAGTCGGAGCAGGTGATCCCCTGGGCGGGACACTCCTCGCTCTATGCCATCCCCGATCTCTACCGCACCATCAAGGAGCACAAGACGACGCTGTTGTTCGTCAACACCCGCAGCCAGGCCGAAATGCTGTTCCAGGAGCTATGGCAGGCCAACGAGGACATGCTGCCCATCGCCATGCATCACGGCTCGCTGGCGGTGGAGCAACGGCGCAAGGTCGAGGCAGCGATGTCGGAAGGCCGGCTCAGGGCAGTGGTCTGCACCTCGACCCTCGACCTCGGCATCGACTGGGGCGATGTCGATCTCGTGGTGCAGGTCGGCGCCCCCAAGGGCTCCTCCCGCATGCTGCAGCGCATCGGCCGCGCCAACCACCGGCTGGATGAGCCGAGTAAGGCGCTGTTCGTCCCCTCCAACCGCTTCGAGGTGCTGGAGTGCGAGGCGGCGCTGGAAGCCGTCGAGCACAATCACCAGGACAGCGAGGATCCGGTGTCGGGCGGCCTCGACGTGCTGGCGCAGCACATTCTTGGCATGGCCTGCGCCGACGCCTTCGATCCGGTGGCGCTGCACGCCGAAATCCGCCGCGCCTGGCCCTATCGCGAGCTCAGCTGGGAGCAGTTCGAGCGCACCGTCGATTTTGTCGCCACCGGCGGCTATGCACTGCGCGCCTACGAACGCTACGCCAAGCTGCGGCAGACCGGTGACGGCAAGTTCCGCATCTCCAACCCGCAGGTGGCGCAGCAATACCGGCTCAATATCGGCACCATCGTCGAGGAGCCGATGGTGAAGGTGCGGCTGGTCAAGGGGCGTGGCTTCACCAAGGGCGCCACCACCGGCCCGATCGGCCGCTTCGGCCGGGTACTGGGCGAGATGGAGGAGTACTTCTTCACCACCCTCACCAAGGGTGACACCTTCCTCTTCGGCTCCGAGATCGTCGCCTATGAGGGGATGTTCGAGAGCGAGGCCTATGTGTCGCGCTCCCAGGGCAAGGACCCGAAAATCCCCTCCTACATGGGCGGCAAGTTCCCGCTCTCCACCTTCCTTGCCGATGGCGTACGAAAACTCCTCGCCCATCCGGACCAGTGGCACTTGTTGCCTGATCAGGTGAGCGACTGGCTGCGCCTGCAGCAGGAGGCCTCGATCCTGCCGGCCGCCGATAGCCTGCTGGTCGAGACCTTTCCGCGCGGCGCGCAGAACTATCTCGTCTGCTACCCGTTCGAGGGGCGGCTGGCGCACCAGACGCTGGGGATGCTGTTGACCCGCCGGCTGGAGCGGGCCCGGGCCCGGCCGCTCGGCTTCGTCGCTTCCGATTACTCGCTCGCCGTCTGGGGTTTGGGTGATTTCTCGGCGCTGATCCGCACCGACCGGCTGTCGCTCGACGAGCTGTTCGACGAGGACATGCTGGGCGATGATCTCGAAGCCTGGCTCGACGAGAGCCAGCTGATGCGCCGCACCTTCCGCAACTGCGCCATCATCGCCGGGCTGATCGAGCGCCGGCACCCCGGCCAGAAGGAAAAGACCGGGCGGCAGATCACCGTCTCCTCCGACATCATCTACGATGTGCTGTACCAGCACGAGCCGGACCACATCCTGATCCAGGCCACCCGGCGCGACGCAGCCCGCGGGCTGCTCGATATCGAGCGGCTCGGCCACATGCTCGCCCGCATCAAGCGTCACATCGTGCACAAGCCGCTCGACCGAATCTCGCCATTGGCGGTACCGGTATTGCTCGATATCGGAAAGGTTCCGGTGGTCGGCGAGGCCCGCGAAAGCACCATGGCCGAAGCGGCCGAGGAGCTGATCGCCGAAGCCATGGGCGTCAGCCCTGCATCAAGTGAAGCAAGGAAGCGGGCGAATTGACTTCAGCCTGGGCGGCGCGCACTGCCCCGATCGACGACAGAGGCGACCCCGTGCACCTGCATTTCGCCGGTCACAGTTTTGAGCCGCTGCCCTCGGGCGCCCTGTGGTGGGCCGCCGAGGGTGTGTTGCTGGTTGCCGACCTGCATCTCGAAAAGCTGTCGTCCTTCGCCAGACGCGGCACCCTGCTGCCGCCCTATGATACCGGGCTGACGCTCCGCCGCCTCGAAGCCGATCTCGCCGCGACCGGCGCCACTGAAGTCATCGCGCTGGGTGACAGTTTTCACCGCGACGAGGGCACCTCGACGCTGCAGCCGGCAGATCGCCTGCGGCTCGCCACCCTGATGGGAAAGGCCCGCTGGACCTGGATCTCCGGCAACCACGATCCCGCCCCGCACAGCCTCGGCGGCATTTGCGTCACCGGTCTTTCCCGCGCCGGCTTGACCCTGACGCACCAGCCCGGGGCAGGGCAGGGCGTCGTCGCCGGTCACCTCCACCCCGCCGCGCATGTGGCGATGAACGGCCGCTCCATCCGCCGCCCCTGCTTCGTCCATGATGGCCGGCTGATGGTGCTGCCCGCCTACGGCTCCGCCACCGGCAGCCTCAACATTCTGAGCCCGGCCTTCGTCGGGCTGCTGCACTGGCCGACCCTCGAAGTGGCGATGATCGGCCGGGGCCGGGTGTACCCGGTGAGCCCGAAGCGGCTGGTGCCGGGTTACGATATGTACTGAGCCAGCCGGCTTCAGGTACGTGCCCGAAAATATTCCGGTCCCGAACCCTTGATCGGCATGTAACACACCACCCACGTGTCAGCCTCAAACGAACGGGACACCTCGACATGCATGGGATCGTGAAACTCGCTGCCGCCTCTGCGGCCCTGTTGCTCCTCGCTGCGCCGGCTCTGGCGGAGAGCCGCACCGTCGATCTGCCGGCCTTCACCGCGCTCGATATTTCGTCTGGGATCGACGCCATCGTCACGGTTGGCGGCACCCAGTCGATCACCGTTGAGGCCAAGGACAAGCGGCTGCTCGACGACCTGCAGCTCAAGGTCGAAGGCAACACGCTGAAGGCCTATTA
Source organism: Devosia insulae DS-56 (assembly GCF_000970465.2). Classification (GTDB taxonomy): domain Bacteria; phylum Pseudomonadota; class Alphaproteobacteria; order Rhizobiales; family Devosiaceae; genus Devosia_A; species Devosia_A insulae. Next base: position 3,678 of record NZ_LAJE02000339.1, read on the forward strand.
CGACTGGAGCTTCTTCGACATCTTCAGCTTCGGCGACCGCGAGCAGATCAAGCTCACCATCACCGCGCCGGCGCTCAAGAAGATCGAAGCCAGTGCCGGCTCCGATGTCGTCGCCGCCGGCGTCACCGGCGACACACTGGAATTTGGGGCATCTAGCGGCGCTGATCTGTCGCTCAGCGGCGTGGTGGGCAAATTGGTCGAGCTCGACGCCTCCTCCGGCGCTGGGCTCAAGATCGAGGGCAGCTGCGTCGACGGCAAGGCCAACGCCTCGTCGGGCTCCGACCTCGACGCCGAGGACCTGCTCTGCGCCACCATGGATGCCAATGCGTCCAGCGGCTCCGACCTCGAGGTCTATGCTTCGAAGTCGATCAAGGCCAATGCCTCGTCGGGCTCGGACCTCAGCATCTATGGCAACCCGGCCGAGGTGGACCAGGAAGCCAGCAGCGGCAGCGACATCAAGATCGAGAACTAGGCTCTCCAAGAATCCGCGGGCCGAGGCAGCAGCGACCCCTCGCCCACGGGCGCGCTATTGCGCACCCTAGGAGAGGGTAGTGCAGCTAGGACCGTCAGGTCCGTAGCGGAACTTGGGTGAGGGGTTCAGCTTCTCAACGAGCGCTCGCTGCCCCGCTTCACCCCTCAACCGGCCTTCGGCCACCTTCTCCCCTGAGGGGAGAAGGGAGGGAGTTGCCTCCGTCGGGACAGCCCCTACCGCTTGAACACCACGCCGCCGAGCCAGCCGGTGAACAGCGCCAGCGCCACGCAGACGAGGCCGTAGAGCAAAGGCTGGGTGCGCGCCGATTGGCCGAGGAAACGCTCGAAGCCGATCTTTCTGACCGAGAAGCCGTCGGACTTTTCGGCGATCACCTGGCCGTCCTTGATCAGGTAGGTGTGCGCCAGATAAGGCCCGGGCGGCGCGTCGGAGGGGAGCGCCACCTGCGCGAAATAGAAGGTGTCCGACCGGAACACCACGCCGTTCTCGTTGAGCTTGAACATGCCCTTCTGCTGCATCAGCCGGGTGAGCTCGCCACCGAACACCGTGGCGTCCCACCAGCCGGCCTTGGCGGTATAGCGCGCCTGGTTCTCGAGCGGGATTTCCTTTTCCGCCAGCGTGATCGGGTCGGTGATATTGCTCAGCGGCGCGTCGCTCAGCACCTGGTAGAACGACGGGAAACGCTCGAACTCTGCCTGCGAGGTGTTGAGCCAGATGCCGAACTGGTTGGTCTTGCGTCGAGCCACCCGGTTCTGCAATGGGCCGGTGACGGTGATGATGACGTGATAGGGGCCTTCGACGAAGCGCTGCTCGGCCCCTACCTCCGGCTCGATCGCGCCGAACAGGGTCAGCGTCTGGCCGGCAAAGCTCGAGGTGATCGACACCTCATCCTGGCTCACCTGCGTCACCAGCCGCTCCGCCCATGCCGGCGAAGCCGCGAGCACCATGGCCAGCGCGAGCAGCAGCCGGCGCATCAGATCACCCCCGACGCGCCGATCACGGCGGTCGAATAGACGTCGCCCGGTGTCATCACCAGGCTGATGCCGAAGCGGATGGCGACGGCGAGAACGAGGATCGCGAGCAGGGCGCGCAGCTGTTCGCCGCGCAGGTACTTGCCAGCCGAGGCGCCGAACTGCGCTCCGACCGTGCCGCCCACCATCAGGCAGAAGGCGAGCAGAATATCGACGCTCTGGCTGGACACGGCATGGAGGATGGTGGTCGCCGCCATCATCGCCACCACCTGCAGCAGCGAGGTGCCGATCACCATGTTGCCGGGCATGCGCAGAATGTAGACCAGCGCCGGCACCAGGATGAAGCCACCGCCGATGCCCAGCAGCGAACCGACAAAGCCGATAGCGACGCCCAGCGCCAGCACCGGGATCACCGATATATAGAGCCGCGATTTCTTGAACCGCACCCGCCACGGCAGGCCGTGGAACCAGTTGTGCTGGTTGGGCAGTTTTTCCCGCACCACGATCCCGGCGCGCCGCTTCATGATGGCGCGCGCCGCCTCGATCAGCATCAGCGTGCCGACGAAGCCGAGGAGAATCAAAAAGCCGAGCGAAATGACAAGGTCGAGCTGGCCGGCGGCGCGCAGCACCTGGAAGGTCGCAACGCCACCGAACGCCCCGAGCACGCCCGACAGCACCAGATACAGCGCCATATGCAGGTCGATCTGCCCGCGCCGGTAGTAACTGAGCGCGCCGGAGGTGGAAGCGGCCACCACCTGGCCGGTCACCGAGGCCACCGCGACTGAGGAGGGGACGCCGGAAAAGATCAGCAGCGGCGTCAACAGGAACCCGCCGCCCACCCCGAACAGTCCCGACAGGAACCCGACCGCGCCCCCGATCCCCACGAGGAAGAACAGGTTCATCGAAAGCTCGGCGATCGGCAGATAGACCTGCACGTGGGGCGTCCAATAGCACTAGGGCATTCCCGAGGCTCTAGCGTGAGGCCGCGACGGAAATGCGACGGTTTTTCGCGAAATGCCACCGAGCATTAGCAGCAAAATCCAAAGGCTAGGTTAGCCTACCGGGTGGGTCGGGAATATGGGACTTAAGCCGTTGCGCGTCCCGGCCAACTCATTCGAGCCGCTTGCGGAACTTCATATCGGCGCGGTGCTGCTTGTTACGCTTTATCCGAACCTTGCGGCTTTCGGCTTGCGCCTTGGGGTCCTCCTTGCCGGTATGGAAGTTCAGCTCGCGTTGCAGCTTGCCGTAAGCCCGCCAGCGGGCGGCATCGAGCGCGCCGGTTGTGAGCGCCGCGGCGATGGCGCAGCCGGGCTCGCCGTCATGGCCACAGTCACGGAAGCGGCATTGCGCGGCCAGCGCCTCGATATCGGCAAAGGCGGTGGACATGCCGTCGCCGGCCTCCCACAGCCCGAGTTCGCGCATCCCTGGCGTATCGAGGATCAACGCACCGCTGGGCAGCAGCACCAGTTCCCGGTGCGAGGTGGTGTGGCGGCCACGGGCGTCGTCCTCACGGATCGCCTGGGTGGCCATCTGCTCCCGGCCGGCCAGGGCGTTGACCAACGTCGATTTGCCGACGCCCGAACTGCCGAGCAACACGGCCGTTTGTCCGGGCTTGAGATAGCCCCGCAAGGCCTCGAGCCCGGCCCCGGTCACTGCCGAGACGGCCAACACCGGCACACCCATCGCCACCGCTTCGATCTCGCTGAGGCGTGTCTCGGCGTCGCTGCACATATCGGCCTTGGTCAGAACGACGACCGGGTCGGCCCCGCTCTCCCAGGCGGTGGCCAGATAGCGCTCGATCCGGCGCGCATTGAGATCGGCGTTCATCGAGGCGGCGAGCAAGGCGACATCGACATTGACGGCGACCAGTTGGGCGCGCGCCGCACCCGGGCCGCTGGCCCGGCGCATGAATGTGCTGCTACGGGGCAGCACATGCTGGATGCTGGCGCTCCGCTCGGTCGGCCGCGCCTGGACCGCGACCCAGTCGCCGGTGACCGGAAGCGCCCCGTCCTCAGCGTCATGCGCAAGCTTGCCGGCCAGCGTGGCCGTCAGTTCGCCGATGTCAGTCACGATGTCATAGTGACCACGCTGCTGCACGATGATCCGAGCCGGGATCAGACCCGCGGCCGCATGGGGGGTAAATTGTTGCTTGAGCGCATCGCTCCAGCCGTATTGTTCGAGCAAGATGGAATTCCTTGGATCAGGGCCATGAAGGCGCCAGCCGGAATTCCGAGTGTGCGGAAGTTACGCGGCAGCGCGACGGAAGGCGGTTCTCACAATGTCTCTCATCGGAACGCCTCCTCTGTTGCGCGGGCGAGGGGAAGCTAGCCCTCACCCGGGCGCCTGTCAACGCGATCGCGGGCTCGCGGGACGCAGAGATTGGCGGAACGCCAAGGGGCTTTGCTTGGTCCAGCGCTTGAAGCGCTGACTGAAATAGAACTGGCTTTCGAACCCCACGGTTTCGGCGATCTGCTGCACTGAGAAGCCGGTGCGCGATAAGAGCTCGCTCGCCCGTTGCATGCGGCGCATTTCGAGGTAGCGCTGCACGCTTTGGCCGGTCTCGGCGGCGAACAGATGCGCCAGCCGCGAGCTCGAGAGACCGACCGCCGCGGCGACGTCGTCGAGCAAAACCTTGCGGGCGAGATTGCCGTCCAGATAGTCGATCGCCCGGCGCACCCGCGCGTCGTAATGCGGCGTGGCGGCAAGCGGGTTCGTCATGTCGCATTCGAGCAGCAGACCCTCCAGCGCCTGCATGGCGAAAGCCTCGCGCTGTCTGAGGTCGCCATGCAGCAGCCGATGCACCTCATGAAAGCGCTCGGCGGCCTTCGGTTTACCGGGCCGCAACAGCATCAGGCCGGGTGCAATGGCTGGCCAATCGAGCCATTCCAGCCAATGGGCGCGCGGATGGAAGTGCACCCAGAGCAGCTCCCAGCCCGCCGCGGCCGGCGCAACCGCATAATCGTGCAGCGTCCCCGGCCGGATCAGCACCCAGTCGCCGGGGCCGGAGATCAGCTCTCCGCCGGCGTGACCAAAGCGCCCGGCACCGGCGATCGTATGGATCAGCAGCCAGTCTCCGACCCCTTCGGGTCGAAGCACCCGGTAGCCGGATGTTTCGTGGTAGTGCCCCGCAAGTAGCCGGAAAACAGGGGTGTGTGCGAACTTCATGGGCCAACCATAGCAGGATATTACATGCGACCGACCCAATGTTCCATGTTGCTCCGCGGCCTCGTGCGTTAGCTTGCTCGCAACAGGAGGAAGTCCAATGGCACTGTCGACCAAGCAGAAGCAGCAGTTCGAGCGTGATGGCTTTCTGGCGATGCGCGGGCTGTTCAGCCGCGCTGAGATCGATGAGATCCGCGAGACTTTCATGACGCTGGCTCAGGATGGACCGGTGCCGGGCCTCTCCGATGTGCCCAAGGCCCGTGCCGGGGCACCGGCCGCCGCAAGCGACCCGCTGGCGCGCTATCCCAGGATGATGCATCCGCACAAGCATATGGATAAATCGGTGGGCCCACTCGCCTTGCGCTACATGCGCGATCCGAGGCTTCAGCCGATCCTCGCTGATCTGTTCGGCGAAGATCCGTTCGCCTGCCAGTCGATGTTCTACTTCAAGCCGCCCGGCGCCCGCGGACAGGATCTGCACCAGGATAATTTCTATCTCCGGGTGAAGCCCGGCACCTGTATGGCCGCCTGGGTCGCGGTGGACGATGCAGATGCCGGCAATGGCGGCATGATGTGTGTGCCCCAGACTGCCAGCCTCGACATTGCCTGCCCCGAAAAGGCCGACCCGACGCTGTTCTTTACCACGGAGCACGTCGAGCCGCCGCCGGGCCTCAAGCCGCAGATGATGGAACTGAAGGCCGGTGACGTGTTGTTCTTCAACGGCAGCGTCATTCACGGCTCGACCCCGAACACCAGCGCCGATCGCTTCCGCCGCTCGCTGATTTTCCACTACGTGCCGGCCAGCACTGTGGAGATGAGCCACTATTACGAGGCCCTGAGCTTCGACGGCGAGAAGCAGGACATCGCGGTCAACATGGATGGCGGCCCCTGCGGCACCACCCAGGATCTCCCCGCCGGCCCGCACTAAAAGGCGCGGGCGCTGGAGCGCTTTCAGGAAAAGTTGCAGACTTTTCCGGTTCGAAAGCGCGACCAAATCAAAGACTTAGAGCATTGCACCGATTCAAAGAAACGGTGCAATGTTCTAGGCGGCGGCAGCGCCGAAGCGGTCACGATAGGCGCTGGCCGAGAGGCCGGTGACCTTGAGGAAGACCCGCCGGAAGGCGGAGGGGTCCTTGTAGCCGACGTTCCAGGCGATGCGCTCGACTGTGTCGCGGCTGAACTCCAGCCGCTCCCGGGCCAGTGCGATCCTGAGCGCCTGCACATACTCGGTCGGCCTGAGGCCGGTGGCTTTCTGGAAGCGGCGGAGGAAGGTGCGCGTCTCGAGCCCGGCCCGATCGGCGAGGTCCGGGACGTTGATCTCCTCGCTGCGATGCGCCTGCAGCCAGTGCTGCACCTTCAGCACCGCGTCGTCACCGTGCGACAGGCGCGGTGCGAAAGTCTGGTAGTGACGCTGCTCGCGTCCAGCCGGATCGACCAGCAGGAACTTTGCTGTATCGGCCATCACTGTCGGGCCGAGCACGCGGTGAACCAGGCGCAGCCCCAGATCGGTCCAGGCCAGCATGCCCCCGGCGGTGATGATATCGCCATCCTCGACGATGATGTCGCCGGCGGTGACCTCGACGTCCGGGAACGCCGTGCCGAAGGCTTCGGCATAGAGCCAATGCGTCGTCGCGCGCCGGCCCGACAGCAGCCCGGCATGCCCGAGCATGAAGGCGCCACCGCAGATCGAAGCGATAGTTGCGCCGGTATCGTGGCGCTGGCGTAACCAGCCGACGAAATCGGCTGCCTCTGCCGCGGTCAGCGGATCGGCCAGCCGGCCGGGAATGACGATGTATTCGGGTTGCCCGGGCGTACCGGGGGCGCTGTCATAGCTGCGCTCGAAGCCGGCCTCGCCCACGCGCCAGTGGCTGGTGCGGATGCGGTCGGCGCCGCCATGCTGGCGCGCATAGTCATTGGCGACCTGGAATGCATCGGTGAGCCCGTGCACCGACGCCATGGCGCAACCGGGGTAGAGCAAGAGGCCGATTTCGGTGTGTCTCAGCGCATCCATCGTCTTTGTCACTTCTGGCCCCGACTATGTCAGTTGCGGCAATCGTCGCCGCTCCGGGCCGAGCTTAGGGTCATCACATCGCGGCGGACAAGGGTTCGCCCAACCAAGGAGACCCAAAATGACCAAGACCATCGTTCTGATCCACGGCGCCTGGCTCAACAGCCTCAGCTGGGAAAACGTCAAGGCCCGCTACGAAGCCAAGGGCTACACCGTGCTCACCCCCGACTGGCCGTTCGACGATCGTGCCCCCTCGGCGCTGCGGGCCAACCCGGCCCCGGAACTGGCGAAGATCGGCCAGCGCGAGATCGTCGACCACTTCGACAGGATCATCCGCGCCCTGCCAGAACAGCCGATCCTGATCGGCCACTCGTTCGGCGGCGTTATCGTGCAGCAGTTGCTGGCTCGTGGGCTCGGCGTCTCCGGCGCAGCGATCAACCCCGCTCCCACTCCCGGTGTGCCGCTTGGACCCCAGGCCATCGTCTCGGCCCTGCCGGTGCTCGGCGATCTGTTCTCGTGGCGTAAGGCCAAGACCATGTCGCTGAAGTTCTTCTCGACGCGTTTTGCCCAGACCGAACCCAATCCGGCAGCCAAGTACGACCGCTACGTCATCCCGACCGCCGGCAAGGTCTACTGGGATGGCGTGATCAACCCGATGCTGATCGACTGGGCCGGGCAGAACCGCGCCCCCCTGCTCCTCATCGGTGGTGGCAAGGACCTGATCGCCGATGCCTCGATGACCGACGCCATCTACCGCCAGCAAAAGAAGGCGGCTTCAACCACCGAGCTCAAGATCTTCGACGATCGTTCGCACTGGACGCTGATGGACAAGGGTTGGGAAGCCGTCGCCGACCTGGCGCTCAACTGGGCCGTCGAACACGCCACCGACAAGCGCCCCGCCTTGCGGCTGGCGGCTTGAATGGCGAGCCCACCGGTCCCGACGACAAACCAGTTGGGACCGGTTGTCCAAAGTCCGCTTCGGCTCGAAGCGGACTTCTTGCCTGAGCGGGACGTCGGGCGTTCGCTACCTCAACGCAGATCAAGCCCCAGGTCGAGGTATGGCCTAGAGTAGGGTCTCATGCTGGGAGTGCCCATGTCTGCAGTGCTCAAGACCGTCTGGTTCGTCGAGACCCGCTTCCGGGACAACGAGCTTTCGCTTGAGGCGATGGCGGACCACGCAGGTGTTTCGCGCTCGCACCTTTCGCGCACCTTTCCGATACTGACCGGCCACCAACTCTCGACTTACATTCGCGGCAGGCGCCTCACAGAGGCGGCGAAAGAACTCGCCAATGGCGCACCAGACATTCTCAATGTGGCGCTCGATGCGGGGTATGGGTCGCACGAGGCATTCACCCGCGCCTTCCGCGACCAATTCGGGCTGACACCCGAGGAGTTACGGCGGAGGCGCTCGCTCGACACGCTCGATCTCGTGGAGCCTCTGAGCATGGACTCGCCCGAAAAGGTGAAGCTCGCGCCGCCGGCCGTGCACGATCGGCGGGCCCAGCGCATCGCCGGCCTCAGCAACCATTTCACCTTCAGGACGATGGATACCATCCCACACCTCTGGCAGCGGTTCGGACCCTACCTGCCCGAGATGCGAGTGGATGGACCTCCCCCCGCGTTCGGCGTCATCGGGCCGATGCCGGAGGGTAGCGACGGCTTCGACTACTTCGCGGCGGCGCCGTTGCCAAAAGGCCGTGATCTCTTGCCCGGCCTCACTGAAATGATGCTGCCTGCCGGAACCTATGCCCAGTTCAGGCATGAAGGGCACATCTCGGGTATCCGCGCGACCTGTGCGGCCGTATTCGAAAGCGGCATTCCTGCACTAGGACGTGAGCCGGACACCCGGTGGTTCAGTTTTGTCGAGTACTACGGGCCGGACTTCGAACCATCGACCGGGCTCGGAACCGTGGAGATCTGGGTCAAGCTCAAGCAATGATCGTGAGCCTCGTCGCCAACCGGGCGGTGGCAAGGCGCCGCACCGCGTTGCAACCCGTGACAGATCTGAGCCAAGGACATCGACATGCTGACGCTGCCCAGGATCGTTGATCGCCCGGAGGTACCCTATTTCGCCCTCAAGCGCACCGTCACCCTGCCGTTCGAAGCGGAAATTCCCGGCATCATGGCGACGCTGCGGTCGTGTCTCCACGCTCGAAACGTCGTTCCCACCGGCCCAGTGTTTTTCAAGCACAATCTGGTCGCCATGCCTCTGATCGACATGGAGTTCGGCGTGCCGGTTGAGCGCCTGATGCCGGCGGAGGGGGATTTCGTGAGCGGCATACTGCCGTCCGGACGATATGCCGAGGTGACCTATCTTGGCCCCTATGACGACCTGATGGAGGTCAACGGCCTGCTCATCATGTGGGCTCGGGAGCATGGCCATAGCTTCGACGCACGGCCTGAGCGTAGCGGCGAGTGGTTCGCGAACCGGGCAGAAATCTATCACACGGACCCAGAAGACGACAAAGGCTCGGCGTCGAGTCGAACTACCGTCTCGATCAAGCTCAAGGATGCGAATTCTTGAGTGCGCGCGCATGGAGAGGGGCATGAAGGCAGAAACCGTCATCGGTCCGGTCACGATCATCGAGAAGCCCGATCGTCCTTATGTGGGAATCCGGCTGAACACCCCGTTCCCAGGGATGTTCGCGGTCGCCACGCGGGCGCTCAAGGACTTGCGAGCCTGGAGCAAGGCCAACGGCCTCGAGGAGGGGCCGTATTTCCTCCGCTACTATCATTGCGACATGCGGGACATCATGGAAATCGAGGCCGGTTTCATCACTGGAGCGGCGCCGCTCGACCATCCCCAAATCAAGGGCGGCCTGCTCCCTGGAGGCAAGTACGCCTCGCTCATTTACCGGGGCAACGGTCTGCGCGGCAATCAGGCGCTCATGCAATGGGGCCGCGACACGGGAACCGTCTTCGAGCCGATCGATCCGCACCTGTCGGAATCCTACGCATGCCGCTACGAGGCCTATCTGACCGACTATCGTGTCGAGCCTCGAAAGCTGCTCTGGGATGTGGAGCTGTCGATCAGGGTCGCCGGATAGCCACGCCTGCCTGGTGCCAACGGCAAAGCGACCGCCAGTGTCGGGAGCTTGGGGAGAGTGCCGTGTTGCGATAACCTTCCTGGCGATGCCTCGTCGAACCGAGAGCTGATTTCGGTCGTGAGGCCAATCAGGGAGGTCGTGAGATGGTCCGGACCGCAGTCGCGTTTACTGCACTCATGCTGAGCGCCGGAGGGGCATTGGCAGAGGGGGATGTGGCGCTAGGCAAAGAGGCATTCGATTTCCGCTGCACCGGCTGCCATTCGGTGGGTGGAGCCGGGGCCAGCAATGGCCCGCCGCTCGACAACCTGATCGGCCGGCCCGCCGCCTCCATCGAGGGGTTCAAGTATTCGGACGCCATGCTCGAGGCGGCGCAGGCCGGTGTGGTCTGGGATGTCGAGACCTTGACCAAGTTCATCACCAAGCCGCGCAGCGTGGTCAACGGCTCGAATATGGCTTTCACCGGGCTGCGCAAGCCCGAGGACGTCGCCAACGTCATTGCCTATCTGGCCAGCTTTTCCCCGCCGCCGGCGCAGTAGCACGACAGACTTGTCGCGCCCGCGCAGAAGGGTGGCCCTATGCAGCCTAGACCGGCTGGCTGCCCAGCACCGCCAGCAGCCGTGGGTTGATTTCGCCGCTTTCGCTCATCCCGGTCGAGCGCTCAAAGCTCTTGATCGCTTCGGCGGTCTTGGGGCCGGCCATGCCGTCGGGGGTACCGATGTCGAAGCCGAGCTGGCGCAGCGCCAGCTGTACGCCCTTCACCACCTTGAGGTTGGTGATCGGGGCGCCCGGGTCGAACTTGTCGCTCCAGGTGCCGATCGGCGCGAAGTTGGCGACGAAATCGATCGGCTGCGGCTGGAAGGCCGCGACGTCGGCGGTCACCTTCTGCACCGTCGCCGCATCGAGCGAGGCAGCGATATCATCGCGTGACTTGGCCGCATCCTTGTCGCCCTTGCCGGCGGCGAGGCTGAACCATTTGAACGAGGCGGCGAGGTCCTGCTTCACCCCCAGCCCGCGCGCGTACAGCATGCCGAGGTTGAACTGGCTGTCCTTCATGCCGCGGCTGGCCGCTTCCTCGAACCACTTGGCGGCCGCATCGAACTGCTGCGTGCCGAGCCCGCCGCCGGCATAGAGCGCGGCCAGGTTGTGCATCGCCATGCGGTTACCCGCCTCAGCGGCCTGCTGGTACCAGAGCCGCGCCTGGGCGAGGTCTTTCTCCACGCCGCGGCCGTTCTCGTAGAGGTTGCCGAGCCGATATTGCGCCGGAGCAAAGCCCTGACCGGCGGCGCGCTCGTACCACATCGCGGCGGCCTTCAGGTCCTCCGGCACGGCGCGGCCTTCAGTGTAGATCGCCGCCACTTCGAACTGCGCCCGCGCATCGCCATTGCCGGCAGCAGCGAGCAGCGGCTCGGGGCCGACCGACGCCGGCGGGCGGTCGACCTTGACCGGGCTTTCCATCGCGTCGACCAGCGGTTCGATCTTGTCGCTGAGGCTGGCAACCCCGGCGGGAGTCTGCTCGGCCACGGCGGTCGCCGCTTCGAAGGCCTGCGGCATTTTCGGGGCTTCGGCCGAGGCGACGAACTTCTGCGGCGTGGCGCCGCCGATCGAGGCGGTGGTCAGCTTGTCGAGCGTCGGGATCACCCGCGGCGTCGCCTTGCCGGGCTGTGCCGCGAAACCCTGCTGGGCAAGCGGCACCGGAGCGAGGGCCACGTCGCCGACATCCTGCGTCGCCTGGGCGGTCGGCGCCGGCGCTTCGGCCTCGGACGGCTTCATCCGCTGGTTGATCAGGTTGATGGTGAGACAGGCGAGTGCCACGACGCTCGCGGCCAAAAGGATCGGCTGCTTGTGGCGGAGCAGGAAGCTCTGCTTCGGCTTGGCGTCGTCCGCAGCGGGGCTGGTTTCTTCGGCGCCGAGCGCCACGAGGCTCGGCTCGGGCGCCGCCGGCAGCACGCGTGGCGCCGGCTCATCCGGCTGCCACTGGCTCACCGGCTCCTTGTCGCCCGCCAGCTGGCGCGTCGCCTTGCTCTTGAACAAGCCGGCGAACGGCAGGCCGCTTTTGGCGGCCTCGCCCCCGACCGGCTTGGCGGGCTTGGTGTCCTGGGCCTTGGCGAGCTTTGCCGCCTTCACCGGCTTGCTCTTTTCCACGGCCGGCTTCACCGGTATCGTCACTGCCGGAGCGGCATCGACGGCGGGCGCCTCGGCGCGGTTCGCCTGGAAGCGTGCGAACGCCTTGCCGATCAGCGAGCCACCGGCAGCCGACACCGGTTCGGCCTTGCCCGCTGCCGCCTGGCGGGCAGCACGGCGATGTGCCTCGATGAAGGTGTTACGGTTGGGCATCGGCGGCTCGTCGTCCACGGCGGCAGCCGGACGCAGTTCGGCCTTCGGGCTCGCGACGAACACCTCTTCAACCGGCAGGTCGAGGGTGGATTTCGGCTGCGGCGGACGCTCGGCGAGGCTCGGGTCGAACACCGGCTTTTCGGGTTCGTCCATCAGGTCGAGCGAGGGCACCGGTGCGGGCGGCAGTTCGGTGTTCGGCTCAGCCGGGCGCTTCCGCGGCCCGTTCTTCACTTCCAGTGCCGTGCGCAGCGGGTTGGGATCGTCGCCGAACGGCTTGTCGAGCAGCGGCGCATCGACGCTGGGGTCGGCAGGCATGCTGTCGCCCAGGTCGACCCGCTGCGGCCGCGACGGCAGCTCATCCTCGAACGACAGGTTGTCGAAGAGCGGCGCAATCGGGTTGAGCGGCTCGCTGACCACGGGCGCGCTGGCCGCTGCCACCGGCGCGGGCGCCGCAGCCAACGGCTTGCTCTCCGGCTTCGGCATTTCGAGCCTGGGAGCTGGTGCCTCGGGCAGCTTGACGAAGCTAGCGGGAGCAGCGGCGGCAACCAGGGCGGCGGCCTTGGCCTCCAGTGAGGTCTCGAGCCGCTTCAGCCGCTCGTTCACTTCGCGGATGGTAGCGTCGAGCGCCACTGTTTCGGCGGCCGGCTTCTCCTTGGCGGCTGCCTTCATCGCCTGACTGACGCGCTTTTCGATCTCGGCATACCCGGCCTCGTCGCGGCCGGTCTGCGTCGGCTTGTCGAGCTGCCGCATGGCGTCCGAGGTACGCGCCGCCACCAGGTCGGCAAGCTGGTCGAAATCCGGCGCTTCAGCCGGAGCCGGCGCCGCATAGAGCTTGGCGAGGCCAGTGAGCTGCTCGCCGGTCTGGTCCATGCGCGCCACCAGTTGGCGAACCTGCGCTTCGAGCTGGCTGATGCTGACTTCGGACGACCGGTCGTCGACCTTGTCGTTCAGCACCTCGAGTTGCTGTTCCAGCGCCGAAAAGCGCGGCTCCAGTGCTCCGAGCACGGTGTTGCGCAGCGCTAACATATCGAGCTTCAGCTCGCCGACCTGGGCGCTCCGTCCCTCGATGTCGGAGATCCTGACGTTCAGCGCATCGATCAGCTCGATCAGCCCCTGCGGCTGCTGTGGCGATTTCATCGCCTGCGCCACGCGCCCCAGTTCCTCGGTGATCTTTTCGAGCTCGGCCGGCGGCATCGCCATGGTGCGCTCGATCGCATCGACCCGGTCGTAGATATTGCGGATGCCATCCTCGATGGCGCCCATCGCCTCCTTGAGGCCGTCCTTGGGGTTCTCGACCCGGTTGGCATACTGCACCTGCAGGTCGGCGAGCCGGCCCACGGTGGCGCTGACGTCATCGAGCCGCGCCGTCATGCCGCTCATGTCGGAGCGGTCGGCATAGTGCTTCTGCAGCTCGGCAAGCTTGCCGACGGTCAGCGACACATCGTCGAGTCGCTGGTTCAGCGCCGTCATGTCGACCTTGGGGCCATCGGCGATCAGCTTGGCGAGCCCGGCAATATGGCCCTCGAGCCGCTTCACCTGCCCGGTCTCGCCTACTGCGCCGGCCAGCAGTTCCACCACATGGCTGAGCTGGCCGACCTGCTCGGCGATCTCGCGTACATTGGCGGTCTGGCCCTTGGCCTGCACCCTCAATTCGCCTTCGAGCCGCTCGAGGCGGGTGGAAATGCCGCCGACCGCTTCGGCCAGCTCGTCGAACTGCGGCGCGCTCTGCGGCGGCAGTTGCTGCTGCGGCAGCTGCGGAGCAGGGGCGGGCGGCGCGCCGAAATGGCGCGAGCGAATCTGCTGGATCGCCGATTCGAGCGTGTCGCGTGGGTTGGCCGGGGGCGCCGGTTCGTCGCGGTCGGAAAACTTGTCGATGGCCCGCTGCACCGAGCGCAGCGCTTCGCGATGGCGGGTATCGGGCTCCGCCTCGGTCACCTGGTGGCGCAGGTCGCGCATCCGTTCGGCGAGGCCCTGGTAGCTCGGCTCGGGCCTTGCGGTGCGGGCGACTTGCGTCTCGACCTGGTCCAGCAGCGCCACCAGTTCGCCGCGCAGCTCCTGCCATTCGCCGGAACCCGGTTGGCCGTAGTCTTGCGTCTGGAACGTGGAAGTCGCGCGGGCCATCGGTCGATCCCAAGCACCTGAAACGGAACACCTCAGACCCAGTTCGGGCCATGAGCAATCCGGTTACTCTTGGGAAAACATGGTAAAGATCGCGTTAAGCTCAATCGCATTTTGCGAATCGGCGCAACGGAGCTGTGGACAAGGCGAGCGGAGAAATCTCTGTCCCCACGGCAGTCTTAAGTGGGATACAAAAGCGGTAAGCTGCTTGCTAGGTAGGGCGCCCAGGAGTGCACGCGTAAGATGACCACCCGCCGCATCATCATTGTCGACGACCACCCGCTGTTCCGCGCCGCGCTGCGCCAGACGCTGGCCGGCGGCGACCCGTCGATTTCGGTGGAAGAGGCGGGCGATCTCAGCGCCCTCAGCGCCGCGCTCGAGGCCGATCGCGAGTGCGACCTGGTGCTGCTCGATCTCAATATGCCGGGTGTGCGCGGCTTTTCAGGCCTGTTGCTGCTGCGTGCCCAGTATCCCGAAATCCCTGTCATGATCGTCACCGCCGTCGAGGACGGCGGCATCATCCGCCGCGCCTTCGAGCTCGGCGCCTCGGGGTACCTGCACAAATCCGTCGGCCCGGCTGATATCCGCCGCGCCATCGAGACCGTGCTGTCGGGCGAGGTGTTCGTCCCCGAAGGCATGGAGTTCCCCGCCGAGGACAACCAGTCGGCGCTGATGCGCCGGCTCGCTACGCTCACCCCGCAGCAGGTGCGCGTGCTGATGATGCTCAGTGACGGTCTGATGAACAAGCAGATCGCCTACGAGCTCTCGATTTCCGAGGCGACGGTCAAGGCCCACGTCTCAGCGATCCTGCAGAAACTCGACGTCGACAGCCGCACCCAGGCGGTGATCGCGGCATCGAAGATCGAGGAAGGCCAGTTCGACGAGTTGCTGTCGGGCGCCTGAGCGACCTGGTTGTTGTTCCGGCCGCCGTTGGCGGTCCGGCGGCCACATTGGCAGAATTCGCACTCGTTTTGGCAGCGGCTGGCGTCCCGCCGCTGCGCTGATCGTCCTATGGATAGCAGCGGAAACCTGAACGAGAGGAAACCCAATGGCACGCAAGCTGGTGGTGAGCGTCTATATCTCGCTCGATGGGGTGGTGCAGGATCCTGTCGGCATGGAGAACTCCGGTCTGGGCAACTGGGTTGGCCCCTACAGTCGCGGTCCCCAAGGCGACGAGATCATGCGCCGGGAGCTGTGGGCAGCCGATATCGCGCTGATGGGGCGCACCACCTACGAAGGCTTCGCCGCGGTCTGGCCGACCCTCGATGACCCCGCCGGCTTCGCCAGGCGGCTCAACGGCATGCCGAAATATGTCGCCTCAACGACGATGCGTGAGGCGACGTGGAGTAACACCACTATCCTTTCCAGCGACGTCGCCGCCGCAGTCCGCCGGCTGAAGAGCGCGGGCGATGGCGATATCCTGGTCTATGGCAGCGCCGGGCTGGTGCACTCACTGCTGCCGCTCGGCTTGGTAGATCAGGTGCATATGCTGATCTACCCGACCGTGCTGGGGCGCGGCACCCGGCTGTTTCCTGCAGGATATGCCTCGCGCTTGGAGCTCGGGGATTTGCAGCAGCTCGGCTCGGGAATGGTGCACGCCGTCTACCTGCCGTCGGCCACTATGGCCTAGCAGACGAAACCGGAGGAACCGGCTGTACCGGCCGGAGCGCCGGACATTGGCCACGATGACCAACGTCCGGCCTGCTCGTGTCGCATTTGTGGACGCGATCGAAGCGCGGCGCTCATACCGTCATCGAACGCCGCCGGTCGTATGATTTGACATGTCGCCCTGTGGTATTCTGACCCATGTGTTGGTAACCAGGCCAGCGTCATCAGCGTCTGAGAGCGCTAGGCCTCCACCCGCTTCCGCCCCCGTTGCCCCGCCAGCTGGCTGATCGTCGCCCGCAAAGCCGCCGGCTTCACCGGCTTGGTCACCACGGTGATGCCGCGATCCTCGGCCAGCGCCCGCACCGCCGGGCTGCGGTCGGCGGTGACCAGGGCAGCCGGGAGGTGGCCGCCGACATTGTGGCGCAACCATTCGATGGCATCGAGGCCGGAGGTCTGGTCGAGGTGGTAGTCCATCAGCACCAGGTCGGGCAGCCAGCCCAGCAGCAATCCGTCCTTGTCGATATCCTTGAGCGAGCGGGCCGAGCGCACATCGCAGCCCCAGCCGCCGAGCAGCCCTTCCATCGCATCGAGAATGGCGCGCTCGTTATCGACGCAGAGGATACGCAAGCCGTTGAGGTTGGAGGTTGGTTCGCGCGCCGGGCCCTCCTCGGGCATCACCTTCAGCGAACGGTGGTAGGGCAGGTAGAGCGAAAACCGCGAACCGCGCGCTTCCTTGCTTTCTAGCTCCATCGTCAGACCCAGTGCCGTCACCAGGCGTTTGACGATCGACAGCCCGAGGCCCAGCCCCTGCGCCATGCGCGCGCCATGCTCCAGCCGGCTGAACTCGGCAAAGATCAGCGCATGCTGATCCTTGTTGAAGCCGATACCGGTATCGATCACGTCGAAGCGCACCCGCGTGCCGCGCAGCCGGGCGCCGACCAGCACCCGGCCGCCGGGGCGGGTATATTTGATGGCGTTGGACACAAGGTTCTGGATGACGCGGGCCGTCAGCGCCCGGTCGCCCACCACGGCGAGCGAGGTATCGACCAGCCTCAGGTCGATCTCCTTCTTCAGCGCCAGCGGGGCAAACTCGACATCGACTTTCTTGAGCAGGTCACGCACCTGGAACGGCGTCGCCGCCGGCTTCACCGCGCCGGCATCGATGCGCGAGATATCGAGCAGCGCCGCCATGATCTCTTCCACCGCAGTGAGCGAGGCTTCGATCGAATGCGCCAGCTCGTCGAGGCCGGTGCCGCCGGCGCGCTCCACCAGCGTCGAGGTATAGAGCCGCGCCGCGTTCAGCGGCTGCAGGAGGTCGTGGCTGGCGGCGGCGAAGAAGCGCGTCTTGTCGCGGTTGGCGGCATCCGCCTTGGCTCGCGCCACTTCAAGCTCGGAGTTCACCCGGATCAGCGCCGCGGTACGCTCCTCGACCCGGCCTTCGAGGGACTGGTTGATGCTGGCGAGTTCGGTCTCGGCATCCACCCGCGCCGTGACGTCGGCAAAGCTGATCACCAGCCCGCCATCGGGCAGGCGCGCCGAGTGGAACTCCAGCACCTGGCCCTTGGCGCCGAGCCGCTGGCTCACCGTGGTATGCGACTGGGTCAGTGTCTGCACGCGCTGCGCGGCAAGCGAGATCGCGTCGCCGGCGCCAAGGTCGCCGCGCCGCGCCACGAACAGCGCCATGTCGTAGAGCGGTATGCCCGACCGCAGCAGCTCCTGTGGCACTGCCAGCAGCTCGCCATAGCGGGCGTTGCAGGTGACCAACCGCAGGTCGCGATCGAACACCGCCACCCCCTGCGGGATGTGCTCGATCGCCTGTCGCAGCGAATCCTGTGTTTCGGTCAGTATCTCGACCATCTCATATTCCGTGCCCCCTCCCCAATATCTGCCCCGGTCTTCGCCGTCGCAAGGCCGCACAAAGTCGGGGCTGTTATCGGCGTTTCTTCAATGGGGGTGCGAGAGACGCGCCGCGTCGTCGTCCACAGCGGACGTCCGGCCGGCGCAATAGTTGAGTTGCTTTGTCGTCCAAACCGGGAAAAACTCAATCGAGGGCGCGGCTTGGGTCATTTGCCGAGAACGGGGAGGCCGGTCGGCGCCGCCAACCAAGGGGACTTACATGCTCAAGGAATTCCGTGATTTTGCCTTGAAGGGCAATGTTATCGACCTGGCCATCGGTGTGATCATCGGCGCCGCGTTCGGCGCCATCGTCTCGTCCGTCGTCGACGATCTGTTCATGCCGATCATCGGCCTGATCCTCAACGGCATCGATTTCTCGAACCTGTTCCTCGTCATCTCGAACCCCAACAACGTGCCGGTGCCGTCGGTCGCTGCCGCCCGCGCCGCCGGCGTGGCGACGCTCAATTACGGCCTGTTCATCAATGCGGTGGTGAAATTCACCATCATCGCCTTCGTGTTGTTCCTCGTGGTCAAGGGCATCAACCGCCTGCGCAAGCAGGAAGCCGCTGCCCCCGCCGCGCCGCCGGCCCCCACCACCGAAGAAAAGCTGCTCACCGAAATCCGCGACGCCATCAAGGCGCAGAAGTAACTCACTGCTCGACGGTCGAAACGCACGCCGGTCAGCTGGCGTGCGTTTCTTGTTTCAGTGCAGCGGATCGCTACGCCGGATAGTCCACCTGCATCTCCGGCCGCGCCGCAACGAACTCGGGCAGGTCGCGGCACGAGGCATCCAGCGCTTCGAGCAGCGGATAGGGGGCGAGGTCGCAGCCGAAACGACGGGCATTGGCCATCTGCGGCACGAGGCAGGCCTCGGCGAGCCCGGGCGTCTCAGTGAAACCATAGCGGGTGGTGCGGGTACGGCGAACCAGCGCCGTCTCGAGGCTCTCGAACGCCGTGGCGATCCAGTGCCGGTACCAGCCGTCGACCTGCGCCTCGCTGGCGCCCATCGGGCCGGCAAGGTACTTGCGCACCCGGTTGTTGTTGATCGGGTGCACGTCGGCCGCGATCAGCAGTGCAAAGGCTCGCGCCTCAGCCCGATCGAGCGGATCGGCCGGCAGCAGCGGCGGATCGGGATAAAGCTCCTCCAGGAGGCCGATGATCGCCAGCGATTGCGCCACGATGCGTCCGTCGATCTCCAGCGCCGGCATCAGCCCCTGTGGGTTGATGGCGCGATATTCGGGTGAGCTGGCCGACGGCACCGGCACGTATTCGTAGCCGATGCGCTTGAGGTTGAGCACGATCCGCACGCGCTGGCCGGCGGAGTTCTGATAGCGGGAATGAAGGCGGAGCTGCATGGTGACAAGCTTGGCCGGGTACGCTGTCACAATCCAGCGGTTTACAAGCTTGCCACTGTGGAGCGCGGCGCGCCATCCGGCTGAAGCTCGATGCCGCGGACGGCCGCCCGATCGCTGTAGCCAACACCCCGGCACGCGGCGGTTGTGGTGTGACCCCTCGGCCAACAGCACGGACTCTCCACCCCACCGACATCGAGTGCGGTGCGACTCTGGTGCCTCCCCCAAGGGGAGAGGGCAGGAAACCTCAGCCGCCGGCGCCAGTGAGCGTCAGGTCGCCGCTGATCAGCTTGTTCGAGCTGACCTTGGCGGTGGGGCGTTCGCGCGGCAGCTCGAGGCTGGCCCACACGCTGACCAGCGCATGGCGCAGCTCGATGATCATCTCGTCGGTATGGAGTGGCGTCGGCGTGATGCGCAGCCGTTCCGTGCCCTTGGGCACGGTGGGGTAGTTGATCGGCTGGATGTAGATGTTGTGCTTTTCGAGCAGCATATCGCTCGCCGCCTTGCAGAGACGTGCGTCGCCGACGATCACCGGCACGATATGGGTATCGGTCTTCAGTACCGGCAGGCCGGCATCGCCGAGGATGTCCTTGGTCAGCTGCGCCTGGCGCTGCTGTCCCTCGCGCTCCACCGAGGAGAGCTTCAGGTGCTCGATCGAAGCGCGCGCCGCGGCGCAGAGCGCCGGGGGCAGGGCAGTGGTGAAGATGAATTCCGGCGCATAGGAGCGGATCGCATCGATGATCGCCTGGTTGGCGGCGACATAGCCGCCCATCACGCCAAAGCCCTTGGCGAGCGTGCCCTCGATGATATCGATGCGGCCCATCAGGCCTTCGCGATCGGCAATGCCGCCGCCGCGCGGGCCGTACATGCCCACTGCGTGCACTTCGTCGATATAGGTGAGCGCGCCGAATTCCTCGGCGAGGTCGCAGATCTCGGCGATCGGCGCCACGTCGCCATCCATCGAGTAGACCGACTCGAAGACGATGAGCTTGGGGCGCTTGCGATCGACCGATGCCAGGAGTTCACGCAGATGCGCCACGTCGTTGTGGCGGAAGATCTTCTTTTCCATGCCCGACTGGCGCACGCCCTGGATCATCGAGGCATGGTTGAGCTGGTCGGAGAAAATCACGCAGTCGGGGAGCAGCCGCGCGATGGTCGAGATCGCCGCCTCGTTCGAGACGAACCCCGAGGTGAACACCAGCGCCGCTTCCTTGCGGTGCAGGTCAGCCAGCGAACGCTCGAGCTCGACCAGCGGCCGGTTGGTGCCGGAGATGTTGCGGGTGCCGCCGGCGCCGACGCCGAGTCGCCCCGCGGTATCCTGCATGGCCGCGATGGTGACCGGGTGCTGGCCCATGCCGAGATAATCGTTCGAGCACCAGATGGTGATCTCGCGCTGGTTGTCGGCATTGTCCCGGAAGATCGCCCGGGGAAAACGCCCGGCGATGCGTTCGAGATCGGCGAAAACGCGATAGCGCTTTTCCTGCCGCAAGGTGTCGACGGCGTCCTCGAAAAACCCGCGATAGTCCATAATTCCACTCTCGTAGCGCAGGCCTTTCGCCTGCTGGCGACCTCACCGGTCAAGGAAATAGCTATTCCCCGGACCCTGGCATTGACATAGGTCAATTCGCCGCGCGGCGGCTTATACAAGTCATTGGCCGGGCTGCAGCTTGCCGCTCCAGCTTGGAACCATCCTAAACAATGGGGCCGCTTCTGCCAATCAACCAGATGTGCGCAACTCGTCGCATCTGGCTTATCCGACTGTGATATTCTCCGTTCAGAATGGGTTCAGCGCGGCCGTGTCACTCCGCTCCAACTGGCCGTTTCGATCCGGATTAACGGCCCCGATGCCTTTCCGTTGACCCGGTTCCGGCGTCCGCTAGTATCAACCTTACGGAAACAGGGGGATCCGCCATGAAGAGCTTCTCTTCGTCCAGCTTCGCCAACGACGATGCCGAGGTGCTCGACCTGGCGCTTGCCGCCGTCAACAAGCACCCGCAGGCGCTGTTCACCGATTTCCAGTGGTTCCTCTACGAGGCGCGCGACACGGTGTTCTTCACCGCCGCGTCGAAGTCGCATTTCGACAAGGAAACGCTGGGCAATCTGGTCGCCGACATGGTGGCGCTGGCCCCGCAGCTGAGCCACGGTTTCGTCGGCGCCCGCCCGGGCCAGCCGTTCCCCAAGCATCTGCTCGATGCCATCACCCATGTCGAGGAAGTCGACGACTTCGACGGCTATCCCGACAAGTGGGTGTCGAAATCGCCTGACATTTTCGCACGTGATGACCTGCCGCTGTTCCGCGTCTCCGCCGTGGTCCGCCGTGGCGGCCCCGACGAGATGGGCCGCGCCTCGATGATCCAGGTGCGCTCGAGCCACGCGCTGCTCGAAGGCTCCGATTCGGCGCTGCTCACCCGCTCCGCCTCCGCCGGCCATGGCGTGATGAGCGACAAGGCCAACAAGGTCGGGCTCGGCGCCCGCATCAAGGGCACGCTGCGCGGCTGGGGCATGACCTTCATGTACGTGACCCTCGCCAACATCCTCGCCCCGCCCGACAAACCGTGGGGCTTCAAGACCCTGGCGCTGAAGCGCCACCGGCTGCGGCTGCTCGCCAACAAGCTCGGCGTCCGCCAGCGCTCGCTGATGTTCGCGCTCGTCACCCACGCCCTCAACGGCGAGGGCGAGGACCGGCATATGTCGAAAAAGGTGATCGGCGCCGCCTACACCATGCTCGATGGCAAGCGCCACGATGCCGATGACGATTTCTTCCGCGTCCGCGCCCTCGAGGCCAAGTTCGAGGTGATCGACGATTTCGTCGCCTATGTCCGCAAGGTCGACGACACCATCGATAAGATCGAGAAGAAGGACATCACCAAGTTCCAGGTGATGATGAACTCGATGTTCAAGGCGCTGCGCGGCCTCAACCGCATCGCGCCGTTCCTGCCCGGCAAGCGCTTCTGGCGCTTCAACGGCGGCATCCACATTGTGCTCACCCTGGTGCCGCCGCACCGCACCTACGGTCCGATGACCCATGGCATGATGGAGCCGATCTATTGCGGCGCCTGGCATCCGGCCGCCAATATCTGCACCTTCTGCCCGGGCCGCGAGTACATCACGCTCAACTTCTCGATGGAAACCCGCCACATCGCCAATGTGGAAAAGATCGAGCAGTTGCTGCAGAAGGTCGAAGCCATGGACGTCGCCCCGACCGGCAAGGTGATCGTCGAAGACGACACGGTCTGAGCCAAGGCGAGATAGCGCAGGTACCCACCGGCCGTCATCCCGGCGAAAGCCGGGACCCACTGCTCGGACGGTCGGTCCGGATGCAACCCCTCCGATCCTTCAAGGTCGGCACGGTTGTGCGGGTGGATGGGCCTGAGCACTGGGCCCCGGCTTTCGCCGGGGTGACGGCCGGTGGTTGTCGGCCGGTCGCTGTTGCTGCTGATCGCCGCCGCGCGCCACCACCATATCCTGCTTCGGCACCAACCCATCCTCCCCTTACCGGATAGCTGAACCATGGCGCTTCAACTCATCAACCCCAGCGATCTCCCGGTTCCCCAGACCTACACCCAGGTGGTTGTCGCCACCGGGAGCAAGCTGGTGTTCATCGCGGGGCAGGAGCCTGAAGATCTCCATGGCAAGCTGGTTGGCCAAGGTGATCTCGCGACCCAGGCTCGGCAGGTTTTCGACAATCTCGGCCGTGCCCTCGTTGCAGCCGGGGCCCGGACCGATCAGGTCACGAGGATCAACATCTATGTCGTCAACTACGACCGCGACGCCTGCCTGCCGATCATCGAGACGGCGCGGGTTGCGCTGTTCGGAGATCACAAGCCGGCGGACACGCTCCTCGGCGTCGCAACGCTGTCACCCGGCTACCTGATCGAGGTCGACGCCATCGCGGTCATCGATTGACCGTGGCTGGGGACCGAGGTCCACTCAGCCCCTGAACCCACCGAGCTTCGCCACCACCAGATCGTGGTCCGACAGCACTTCGCCGTCATCGGCCAGCGACGGCACGATCCGGCTCTCCTCCACCATCAGCCCACGCGTCAGGAACCAGTCGAGCTTCCAGGTGCCGCGCGGGCTGCGGCTGACCCGGCTTGGGCGGGTCGTCGTCTGACCGATGGGCCCGCCATGCCGCTCGAAGCCGCGGCCATAGGCGTGGGCAAACAGCGTTTCTTTCTCGAAATCGCCGCCATCGGCGAGCCCGGTATTGAGGTCGCCACCGATGATGACGGGCGTGTTGCCGGCGAGTTCGTCGATCGCGTCGATGAGGCGCTTCACCTGTGCTTCGCGATATCCGGCGTCGCCGCGGTTCTCGAGATGCACCGACACGGCATAGAGCGGCCCCTCGGTGGTCTGCACCGCTGTCGCGATGGCGCACCGCGTACCCACCCGGCGGGCCGGGCTTTCCGGTGTGAACCAGTGTCCATGCGGCTCGAGCCGGATCATCACCGGCGCCTGCAGGGCCGCCTTTGACAGCAGGGCGTTGCCGTGAAAGCCGTGCCGGTTGAAATCGTCCTTGCAGAACTCGAGTTCGACCTCGGCGCCCAGCTCCAGTTCGAGGAATTCGACCCCGAAGGCATAGTTCATGCCGAGCTCGGCCGCGACGTCGCGCGAGGTGTGCCGTTGCCCGGTGCGCGCCATGCCGTTGTCGACTTCCGACAGCAGCACCAGTTCCGCGGCTTCGCGTCTCAGCACCGCGGCTGATTTCTCGACATTATAGCAGCGCTCGAGGTTCCAGGCGGCGACGCTCAGCGGGAACGCCAGCACCTCGCCGTGTTCGGCGACCGGTGCTTCGACGCGCTGCAGGCAGGCGAGACCGGCAAGCGCTTCGGCGTGGTTGGCCTCGGTTCGCTGCAGCGCGTCCAGCCGGTCGCGCTCGGCCTGCGGCGGCCCCTGCAGCAAGGCAATCTGGGCGGGTTTGACAAGATCGAGGGACATGGCGGTAGCTTCGGAACAGGGGAGGGGGAGCGCCTCCCTAGCCAGCCGATATGTCGTTCGGGTGACAAATCGTGAGTTGGCGTAACCCGGAGCGTTTTCAGGAAAAGTTGCAGACTTTTCCGGTTCGAAAGCGCGACAAATCGAGGATCTGGTGCGTATCGCCGTTTCATCGAAACGGTGAAACGCTCCGGCGTACGGATCGCGCCTTGTCGCGCGCGTAACCGCGCGCTAAATCCCCCGCCAATACTGTTTCCCGGGGGCTTTCCGTGTCTGAATACGCAATCTATCCCAGTCTGAAGGGCATGCCTGTCATCATCTCGGGCGGCGCTTCGGGCATCGGCGAGGGCATGGTCCGCGCCTTCGCGGCGCAGGGCAGCAAAGTCGGCTTCGTCGATATCTCTGGCGAGGCGGGCGACAAGCTGGCGGCCGAGCTGAGCGCAGCCGGCGGCACGGTGAGCTTCACCCGCTGCGACGTCACCGACATTGCTGCCTACCAGGCGGCCATCAAGGGTTTCGAGGCGGCACATGGCCCGACCCTGGCGCTGGTCAACAACGCGGCGAACGACCACCGGCACGATATCGCCGAGGTCAGCCCCGAGGATTGGGACAAGCGCATCGCGGTCAACCTGAAGCACGCCTTCTTCGCTGCACAGGCGGTGGCGCCGGGCATGGTTGCCGCCAACCGCGGTTCGATCATCAATTTCGGCTCGGTCAGCTGGATGACGCTCTCGGCACAGCTCACCGTCTACACCGCCGCCAAGGCCGCCATGCACGGCATGTCGCGCTCGATGGCCAAGGAGTATGGCCAGCACGGCGTGCGCGTGAACACGCTGGTGCCGGGCTGGATCATGACCGAGCGTCAGCTCTCGCTTTGGGCCACCCCCGAGGCGATGGCGTCGCTCGATCAGCAGCAGGCGCTGAAGGGCCGGCTTTACCCAGAGGATATCGCCCGCATGGTGCTGTTCCTCGCGGCCGATGACTCGAAGATGATCTCGGCTCAGGATTTCATCGTCGATGGCGGCTGGGCGCACGGCTGATCGGCGGCAAACCACCGCTTCAACAGCGGGCGATACTGATCTACCCTCGCCGCGGGCAAAGGCGGCGAGGCGAACACCTTGCTGCCGCAATCGGTGGCGAGAACGTGCGCCACACCTACGGGGGACGTCAATGAAATCCAAGATTCTGATCGCCGGGCTCGCGGCTCTGTCGCTGAGCGCCTGTACTTCGGTCAATCCCTATACCGGCCAGAGCCAGCTCTCGAACACCAGCGGCGGCGCGTTGCTTGGTGCGGGCGGCGGCGCGGTGGTCGGCGGCATCATCGGTGCAGCCACGGGCGCTGACCCGCGTGTCGCGGCACTGATCGGCGCCGGCGTCGGCGGCCTCACCGGTGGTATGATCGGTAACTACATGGACCAGCAGGAAGCCGAGCTGCGCGCCCAGTTGCAGGGCACCGGCGTTTCGGTGACCCGCGTCGGCCAGCAGATCATCCTCAACATGCCGTCCAACATCACTTTCTCCACCGACTCGGCGACGGTGCAGCCCAAGTTCAGCGAGACCCTGATTTCGGTCGGCCTGGTGCTGAAGAAGTTCAACAAAACGGTGATCGACGTCTACGGCCACACCGACTCGCAAGGGTCGGACAGCTACAACCTGGAGCTGAGCCAGAAGCGCGCCACGGCCGTGGCGACCATTCTCGCCAGCCAGGGCGTCGACCAGCGCCGCTTCTACATCACCGGCAAGGGCGAAGAGGATCCGATCGCCTCCAACGGCACCGAGTCGGGCCGTGCGCAGAACCGCCGCGTCGAAATCCAGCTCTCGCCCATCCAGGGCTGAGGCTGAGACCCACCGACGGCGGTGGGGTTGGCAGAATTGAGGAGAAGGCCCGGGGCGTGTCCCGGGCCTTTTCTATTGCGCCGTGGTCGTGGCGGGCGCGGTCACCGGCGATCGGGTGTTGCCGGCGAGCAGCTGGAAGCCGAGCAGGATCACCACCACGATCCCCACCGCGATCAGCCCACGTTTCCACCAGTTGGTCGGCCCGGTGCCGCCGATCGTCTCCTCGACATCGCGGGTCACGGCCAGTGTGGAGTTCTCCGGCAACGAGATCGGCTGGCCGTTCTCGTCCATCAGTTGATCCACTCGCGCCACCTTGGGCGTTCGTCTCACGTCGGCACTCATCGCATCTCCCTCCGATGGCGATCGAACAAGTGCATCCCCACGGTTTTGGTTCCCTGAACGCACGCCTCAGCGGGCGTTCAGCGGCCGCAGGCGAGCTTCGGCCGCATCAGAAACCAAGGAAACAACACATGTTCCGTATCGCTACGCTCACCCTCGTTCTCGTTGCCGTTCTCGGCGCGTCGCCGTCTTTTGCGGCCAAGCGCGGCGAGGGCATCCCGCGCAACTGCATCCTCGACCCCTTCACCAAGACCATGGTCTGCTTCAACTGGTAAGCGACCGACCGGCAGGCGCGGGGGCGAGGCATCGCACCCGCGCCGCCGGTTTTCTGAACACACTCCTCACCACCGGTTCAGTCGCCCTGGCGCAGGTTGGCAAGCATAGAACCAGCCGAGAGGACCAAGACCATGCTCCGCATTGCTCTGCTTTCCGCCGTTCTCATCACCGCCCTTGGCGCCGCGCCCGCCTTTGCCGAGCGCAACAATGGCGACAGCATTCCACCCAACTGCACGCTCGACCCGTTCACCGGCAAAATGAACTGCCACATCTGGCCGACCTGTACCCTCGACCCCTTCACCGGCAAGATGAACTGCCCGGTGCCCAAGGCGACGATGACCCGCAAGGCGAACTGATCAGCCGCGCACGATGATCGGGGTCCCCACCGACACGCGCGAGTAGAGATCGATCACGTCCTGGTTGATCAGCCGCACGCAGCCCGACGACACCGCCTTGCCGATGCTCCAGTATTCGCGCGTGCCGTGAATGCGGTAGATGGTGTCGACGCCGTTGCGGTAGATGTACATCGCCCGTGCGCCCAGCGGATTGTTCATCCCGCCGGGCATGCCGCCGGCGAATTCGCGCGTCTCGGGCTGCCGTTGCATCATCGAAGCCGGCGGATACCAGGTCGGCCATTGCGCCTTGCGCCCGATACTGCCGCGCCCCGACCAGGTGAAGCCGTCGCGCCCGATGCCGACGCCATAGCGAATGGCGGTGCCGTTATCCTGCACCAGGTAGAGAAAGCGCGCCGAGGTCTCGACCACGATGGTGCCTGGCTTCTCGCCAGTGGGATCGTCCACCTCGGTCCTCAGGTAACGCTGGTCGACCTTGTTGAGATCGACGGCCGGAACGGGGAACCGCTCCTCCGGCATCGCACCGTAGATTTGCAGGTAGTAGGGCGAGATGATGGCCGGCAGCAGGTTGGGGACGGTGATCTGCCGGTTGCCGACCATCGCCGAGCAGCCGCTCAGCGCCAGCCCGCCGAAACTCGCCGCGCCCAAGAGAAAGGCCCGCCGCGACGGGCCGTTATTGCCGATCGTCTTTGCCTGCACGGAACCCGCCCCCTGAAAGGCCGCCCACCAGAACGTTCTACTGCTTCAGCTTGCGCACCATTATGGCTCAGGCAAGCTGGCTGTCGATCAATTTATCGTTCGGCCCCAGGCCGCCCGCGCCAGGTCGCGCAGCTGCAGCGACTCCACCCAGCGGTCGGTGAGGTCGGTGCCGTCGGCTCCGGCGATGGCGTAGGGCTGCGGCCCGAGCTCGCAGAGGAAGCTGAGTTCTGCATCCGGCCCGGCCCGGTTCTTCCAGTCGGCAAAGCCGTTCCGCCACCAGGTGCTGAACTGCTCGAGCCACGGCGCGTGCTGGGGGAACGACAGCGGCAACTGCACCTGCTCGCTGCTGGCGACCCGGCCGTGATAGGCCCAGCAGTGCTCGAGGATCGTCGTCATCTGCGCCTCGATTTCCTCGGGCACCGGCAAGGCGATCTCGCGGCCGACCACGTAGTGCGAGAGGTCGCCGGTCAGTTTCAGCTCAGGCAGGGCGCCGATCAGGTCGAGGGTGAAATGCAGGTCGTTGGTCATTCGATCGCGGTGCGTCTCGACATGCACCGGGAACGGCACCTGCTCGGCGAGCCTCAGCCAGCCCTCGGCGACCCGCAGCGCCTCGGCCAGCGTGCGCGGCCGGAGGTTGGGCTGGATGTTGATGTGGTGCACGCCATAGGCCGCGCCCCATTCGAGCGCCGGAAGGAGGCTGTCGATATCGGTCGGAAAGCAGAGGCCCTCGACCACCAATCCGGCGGACTTCGCCAGCCGGCCGGCCCGCTGCGCCATCTCGGCATCGATCCACTGGGTGCCGAAGCCATCGAACCCGGCATTGGCGATGATCTCGATATTGGCCTCGAGCGAGCGCTCGCGCGGCGCCCCCTTGAGCCCGATCATGGTCCAGAGGGATTGGAGGACGAGGAGTTTCTGCATCGTGGAGCTTCCGGAGCGTGATCAGGAAAAGCCGTGGGACTTTTCCGGTTCGATGGCACGGCAAACAAGCCGTGCGGGATCAGGAGAAGTTGCAAACAGCGCGAGCTAGATCAGCACCACGCTTTCCTGCTCGTTGGGGTCGGTTCGGGCGATGATGGCCCGCGCCATTCTGTTGGTCGGGTTGAACGGCTGATGCGGCACGCCGGCGGGGATGTAGACATAGTCGCCTTCGTTGACGACATCGGTGAACTCGAGGTTCGGCCCGTGCCGGAACGAGGTCGAGCCCTCGATCTGGAAGATCGCTGTCTCGTGCGCCTCGTGATAATGCGGCTTGGCCTCGGCGCCGGGCGGGATCACCGCCATGTGCATGCAGATGCCCTTGGCGCCAGCCGACTGCGCCGAAACCCCGGCGAAATAGTCGAGCCCCTGCTTGCCGTGGAAGCCCTCGCCGCCCCGGATCACCTTGCACTCAGCCGCCATGCCCTGTCCTCCGCCACTGGGCGACACCGTAGTGAACGGGCGTCACAGCAGCAAGACGGTGGTGGGTTGCTCGCGCTGGTGCGTGGGGTACCCCCACCCCAGCGACGCTAGTTCGCTACGCTCACCAGCTTTGCTGCCCTCCCCACAAGGGGGAGGG
>NZ_LAJE02000340.1 GCF_000970465.2 Devosia insulae DS-56
GAGGGGGAGCACGCGAAGGGTGGTGGAGGGGGCGGCCAAACCCTCAATCATCACCTCCGTCACCCTGCGATCTCGCGGGACCGGCGGAGCCATATCCAACCACGGAGACTTCCCATGCTACGTCGCACCGTCCTTGCCATCGCCATCCTCACCGGCTTTGCTTCCGCCCTGCCGGTCCTCACTGCAACTGCTCAAGAAGGAACTGCTCCCATGCTCACCGCAACCACATCCGGCTATGTCCCCGTCACCGGCGGCAAGGTCTACTACGCCACCTACGGCGAGGGCGCGCCGCTCGTCCTGCTGCATGGCGGCCTGATGACCATCGACAACTTCGGTCCGGTCCTCTCCGGTCTTGCCGCCAGTCACCAGGTGATTGCCGTCGAGGCGCAGGGCCACGGCCACACCGGCCCGCTCGATCGACCGATGAGCTTCGACAACATGGCCGCCGACGTCGCCGAAGTGATCAAATCGCTGGGGCTCGAGAAGGTCGATGTCGTCGGCTACTCGATGGGCGGCACCATCGGCCTGCGCCTGGCGCTCGCCCACCCCGAGCTGGTCAACAAGCTGGTCATCGCCTCGGCACCCTTCGCCTTCTCCGGCTGGCACGACTACAACCAGCAGGGCATGCGCGGCCTGAACGCCAGCCAGTTCGAGATGATGAAGCCCTCGCCGCTCTACCAGGGCTTTGCCGCGGTGAACCCGGACCCCGAAGTGAACTTCCCGAAGCTGCTCGACCAGATGCAGTATATGGGCCAGGACTACGATTTCTCGGCCGACGTCCCCAACCTCAAGGTTCCGACCCAGTTGATCTATGGTGACTGGGACGCCGTCCGCACCAGCCACGCGGCAAAGTTTTTCGAGCTGCTCGGCGGCGGCCTGCAGGATGCGCTGTGGGATGGCTCCGGCATGAACCAGAACCGCCTCGCCATCCTCCCCGGCGTCACCCACTACACCATGATGAACTCGCCCAAGCTGGTCGAGACGGCGCTGGCGTTCATCGACGCGAAGTAAAGGTGCATGTTGGGCC
>NZ_LAJE02000341.1 GCF_000970465.2 Devosia insulae DS-56
GTCGTCGAGACCCGCCCGCCGGTTGTCGCCAGCCCATGCGGTTGGGTGCCACGATCGAGATGGCTCATGGTAGCGCCACCACCGACCCGCGCCGTCCTGCGGTCCGGGGCAACCGAAACGGCGTTCATTCGCCTGAGGTCGATCACCAGGCCGCCGTCGACGCTGCCTTTGCCGGCGACGCTGTGCCCGCCGCCCCGCACAGCGACCTCGAGGCCGTGGCGTTGCGCAAAAGCCAGCGCCGCCACCACATCCTCGGCCGTTTCGCATTGCGCGAGCGCCGCGGGCCTGTGGTCGATCATGGCGTTGAAGACGGTTCGGGCATCGCCGAAGGACGCGCTTTGCGGCGTCACGATCTCGCCCGCAAACCCGGCGCGCAGCGGTTCGAATGCTTGTTCGGTAAGCAAGGCCATGCCAAACCCTCATCGAGTAGTGACGCCGGGCCTCTGGGCCGCGTGGCCATCGAAGCGATCGGCACGGAGGCGGGCAACCTAGCGCCGAAGGGCAGGGGGCGTCGAGAGCTGCCCGTCAGGTGCGTTGCGCGACCCTTGCCTATGACAGCAAAACCCCCTATATGCGCGACGCGTCCGGACAACCGGGCGTAATTCACACGCGAAGCGCGGCGCCGCGGCACTTAGGCCGATGGCTCCAACCGGTGGCGAGACATCCCGTCGCAAACGCTCGCGGAGGCAATAACCGGTAAAGGAAGCCTTCCATGGCATTGCCCGATTTTTCTATGCGTCAGCTGCTCGAAGCAGGTGTTCACTTCGGCCACCAGAAGCACCGCTGGAACCCGAAGATGGAACGCCACATTTTCGGCGTCCGTAACGACATCCACATTCTCGACCTCAGCCAGACCGTTCCGGCCCTGCAGCGCGCGCTGCAGCTGATCTCGGACACCGTCGCTGACGGTGGTCGCGTGCTGTTCGTCGGCACCAAGCGCCAGGCCGCTCCGGTGGTGGCTGAGGCTGCCCGCCAGTCCGCCCAGTACTATGTCAACTCGCGCTGGCTCGGCGGCACGCTGACCAACTGGCAGACCATTTCGAACTCGATCGCCCGTCTCCGCGAGCTCGAGGCCCAGCAGGCCGATGGCGGCCATGGCCTGACCAAGAAGGAGCTGCTGCTCCTCAGCCGTGAGCAGGAGCGCCTCGAGCGCGACCTCGGCGGCATCAAGGACATGGGTAACTTGCCGAACCTGCTGTTCGTGATCGACACCAACAAGGAAGCGAACGCCATCAAGGAAGCCAAGCGCCTTGGCATCCCGGTGATCGCCATCGTCGACTCGAACTCGGATCCCGACACCGTCGATTTCGCCATTCCGGGCAATGACGACGCGGCTCGCGCCCTCGAGCTCTACTGCTCGCTGGTATCGCGTGCGGCCATCGACGGCATCGGCCGTTCGGCTGCCGGCCGCGGCGCCGATCTCGGTGCTGCCGCCGAGGCTCCGGAAGAGCCGGCGCTCAGCGCCGAAGACGCCGATACGTCGTCTGCCGCCAACTAATCCGGTTCGCTCCGGGTTACGCATTCGAACAATGGCGCGGCTCCGGGCAAGGGGCCGCGGAAAGGTGATATCAAATGGCTGTTTCCGCTCAGCAGGTTAAAGAGCTCCGCGAACTGACCGGCGTGGGGATGATGGACTGCAAGAAGGCCCTCGAGGAGACCGGTGGCGACATGGAAGCGGCAGTCGATTGGCTGCGCACCCGTGGACTGGCCAAGGCCGCCAAGAAGGCCGGCCGCGTCGCGGCTGAAGGTCTGGTCGGCGTGTCGCTCAACGGCACCCGTGGCGCGATCGTCGAAGTGAACTCCGAGACGGACTTCGTCGCCCGCAACGACCAGTTCCAGCAGATCGTCGGCAACATTGCCAAGCTGGCCCTCGACGCCGATGGCGACGTGAGCAAGCTCAGCGAGATGCCGTATCCGGGTTCGGGCCGCTCCGCTTCGGCCGAGCTGACCGACGCGATCGCCAAGATCGGCGAGAACATGAACCTGCGCCGTACCGGCACGCTCACCGTCAAGGACGGCGTGATCGGCTCGTATGTGCACAATTCCGTGGCGCCTGGCCTCGGCAAGCTCGGCGTGATCGTCGGGCTCGAGTCGACCGGTGACAAGGCAGCGCTGAATGCCCTGGGCAAGCAGCTCGCCATGCACATCGCCAACACCAAGCCGCTGAGCGTGTCGCCCGACGACATCGACCAGGACGTGGTGGCCCGCGAGCGCGCCATCTTCACCGAGCAGGCCCGGGAATCGGGCAAGCCGGAGGCCGTCATCGAGAAGATGATCGAAGGCCGTGTGCGCAAGTTCTACGAGGAAGTGACGCTGCTTTCGCAGGTGTTCGTGATCGACGGCGAGACCAAGATCGCCGACGTGGTCAAGAATGCCGAGAAGGATGTCGGCGCTCCGATCAAGGTGACGGGCTTCGTCGCCTATGCGCTGGGCGAAGGCATCGCCAAGGAAGAGACCGACTTCGCTGCCGAAGTCGCTGCCACTGCCGGCGTGAAGTAAGACCCGGGATAAGTTTCGGACGGGCTGGTCAACAGCCCGTCCGAATATGCCATAACCGCCTGCGACGCCCCTAGATTCGGGCATTGTTGTGCACCTCGGGAGACTGACGAATGGCCAAATCCGCCTACAAACGGATTCTGCTGAAAGTCTCCGGCGAAGTGCTTGCCGGCGACCAGTCCTTCGGCATCGAGCCGAAATTCCTCCACGCCATGGCTGACCAGATCGCGGAAGTCGCCAAAAGCGGCGTCCAGGTGGCGATCGTCATCGGTGCGGGCAATATCTTCCGCGGCATGGCCGTGGCCGCCAAGGGTGGCGACCGGGTGACCAGTGACCTGATGGGCATGCTGGGCACGGTGATCAACTCGCTGGCGCTGGGCGATGCCATCGAGCAGAAGGGCCTGAAAGTCAAAGTCTATTCGAACGTGCCGATGGAGACGGTGGCCGATACGTTCACCGCCCGCGACGCCAACCTGGCGCTGGCCGATGGCTATGTGGTGGTGTGCGCCGGCGGCACCGGCAGCCCGTTTTTCACCACCGATACGGCGGCGGCGCTCAAGGCGATCGAGCTCAGGTGCGACGTACTGCTCAAGGGCACCAAGGTGGATGGGGTCTATTCCGAGGACCCCAAGAAGAACCCCAAGGCGCTGCGCTTCGAGACGATCAGCCATGAAGAAGTGATCGCCAAAGACCTGCGCGTCATGGATACGGCGGCCTTCGCGCTTGCCCGCGACAACGGCTTGCCGATAATTGTTTACGCGCTCGACGACAAGGAAGGCCTCAAAGGCGTCCTGGCCGGCCGGGCAAGGAGTACACGCGTCGGCTAAGGCGCGGGATATCAAGGAGTTTTACCATGGCCGAGGCATTCTCGCTGCCCGCACTCAAGGACCGGATGCAGAAGTCGATCGTCTCGCTCAGGGACGAACTGGCTGGCCTCAGGACCGGACGCGCAAGCGCCAGCCTGCTGGAGCCGGTAACGGTCGAAGCCTATGGCGGCCGCATGCCGCTCAACCAGGTGGCGACGGTCACCGTGCCGGAAGCCCGCATGCTCAGCGTGCAGGTGTGGGATCGCACCCTCGCCGGTGCCGTGGAGAAGGCCATCCGCAACTCAGGCCTCGGGCTCAACCCGGCCGCTGAGGGCGTGGTGATCCGCGTGCCGCTGCCGGAACTCAATGAAGAGCGCCGCCGCGACTTGACCAAGGTTGCGCATAATTATGCCGAGCAGGCGCGCGTCGCCGTTCGCCACATCCGTCGTGACGGCATGGACCTGCTCAAGAAGCTGGAGAAGGACGGCGACCTGAGCCAGGACGACAGCCGCAAGTTGGGCGATCAGGTGCAGCAGGCGACCGACGCCGCCGTGGCCGATATCGACAACGTGCTGGCCGTCAAGGAACAGGAAATCATGCAGGTCTAGTATAGGCCTGTAACGCGCTGCCCCTGGAGGGCGTCCATGTCCGCCGAAACTGCCGTTGCCACGACGCTCAACGAGAAGCCTGGCCTCAAGATTCCCGCCCACCTGGCGGTCATCATGGATGGCAATGGGCGCTGGGCGAAGGCGCGTGGCAAGGTGCGGACCGAGGGGCACGTCGAGGGCGTCAAGGCGCTCCGCCGGCTGGTCGACCTGTCCATCCGCTACGGCATCAAGCACCTGACGGTGTTCAGCTTTTCATCGGAGAACTGGAGTCGGCCGCGCGATGAGGTGAACTTCATCTTCGGGCTGCTGCACCGGTTCGTCGCCTCGGATCTGGCGACGCTCATCCAGAACAATGTCCGGGTGCGGATCATCGGGACCCGCACGGGCCTCGATGAGGCGCTGAAGCGGCTGATCGAGGAGGTGCAGTCCAAGACCGCGCGCAATACCGGGCTCGAGCTGATCGTCGCCTTCAACTATGGCGGCAAATCCGAGCTCACCGAAGCGACCAAAGCGATCGCCAAGGCAGTGGCCTCGGGTAAGCTGCGCGTCGAGGACATCACCGAAGAGACCATCACGAGGGCGCTCTACACCTCCGGCACGCCGGATCCGGACCTGATCATCCGCACCAGCGGCGAGCAGCGGGTCTCGAACTTCCTGCTCTGGCAGGGGGCTTACTCCGAGCTGGTGTTCGTCGAGGAGAACTGGCCGGATTTCGGCGAGCAGGTCTTCCTCAAGGCACTCGATGAATATTCCTCGCGCAGCCGACGCTTTGGCGGGATCGAGTCGAGGAGCCAGTGAGCGCACCGGAGGACCAGCGTCCCCAGTTCAACCCGCTTGCCCGCCGGTCCTGGACGGACCTCGGTCCCCGTTTCGCTTCGGCAATCGTCCTGCTCGTCATGGCCGGCGTGGGCCTCTATTTCGGCTCCTATGTCTTCGCAGCGCTTGTCGCTGTGGTGTTCGCCGGCTGCTATCGCGAGTGGGAGCGGATGGTGACGCTGAAGCCGCTGACCACGGTCGGTGGCGCGCTGATTGGCCTGCTGGTCATTGCCGCGCTGATCTATCCGGCGCTCGGATCGCTGGCATCGCTTGCCGCCGTGGCGGCTGCTGCCGTGGTTGCCGGGTTCGGTAGCGCGGGCACCCGCCTCTGGCGTATCGGCGGCGTGGTGTTCTACGGCATCGTCATCATCGCTTTGCTGCTGGTTCGTGGCGAAGCCACCTGGAACCAGCCTGGGGCGTTCGACAGCGGGCTCTGGGCCGGCCTGCTGCTCGGCTGCGTGGTTTGGGCGACCGATACCGGTGCCTATTTCACCGGGCGTCAGGTGGGCGGCGAAAAGCTGGCGCCGGATATCTCGCCCTCGAAAACCTGGTCGGGGGCGATTGGCGGCTTTGCGCTGGGCACGCTGGTCGGGCTGGTGGTGTGGCTGCTGGTGGTGCCGCAATCGCCATGGTGGGTCGGCCTCGCGCTGTGTGCCGCCCTCAGCATTCTGGGGCAGGTGGGCGATCTGGCCGAGAGCGCCATCAAGCGGCGTTTCCGGATAAAGGATTCCGGCGACATCATTCCCGGGCATGGCGGCCTGATGGACCGGCTCGACAGCCTGACGCTCAGTTCGATCTTCCTTTGTGCAGTCGGTTTCCTACATACCGGCATGGACGCGGTAGCGTCCGGTTTCCTGTTTTGGTGACGCGGCGACACGTCGCCATATCGTAATCTAAACGCATTCAGCCTCTAGCTTCTCAGCAGCTGCGGGGCGTTCGGAACCGACGACATGGACTTTGTTTTCTGGCTGCTTTCCTTCGTGGTGCCGTTCCTCGTGGTGCTCACCATCATCGTGTTCGTGCACGAGATGGGGCACTATCTGGTGGCGCGCTGGAACGGCATCGCCATCCAGGCCTTCTCCATCGGCTTTGGCCCTGAACTCATCGGCTTCAATGACAAGCGCGGTACGCGCTGGAAAATCTCGGCGATCCCGCTGGGGGGCTATGTCCGCTTCGTCGGCGACATGAATGCCGCCAGCACGCCGGATGAAGATTTCATCGAGCGCGCCGGCCCCGAATTGAGCCAGCAGCTGTTCGTCAACAAGAACGTCTGGCAGCGTATCGCCGTGGTGGTCGCCGGACCGGTGGCGAACATCATCTTCACGCTGCTGGTGCTTTACGCGCTGCTGCTCGGCTATGGCCGCTACACCATTCCGGCGGTGCTCGACACCGTGCCGGTGGAATCGGTCGCCGGGCAGGCGGGTCTTGCCGAAGGTGACCGCATCCTTTCGGTCGATGGCTATGCGGTGCGCGGCTTCGAGGATTTCCAGCGGCTGATCGCCACTGCGCCGGAGCGGCAGGTCACCATCACCTTTGATCGCGCCGGGCAGACCGAGACCGTGACTGCGGTGCCGCAGGCGGTGTCGACCACCGACCGGTTCGGCAACTCGCACCGCATCGGCCGGCTTGGCGTCACCAAGAACATCGACCAGGCCGAGGTGGCGCTCTATCGGCCCAATCCCGTCGAGGCGATCGGCATGACCTTCGAGGAGGTCCGCTTCATCATCGATCGCACGGTAGCGTTCCTCGGGGATTTCTTCGTCGGTCGCGGTGATATCGAGCAGCTCGGCGGCCCGGTGAAGGTCGCCAAGGTTTCCGGCGAGGTCGCCAGCCTCGGGATCGTCGCGCTGATCAACCTGATGGCGCTGCTGTCGCTGAACATCGGCATTTTCAACCTCTTGCCGATCCCGGTGCTCGATGGGGGCCATCTGGTCTACTACCTGGCAGAAGCGGCGCGCGGGAAGCCCCTCAGCCAGAGGGTTCAGGACATCGGAAATCGCTTCGGCCTTGCGGTCGTGTTCACCCTGATGGTCTTCACCACGTTCAACGACACCATCCTGAGCTACTTCCGCAGCCTCGGCTGAGGGTGGAGTCGCGACGAAGGCGCTATGGCCACATTGTTGCCGCGGCTCCGACGCATTTGCTCGATTGCCCCTACATTCCCGTTAACCCTTGGATAAGCTTAGTTTTCCAGGTGTTGCAGGAATGCACGAGGGCCAATCATTCGCTAACCTCGAAGCCCGTCGCGGCTTGTCCGTGGTTAAAATTCCAGTAAAAGCTTTTGATGGAGTTAGCTGGGGACGCTGTGCATGGCGATTCCCAGCGTAGGTCGCACGAGGCAACAAGAATCATGACGAACCCGAAAAAGCTGATGCGCGGTATCTTTGTAGCGCTCGCCCTCGTGGCAGCGCCGCTCGCAGGCATCAGCGGTACATTGATCGGGGTCGATGCGGCCCAGGCTCAGGAGCAACAGCTCATCTCGGCTGTGCTGTTCGAAGGCAATAGCGGCTTCTCCGACGCCCAGCTGCTCGCGATGGTTAACGTTGCAGAGCAGGGGAGGTTCTCGCAGGCAGGCCTCGCCGCCGACGCCGAGTCGATCCGCCTCGCCTATGTCGGCAAGGGCTACATGGGCGTGACGGTTACGCCGCGGGTCGAGCAGTCCGAAAGCGGCCGCGCGCGCGTCACCTTCGTGGTCAACGAAGGGCAGCGCACCGGCATCGCCGCCATCAACTTCACCGGCAACAACTCGATCGGTTCGGGCACGCTCAAGTCCATCATCCGGACCCACGAGACGAGCCTGTTGAGCTGGCTGTTCCGCGACGACACCTATAGCGAAGACCTGCTGACGATCGACCGTGGGCTGATCG
The DNA here is from genome assembly GCF_000970465.2 of Devosia insulae DS-56. Classification (GTDB taxonomy): domain Bacteria; phylum Pseudomonadota; class Alphaproteobacteria; order Rhizobiales; family Devosiaceae; genus Devosia_A; species Devosia_A insulae. The sequence goes on from NZ_LAJE02000341.1 coordinate 7,594, forward strand.
AGCTCTACTACATGAACCACGGTTACCCGGATGCGCAGGTGACGTCGGCCGTCGGCGAGTACGACGCCTCGCGCAATGCGTATTTCGTGAACTTCACCATCTCCGAGGGCGAGCGCTATCGCTTCGGCCAGGTCGGTGTCGAAACCTCGATCCCGGGCCTCAACCCCGACGCCATGACCGGTGCGATCCGCACCGGCAAGGGCGGCACCTATTCTCTGGCCGACCTGCAGAAGTCGCAGGAAGACCTGGCCTTCGAGGCGACCGCGCAGGGCTACGCCTTTGCCGATGTCCGTCCGCGCGTCGATCGCGACGTGGCCAACAGCACGTTCAACGTCACTTACCTGGTGGATGAGGGCGCCCGCATCTATGTCGAGCGCATCAACATCAGTGGCAACACCAAGACCCGCGACGCCGTTATCCGTCGCGAGCTGGACTTTGGCGAAGGCGACCCCTTCAACCGTTCAATGGTGCAGCGCGGCAAGACCCGTATCGAGGGGCTCGGCTTCTTCAAGACGGTTGGCTTCGACATGCAGGCCGGCAGTGCGCCCGACAAGGTGGTGATCAACATCACCGTCGAGGAGCAGTCGACCGGTGACTACGGCCTGACCGCGGGCTTCGACTCGAGCGCAGGCCTGCTGGGTGAAGTTTCGGTCACCGAGCGCAACTTCCTCGGTCGTGGCCAGTATGTCCGCGCTGCAGTGAGTGCGTCGGAATCCGGGCAGAGCTACGACTTCTCGTTCACCGAGCCCCGCTTCATGGGCCTGCGGATGTCGTCGGGTGTGGATGTCTATCACCGCATCACCGAAGAGACCGACAAGAACACCTATGGCACGACCGCAACCGGTGGGCAGATTCGGTTCGGTGCGCCGATCACTACGGACCTGAGCGCGTCGATCTTCACGGGTCTCGAGCAGAAGGTGCTGAAGGATCACGAGGCGCCGTTCACGGACGTGTTCAACCCGGGCCACGTCGTTGATTTCGAGAATACCTTCAACAAGGCATGGGTCGGCTATTCCCTAGCGTACAACACTCTGGACGAAACCAAGCATCCGAGCGAGGGCATCTACGCGACCTTCTCGCAGCAGTATATCGGCTGGGACTACAACCTGCTGAAGACCGAAGCGAAGGCGCGCTACTTCATGCCGCTGCTGTCGGACTGGAATGTCATCGGTAGCGTGAAGGCGCAGGCCGGCTACATTGCTGCTCTCGATGGCGGCACGGTGAGCCCGCTGGAAGCCTTCCGCAGCGCTGGTTCCATCGTTCGCGGCTTCCAGAGTGGCGGCATGGGGCCGCGTCTCAACAGCTCGCAGGAACTGCTTGGCTACACTGGCTACGTGGCAGCTTCGGCCGAGATCGAGTTCCCGATCCCGGTCCTGCCGGAGACCTACGGTGTCCGCGGTGCGGTGTGGGCTGATGCCGCCCTGATCGATGGCAATGGTGCACTCAGCGGCATGGGCGCCGTCGACGGGGGCAGTATCGACCAGAACTTCAAGTCGTCGGTCGGCGCCTCGATCATCTGGGACAGCCCGTTCGGTCCGCTGCGTGGCGACTTCGCCCACGTGCTGAACAAGGCGACAGACGACAAGACCCAGGTCTTCTCGCTGACGCTGCAGCAGCTGCTGTAATCTAATCGGTCGGCCGGCGGCTTCGCCGGCCTTCCTTCTGGTTATCGAGGCCGCGGCGCGGTTGCCCCGCGGCCTCTTTGTTGTGTAATGACAGCCATGGTCGATACGCGCTTCCATTCCTCGTCGGGACCGATTTCGCTTGGTGTCGTGCTGTCGACGCTGGGCCGGAAAGTCGATGTCGACGAGCGGCGGGCAGCCGAACTGGTGATCAGCGGCGCCGAGGAACTCTCTCTCGCGGGACCTGAGCACCTAGCCCTCGCGGCACAGGCCGAGTACCGCGCGGCGCTTGCCGAGACCGGCGCCGGCGCGGTGATCGTCCACCCAAAATTTCTCACCGATGTGCCCTCGAGGGTAGTGCCCATCATCGATGAGCGACCGCACGAGTTGTTCGTCGATCTCCTGGAGCGGCTCTATCCGCTCGGTACCCGAGGAATCGCATCGGGACTGTTCGAGCCTGGCGGCTCGGCGCCCTTCATCGAAGAGGGGGTGCGGATCGGCACCAATGTGGTGATCGGTCCTGGCGTCGAGATCGGGCGCAACACCATTATCGGGCCCAATACGGTGATCGGCCGCGGCGTGACCATCGGCCGGAACGCAGTGATCGCCTCCAATGTCTCGATCGAGTGCGCGTACCTGGGCAACAACGTCGTGCTGCATGCCGGCGTGCGGATCGGCAGCGAGGGATTCGGCTGGCTGGGGCAGGGGCGCTCCAACCGCAAGATCCCGCAACTGGGCCGCGTCATCGTGCAGGATGGTGTGGAGATCGGCGCCAATTCGACCATCGATCGCGGCGCTTTGGGTGACACGGTGATCGGCGAGGGCAGTAAGATCGACAATCTCGTGCAGATTGGCCACAACTCGCGCATCGGGCGCTATTGCCTCATCGCTGGTACCTGCGGTATCGGCGGCGGCACGATCATCGGCGATAACGTACTGGTCGGCGGCGGAGCCGGGACCGCAGGACATTTGCGGATCGGTAACGGCAGCATATTGTCGGCCCGGTGCCTCGTCACCAAGGACGTGCCGGCGGGCGTAAGAGTTGGCGGTTATCCCGCACAGGACCTGAAAGCCTGGCAGCGCGAGATAGCGATGTTGCGGCGACTGAACAAAAGGGGACGAGAGTGACGGTTACGAACGAGGCGCCACCGAGCGAGACCAAGGAACTCTCGTCGATGGATATCGGCCAGATCCTTTCGGTTCTCCCCCATCGCTACCCGTTCCTGCTGATCGACCGGATCATCGAGGTCGATGGCGACAACTCGGGCATCGGCATCAAGAACGTGACGTTCAATGAGCCGATCTTCCAGGGGCACTTCCCGGGCGAGCCGGTGTTTCCGGGCGTGCTGATCATCGAAGGCATGGCGCAGACGGCCGGTGCGATGGCGATCGCTGCCGGCGCCGCCGGGGGCGAGAAGCACATCGTCTACCTGCTGACGATCGACAAGTGCAAGTTCCGCAAGCCGGCGCGGCCGGGCGATCGGATCGAGTATCACATCAAGAAGCTGCGCCGCCGGATGACCATGGGCTGGTTCGAGGCCAAGGCGATCGTTGACGGCGTTGTTATTGCCGAAGCCGAGGTTGGCGCCATGGTGAGCCCTAGCCAGCAATGACCATCCACCCTTCTGCGATCATTGAACCTGGCGCCAGGATCGGCGCCGGCGTCAAAGTGGGGCCGTTCTGTGTGGTGGGAAGCGACGTGACGCTGGGCGACGGCGTCGAGCTGATCTCGCATGCCGTGGTCACCGGCCGCACCAGCGTGGGTGCGCACACGGTGGTGTTTCCGTTCGCCTCGGTCGGACATCGCCCGCAGGATCTCAAATATGCCGGCGAACCATCGACGCTCTCGATCGGCACCGACTGCGTCATCCGTGAGCACGTCACCATCAACCCCGGCACGGCCGGCGGCGGGATGAAGACGGCTATCGGCAACCACTGCCTGCTGATGATCGGCGTGCATATCGGCCACGATTGCATCCTGGGCGATCACATCGTTCTCTCCAACAACACCGGCATCGCCGGCCACTGCACGATCGACGACTACGTCATCATGAGCGGACACTCGGGCTCGGCCCAGTTCGTCCATATCGGTGCACACGCCTTCATCGGCGGGATGACCAAGGTCGAAAAGGACGTGATTCCTTATGGCACCGTGCTGGGCAACCCGGCGGCGCTGTCGGGCGTCAACATTGTCGGGCTCAAGCGTCGCGGCTTCGATCGCGAGGCGATCCATCGGCTGCGCACGGCCTACCGGATGATCTTTGCCAGCGAAGGCACGCTGCGTGAGCGCGTTGACGATGCCTCGGCCATGTTCCCGGACGAGGTGCTGGTGCAGGACGTGGTGAAGTTCGTCGTCGCGGCGGAGCGCCCGTTGACGCTGCCGGGCAACCTGCCAATCAACGTGCCGGGCGAGGAATGATGCCTCGCCGGCTCTCTGTCCTTGCCGGATCGGGAGCCCTGGTCTCCCATGTGGTGGGGGCTGCGCTGGCGGCTGGCGATGCCGTGCAGGTGGTTGGCTTTGCACCGCAGCCTGACCGCCCGGGCGCCACGTTAGTTACCGGCGATCTTTCCAATCCAGGCGGTGCCATTGCGGCCATCGCCGCTTTCAGGACGACGCATGTCGTCCTGGCCGGTGGTCTGACGATTTCCGATCGTCATCGCGAGTCGCTCGCCGGCTTTGCCGGCGGTTCGCCCCAGGCGTCTCAGGGCGATGCCGCCCTGTCGGCGATCACCGCCGCCATCGAGAAGTTTTCCGGGGCCAGAGTGATCGGCGTGCATGAGATTGCGGCCGATCTGATGGCCACGAGCGGGAGTATTGCCGGCCGGGCCCCGACGGAGGCTGAACTGGCTGCGGCGAGCCTCGGACTGGCCGCGGCGCGGGATATTGGCCGGCTCGATCTCGGGCAGGCCGTGGTGGTCGCGGGGCAACGCGTCGTGGCCGCCGAGGATGTCGGCGGCACCGACGAGTTGCTTGCACGCGTCGCGGCGCATCGCGCCCTGGGTCGGATCGGCGACGGAACAGGACCGCTCGTCCTGGCCAAAGCCGCCAAGCCGCAGCAGCCGCTCTATGTCGATCTGCCGGCGATCGGCCCCGACACCGTCACGAACGCCGCGGCTGCCGGGATTGGCGTAATTGCCGTCGAAGCGGGCAGGTCGCTGGTACTCGACCGGCCAGCCCTTGCCGCCGCAGCCGACCGGTACGGCATCGCGGTCATCGGCCTCGGCGTCGATGGCTGAGCCGCTGCGCCTGTTTGTCCTGGCTGGAGAAGCCTCTGGCGATCGTATCGGCGCGGACCTGGTCCAAAGGCTCCAGCGCCGGACGCCGCTCTCCCTCAGTGGCGTAGGCGGGCCGGAGCTGGAGGCGGAGGGGCTGACGAGCCTGTTTCCCATGGAGAACCTCTCCGTGATGGGCTGGAGCGACGTGCTGCGCCGGTTGCCGCTGCTGCTTTGGCGGGTGCGGCAGACGGCGAACGCCATCATCAGGCAGCGCCCGGATGTGGTCGTCCTGATCGACTCGCAGGTGTTCGTGGAGGCGGTGGCGAAACGTGTGCGCCGCGCCGGGGAGCGCGTGCCGATGCTGCTCTACGTCGCCCCCAGCGTGTGGGCCTGGCGACCGGAGCGGGCCGCCAAACTTAAGCCGCTGTTCGACGAGGTGCTGGCGGTCCTTCCGTTCGAACCGAAGGTAATGACGGAGCTAGGTGGCCCGCCGACCAGCTATGTCGGCCATCCCGCACTCGCGCGCTTCCCGATGCGGCCGGTGCAGCCGGAACGCGGCCCGCTGCTGCTGTTGCCGGGCAGCCGCGAGGGCGAACTGCGCCGGCATCTGCCGCTGATGCGCGAAGCGGCAACGCTGCTGCAGGCCCACCCGCGCATTACCGGCTTCATCGTCCCGACCCTGTCATCGCTGGCTGATCGCCTCAGGGCCGAGGTCGCGACGTGGCCAATGCGGGTTGAGGTCGTCGCCGGCGAGGACCGCAGTGCCGCCTTTGCGGCCGCTTATGCCGCCTTTGCGGTGAGCGGCACGATCAGCTTCGAGCTCGCCATGTCGGGCGTGCCCATGGTCGTCACCTATGTCGCCGATGCGCAGCAGGCGAAGCGCGCCGCCAGTATCGGCCGTCCGGTGCGGATCGCGCTGCCCAACATCATCCTCGGCCGTGAGGTGGTGCCGGAGCTGCAATTCGTCGACCCTAGAGCCGAGCGCTCACTGGCGCCGCTCGGCGCGCTGCTGGATGATCCGGAGGCGGTCGGCACGCAGGTCGCCGCCTTCCATGAGCTCAGGGCTCTGATGCAGAAAGGGGCGCCCGAGGCGCCCCTTGTCGATCCCGCCGAGCGGGTGCTGGCCTATGCCGATCAGCGGCCGCTGATCGGCTCGTAGTCGCGAACCGGCGAGCCGTTGTAGAGCTGGCGCGGGCGGCCGATCTTCTTCTGCGGGTCGCCGATCATTTCCTTCCACTGCGCGATCCAGCCGACGGTGCGGCTGAGCGCGAAGATGGCGGTGAACATCGAGGTCGGGAAGCCGATCGCGTCGAGGATGATGCCCGAATAGAAATCGACGTTCGGGTAGAGCTTGCGATCGATGAAGTACTGGTCGGAGAGCGCGATCTTTTCGAGCTCCTTGGCCACCTGCAGGGTCGGCGACAGGTTGTCGGCGCCGAGCTGGGCCAGCACCTCGTTGGCGGCCTGCTGCATCACCTTGGCGCGCGGATCGTAGTTCTTGTAGACGCGGTGACCAAAGCCCATCAGGCGGAAGCCCGAGTTCTTGTCCTTGGCCTTGGCGATGAACTCCGGGATGCGATCGACGGTGCCGATCTGTTTCAGCATGTTGAGCGCCGCCTCGTTGGCGCCGCCATGTGCGGGGCCCCAAAGGCAGGCAACGCCCGCCGCGATGCAGGCGAACGGATTGGCGTCGGACGAGCCGGCAAGACGCACCGTCGAGGTCGAGGCGTTCTGCTCGTGATCGGCGTGGAGGGTGAAGATCAGGTCCATGGCGCGCGCCACGACCGGGTTCACCACAAAATCCTCGGCCGGAACCGAGAAGCACATGCGCAGGAAATTCGAGGCATAGTCGAGGTCGTTGCGCGGGTACACGAAGGGCTGGCCGACCGAGTACTTGTAGGCCATGGCGACGATCGTCGGGATCTTGGCGATCATGCGGACCGAGGCGATCTCGCGCTGCATGGCGTCGTTGATGTCGGTCGAGTCATGGTAGAATGCCGCCATGGCGCCGACGACGCCGCAGACAATCGCCATCGGGTGGGCATCGCGACGGAAGCCGCGGTAGAAATAGTGCATCTGCTCGTGCACCATGGTGTGCCTGGTCACCCGGTCGGTGAAATCGGCCATCTGCACCTTGTTGGGCAGCTCGCCGTAGAGCAGCAGGTAGCAAACCTCGAGGTAGTTCGACTTCTCGGCCAGCTGCTCGATCGGGTAGCCCCGATACATCAGCTCGCCCTTGTCGCCGTCGATATAGGTGATGGCGCTGTCGGTCGCGGCGGTAGAGGTGAAGCCCGGGTCATAAGTGAACATGCCGGTCTTGGCGTAGAGTGAGCGGATATCGATGACATCCGGCCCAACCGAGCCCGAAAGCACCGGGAACTCGAAAGTCTGATCCCCGATGGTGAGTTTGGCGACGGTATCGCTCATCTTCGCACTCCTTGATGGCCCTCAATGGCCCGCGGAAGGTGGGAGCGGGCAGGCCGTATGGTCGTTTAGAGGCAGGTTCGGCTGGCGTAACTCATATACCCCAGCACTGCAACAGGTGGGTGAACAACGCTGACCTAATCACTTTTCCCAATACGCATCAGCTGGCCTGGTCACCGAGCCGGGCCAGCGTTTCGTCGCGCCCGATCAGCACCATGACCTCGAAAATGCCCGGCGAAACCGTGCGTCCGGTCAGCGCGGCGCGGAGCGGCTGCGCCACCTTGCCGAGCTTCAGGCCGCGGGCCTCGGCGAAGGCGCGAGCGGCGGCATCTATGGCTTCCACCGACCAGTCGTTGAGCCCCTTCAGGATATCGGCAAAGGCGCCGACATTGGCGCGGGCGTCGGGCGTCAGCTGGTCGGCCGCCGAGGCATCGATGGCGAGCGGTCGGACAGCATAGATGAACTGCGCCAGGTCGATCAGCTCGAGCACCGTCTTGGCACGCGGCTGCAGCTCGGGCAGGGCGGCGAGCACGGTGTCGTGGTTGGCGGCAAGGCCATCCATGTCGAACACCCGGTTCAGCTCGGTCGCCGTCTCCAGCATCACCTCATAGAGCCGCTCAGGCGTCGCCTGGCGGATGTAGTGGCCGTTGATGTTCTCGAGCTTGACGAAATCGAAGCGTGCCGCGCCCTTGTTGAGCGCCTCGAGGGTGAACCACTCGACCATCTGCGCGGTCGAGAACAGTTCCTCGTCGCCATGGCTCCAGCCGAGGCGGGCGAGGTAGTTGCGCAATGCTTCGGGCAGGTAGCCGAGCTGCCGATAGGCTTCGACGCCCAGCGCGCCGTGGCGCTTCGAGAGCTTGGCGCCATCCGGCCCGTGGATCAGCGGGATGTGCGACATCTCCGGCACCGACCAGCCCATGCCGTTGTAGATGACGATCTGGCGGGCAGCATTGGTCAGGTGGTCGTCGCCGCGGATGATGTGGGTGACGCCCATGTCGTGGTCGTCGACCACCACGGCCAGCATGTAGGTCGGCGTGCCGTCCGAGCGCAGGATGATGAAGTCGTCGAGGTTCTCGGCCTTGAACACGACCTCGCCCTGGACGTGATCCTCTACCCGAATCTCGCCGGACTGCGGCGCCTTGATGCGGATGACGGGGGCAACGCCGGCCGGCGCCTCGGACGGATCGCGGTCGCGCCAGTAGCCGTTGTAGCGCGGCGGCAGGCCGTTGGCGCGGGCGGTCTCGCGCATCTCGGCCAGTTCCTCGGGCGAGCAGTAGCAATAGTAGGCCTGGCCACGCGACAGCAACTCGTTGGCGATCTCAGCGTGCCGGGCCGCGCGGGAGAACTGCATGAACGGCTCGCCGTCCCAATCCAGCCCCAGCCATTTCAGCCCCTCGAAGATCGCCTTGACGGCGCCTTCGGTCGAACGTTCGCGATCGGTATCCTCGATGCGCAGCAGCATCTTGCCGCCGGTGTGGCGCGCGAAGGCCCAGTTGAACAGGGCCGTGCGGGCTCCACCGATATGGAGGTAGCCGGTGGGCGAGGGAGCGAAGCGGGTGACGACTGGAGTAGCCATGGGTCGGTGAAACATCCCGGAGAATTGGCGTTTGGCGGTGTGTAAGCACCCCGGGGCCGAAGCGCAAGCGCGGCAGTTGGCATGGCGGCACCGCCCGGTTAGCATCCCTGCCGCGATCATGCGGAGCGGGGGCTCGGCGGATGACGGTGACTGTCGGCAAGGCGGTGGCTGAGCGGCTGGTTCCGGCGCGTGCCGAACCGGCGTTGCCGTCGCCTTTGCCGGCAAGCCTGCGGCCTCGCCTGACGCCCTGGCAAGGCTTCCGCAGCGGCGTTGCGACGGCCCTCGAGCACCGACGGCTGTTCCTGCTCTGGCCCTATGCCATTATCACCGGCCTGGTGATTTCCCTGGTGGCGCCGAACGAGCCCGAGCCGTGGGTGCTTGGGCTCATCGGCTCAGCCATCGCCATCGGGCTCTTTCTCGCTCGCGGCAACACGGCGGTCTTCCGCACCCTGACCCTGGTCGGCGCATTCTGGGTCGGCGTCTCGCTGCTCTCCATTCACGCCGCTTTGTTCGGCACCACAATGCTCGCCCGACCGGCCTACGGCACCTATGAGATGCGCATCGATGAGATCGTGTCGGAGCTCGAGAGCGGGACGCGGGCCATCGTTTCGTCGATCACCGCGACCGGGACATCGCGGACGGTGCCGATGCGGCGTGCCCGGATCGTCATCGCCGATGGCCCTCCACTCGCCCCAGGAGATATCATTCGGGCGCCTGTGCGGTTCTATGCCGTGCCTGGCCCGGTGGTCCCAAACGGCTTCGATGGCCAGTTTCAGGCCTTCTTCGACGGGATCGGTGCCTACGGCAATGCCACGGGAACAGTCGAACGCATTGCCACCGGCAGCAGCTCGGCGCCAGAGCGGGTGATCGACGGGATTCGCCGTGGTATTGCCGCACGTGTCGACGCCGACCTCAAGCAGCCGACTGCCGGTATCGTACGCGCGCTGATCACCGGCGATCAAAGCGCCGTCTCCGACGAAGCGCGCGAGACCATGGCGGCGGCGGGATTGGCGCATGTCTTGTCGGTTTCCGGCTTGCACCTGACCATTGTCGCGGGGTTGGTGCTGGTGACGCTGCGCGGTGGGCTGGCGCTGCTGAGTGGCATCCACCGTTTCGTTTCGGTCAAACGGGCAGCGGCAGCCGGCGCTATCGTGGCGGCGCTCGCCTACTTTGCCATCTCCGGCGGTAATGTCGCGGCGCTGCGCTCGACGATCATGCTGGTATTGGTGCTCGGGGCAGTCCTGTTCGGCCGGCGCGCGCTCACCATGCGCAACGTCGCGATTGCGGCACTGATCGTCATCGCCACCGATCCGGCAAGCGTGTTCCGAGCGAGCTTCCAGCTGTCCTTCGCGGCCGTGGTGGCGCTGATCGGCGCCTGGGAGCTGATGCGACCGCCGGAGGGCAGACAGACGTCGCTGCTGGCGCGGACCGGTGGCTATCTCTGGGGCATCATGCTCACCAGCCTGATCGCCGGCGCGGCGACGCTGTTGTTCTCGGTCTACCACTTCCAGCAGACCGCGCCGCTCGGTGTGCTGGGCAACCTGTTCACGATGCCGCTGGTGGGTTTCGTAATGATGCCAGCCGCTGTACTGGCAACTCTGGCCATGCCGTTCGGCTGGGAGGAGCCCTTCCTTGCGGTCATGGGCTGGTCGATCGATCGCATGCTGGATTTGGGCGGGCTAGTGGCCAGCTGGAGCATCGGTCTTGAGGCAAGCCCGTTGCTGGCGCCCGTTGCACTGCTGCTCGGCCTGGCGGCGCTTGCCTGGTTCACGTTCTTTGCCAGTTGGCACAGATTGATCGCGCCGGTGCTGCTGATACCGGTCGTGTTGCTCTTTGCGCAAGACCGTCCGCCTGACGTTCTGATCGCCGACACTACGCAGGCTGTAGCGCTGCGCGGAGAGGCCGGACTCGAACTTGTCGCCGGCAAGTCCGAAAGTTTTGCCGTCGATGTATGGCGCGAAACCTATGGTGAGCCTATCGACCCGGGGGTTCTGCTCAAATGCGACAGCGTTGGGTGTTTCGGCGCCAGCAGCCGAGGCTTCACTATGGCGATCGTGCGTGACCCATCGGGCTTTTACGAGGATTGTGGACTGGCCGACCTCTTGATCGCGCGCCGAGCCGTCCCGGCTAACTGTGCGGCTGGCGCCATAATCGATGCGAGCGTGCTGGCGCGTGGCGGGGTGCAGTGGCTGCGCTGGGACGAGGCGCGGGGCGGTTTCGAAATCCGCCCCGCTATTCCGCAAATCAGCCGGCCGTGGCGAGCAATGCTACCGTAACGCCAGCAGCTTCGATCTGCGCCCCGCCGAGCACGTAGCCCTTCTCGTCCGATGCGACGGTCAGGTTTGCCGCAGTGTCGCCGTAATTAAAGTAAACGCGCCATTTACCTCTGGTTCGGCAGCGCACCCCGGCGGGCAGGCTCAGGGTCGGGACATCGGCTTCGATGAGCAGGTGATCGATGATCCGCTGCATCAACGCACGATCGCCGCTTGCGGCCAGGTAGTTGAGCTTTCCCTGTGCCACCAGCACCGGGAAATCCTCTTCATCCTCGATGATGATCTCGGCTCGGGTGTCGAGCCGCTCGCGCCAGTGGCCGACGGCGCCGCCACCCTTGACCGACACTGTGCGGCGCGGATCGGTGCTGTCGACGCGCGCCACTTTGGCGTCGAGCAGGTTCTGCGGCAGGTCAGGGCCGAGGCCGGCAGGAATGGAGAAGTTCTCGGTCTTCGAGCCGGTGCGCGGGCCGATCAGCAGGTGGCCGTCAAAATTCTCGATGGCGGTGCGAAGCTGGTCATTCCAGGCGAACAGCGCTGGGATCACCACCAGGTCGTAGCCGGAGAAATCGGTGGTGGATGGCGGCAGGATATCGACATCGACACCGCGCTTGCGGAGCGGCACGTAGACGTTACGGACGTGCTGGTGGTGCGAGAACCCCTTGGCCTGCGGCTGGATCCGCCAGGCCCATTCGCTCTGGTAGTCATAGACGATGGCGACGCGGCCCTTGTTGGCTATGCCGTCGATGCCGAGCCGCTTCAGTTCCTCGGCGACCTGCCTGGCCTCATGATAGGCCGGCGCCGGCTGGCTGTCGGGACGCAACAGTCCGGCATGCATCTGCTCCTGCGCGAACGGCGCCTGCCGCCAGCGGAAGTAGGACACCACCTCGGCGCCATGAGCGAAGGCTTCCCAGGCCCAGAGCCGCGCCATGCCGGGCAGGGGATCGGGGTTGTACTCGGCCCAGTTCACCGGACCGGGCTGCTGCTCCATGATCCACCAGCGGCCATGGCCGACGGCACGGTAGATGTCGTGCTGCAGCCCCTGCGCGTCCGGCTCGCCCTGGCGGAAATAGGCGGCTTTCACTTCGTCGGACTCATTGGAAACCGCGAGGTGGCCGATCGGGTAGGAGTCCCAGCTCGCCACATCGAGGGTCTTGGCCACTTCGTAGTGGTCGAACTCGGTGAAGCGGCCCATGAAATTGTGGATCACCGGCAGGTCCGGACGGGCAGCCTTCATCACGTCGTACTGCACAGCGTTGAAGGCGGCGACCTGCGCCGAGGAATAGCGGCGAAAATCGAGGCATGCCGCCGGCGCCGCCTCGGTAACGGTGAGGTTGGGCGGGTCGATCTGCTCGAAGCTGTTGTAGTCCATCGACCAGAACACGGCGCCCCAGGCGAGGTTCAGTGCATCGATTTCGCCGTACTTTTGCTTCAGCCAATTACGGAAGCCGACAGCGGCGGCCTTCGAGTAGGAGTGCACCGTGTCGTGGCAGCCATACTCGTTATCGGTCTGCCAGCCGGCAAGCGCCGGGTGCCGGCCAACCTTCTCGACGAGGAGCCGGGTGATGCGAGCGCATTCCTCGCGATAGCCGAGGTGCGAGAAATCATAGTGCCGGCGCGAACCGAAGCCGCGCGGCCGGCCTTCGCGGTCGACCGCCAGCATGTCCGGGTACTTGTCGATCATCCAGCGTGGCGGCGTTGCGGTGGGCGTGCCGACGATGACCTTCAGCCCATGGCGGCCAAGCACATCCATCGAGGCGACCAGCCAGTCGAAGTTCAGCTCCCCCGGCCTCGGCTCGAGCTTTGACCAGGCAAACTCGCCGATGCGGACATACTGGATGCCGACTTCCGCCATGCGGCGCGCGTCATCCTCCCACCATTCGACGGGCCAGTGTTCGGGGTAGTAGCAGACGCCGACAGCAGGAAAAGACACGTGAGACTCAGAGCTTGAGGAAGGGTTCGGCAATGCCGGGCACATCGAGCGCCACGGCGAAGACGCTGCCGGCATGCGGCTCGCGTTCGATGTCTGCGGGCGTCATGTGTTCGCGCGCCGTGGTGATGTAGAGCGTTTTGAGGTCATTGCCGCCAAAGGCAGGGCAGCTCACCTGGCTGACCCCAGGCACCTCGACCACCTGGTCGAGCCTGCCGTCGGGCGAGATGCGGATCACCTTGCCGCCGCCCCAGCGGGCATTCCACAGGTAGCCTTCGGAATCGACCACCGAACCATCGGCGCCACCCGGGCCCTCCATGGTGAAGAAGTCCTCCCACGGTCCAACCGGCAGGCCGGTCTCCGGGTCGGTGGCGCATTTGACGATCACCTTGCCGGCATCGGTGAAATAGGCGGTGCGGCCGTCGGGCGAAAAGCAGATCGAGTTCGGGATGCGGATGTTCTCGATCACCTTGGTCGTCTGCCCGGCGCGGTACTGGTAGACGCCGCCGACGCCGGCTTCGGCCTTGCGGCCCATGGTGCCGATCCAGAAGCCGCCCGTGCGGTCGACGCGGCTGTCATTGGTGCGATTGGTCGGCACGTCGCCGTCGATCTCGGCGATCACCGAGGTGCTGTCGGTCAAAAAGTCGTAGCGGAGCAGGGCCCCCGACTGCGCGATGGCGAGGCTATCCTTGTCGATCACCGCACCGGCGCTGACCGTGTCCTTGAAGGTGATCCGATCGACGATGTGGCCATCGGTTCCAGCGCTCAGCATGGTCTGATTGAGAATATCGAACCAGAACATGCGCTCGAGCAGTGGGTGCCAGAACGGGCCTTCGCCCAGCTCGCAGCGGCTATCGACAAAGAGCTCAGCCTTGGCATTCATCGCGATTTTCCCTGGTCATAGGCAGCGACGGCCGCGGTGGCGCGCAATGCCACATCCGCGGCGGACATGCCGGGTTTGAAAATGTAGGTGCCGAGGCCGAAACCGGCGCAGCCGGCGGCGAAGTACTCCGTGAAATTGTCGGGGTTGGCGCCGCCGACGGCGTAGAGCGGGATGTCGGGCGGCAGCACTGCCTTCATCGCCTTGATGCCTTTGGGGCCGAGCACTTCGGCGGGGAAGAATTTCAGCCCGGTAGCGCCCGAGCGGATGGCGGTGAAGGCGTCGGTGGGCGAGAACACGCCCGGATACGAGGTCATGCCGCGCTCGATCGTGGCCCCAATAACTGCCGGATTGGTGTCGGGTGAGACGACGAACTGACCGCCGGCATCGGCAACGGCGTCGACGTCGGCGCGGCTCAATACGGTGCCGGCACCGATCAGCGCGCGGCCCTCGAACAGTTTGGCGGCATCCTCGATGGAGCGGAGCGCCTCGGGCGAGTTGAGCGGCACCTCGATCATGGTGATGCCGGCGAGCACCAGGGCCTCGCAGACTTCGAGGGTTTCAGGTGGGGTGATGCCGCGAAGGATCGCGATGATGTGGCGGTGGGTCATGTCTGTGCCTGTCTTGCGGCCTTCAGGCCGGCGAGGGTGGCGTCGGTGGCGTCGATGATGCGGGTGCTGGCGCCGAGCCGGGCGAAGGCCATCTGGTAGAGCCCGCAAAGGCCGACGCTGCCGACCAGCGGGATCTCGGCCTCGCCAATCCAGTCACGCTGGCCGCCGATTTCGGCGCCGATGAGCAGGCCCGAGAGGAAGCCGGCGCACCATGGTGCGCTGCGTCCTGATAGCAGCGAGCCGGCGCGGACCTTGAACAGGGTGGCGGTCAGGCGCTCGGGACGTTCGAGGCCCTGGTCGAGACCGGCTTCAAAACCGCGCTCGCGATCTTCACCTTCGAGCTCGCCGCCGAGCGAATGGCGCAGCACCGAGTGGGTGCGCAGCAGCTCGAAGATCTCGCCGGTCATGGCGCTGCTGAAGCGCTCCAGCTTCGTGCCGGACAGCAATGCCCATTTGCTGTGGGTGCCGGGCATCACTGCAAGACCGGAGAAGCCGGGAAGGAGCGAGGACAAGCCCAGCAACTGGGTTTCCTCGCCGCGCATGACGTCTTCGGCGCCGAGGTCACGCAGGCAGACGCCGGGAAGAATTCGGGGGTTGAGCGGTCCGGGCATGTCGGGCGCCACGGCGCCCTGGGCGAGGCGACCAAGCTCGGCCGGCGCGTCGAGATAGGGGGCTTCGATCCAGCCCTGGCGGGCGCCTGCCATGCCGCAGATCAGCACGTCTTCGACATTCTCGGCGACACCGCTGAGCAGCGAGGTCAGCACATCGGGGTATTGCTCGCGGCTGAGACGGCTCATGCCATCCGGCGACGAGCGCGCAAACGTTATCTCGCCGGCGGCGTCCATGCCCCATGCGCGCAGATTGGAGGTGCCCCAATCAACGGCGACCCATTCGACCTCTGCTGCCAAAACCTTCTCCCTGGCGCTCGCAAGTTTGCCGCGCACCGCCATGCCGCTAAAGCGCGATCGGGAAGGTTGTCCACTCTCCTGGTACGATCGCGGCAACCATTTGCGTGGCGGCGCTGCCCGAGGATGCCTGAGGCCTCCCGTGGCGGCGCGGACCGTAACGTCTTTGCCGGCCCAGCCCTAGTGCAAATATCGGCGCACAGGTTCGGTTTCATAAGAAAAAGGGCCGGCAAGGCTGCCGGCCCAGGGACCCGATTGGCGGTGGGGTCAGGAGGTCAGTATTTGCGCAACAGGCCAACCAGCCGGCCCTGCACCTTCACCCGGTCGGGCGGGAAGATACGGGTCTCGTAAGCCGGGTTAGCCGCTTCGAGCGCCACGGAGTTGCCGCGACGGCGGAGCCGCTTCAGTGTCGCTTCCTCGTCATCGACGAGGGCGACGACGATCTCACCGGTCGAGGCCGCATCCTGCTTTTTGATCAGCACGGTGTCGCCATCGAAGATGCCGGCGTCGATCATCGAGTCGCCGCGCACTTCCAGTGCGTAGTGTTCACCGGGCCCGAGCATCTCGGGCGGCACCATGATGGAGTGGCTGTGGGTCTGGATCGCTTCGATCGGCGTACCCGCCGCGATGCGGCCCATTACCGGGACGGTCACCGCCCGGTAGGAGTCGGCATTGACCACCGGCGCCGATGGGCGGGCAGGAGGCGTCGCCACCTTGCCGAGGTTGCCCTCGATGACCGAGGGCTCGAAGCGGGCCTTGCGGCCACCGAGCGAGGGGTTCATCGAATCCGGCAGCTTGATCACTTCGAGCGCCCGGGCCCGGTTGGGCAGGCGCCGGATGAAGCCGCGCTCTTCCAGCGCGGTGATCAACCGGTGGATGCCGGACTTGCTCCTCAGGTCGAGCGCGTCCTTCATCTCGTCGAACGAGGGCGGAATACCGGACTCTTTCATCCGCTCGTGGATGAACATCAGCAGTTCGTGTTGCTTGCGCGTCAACATGGGCGGCTCCGTGAGCAGAATCGGAACAAAGACTGAACGTGTTATACGTGTTCCAGTTATGTTCTGCAATCGAGCGGTGAATATTGCGTTACGAGCGCACCGAATTGGGTCCTTTGTCTCCTGAGGTCCGACGACCTGTGGACTGAGGCACGGCCCCCGCACCAAGGGCCGGGGCCGGTGGACCAGTCCCAGGGTAACCGCGCTATTTCGCGACCTTGTAGCTTGCCGCCACCATCAGCATGGCGGCCGAGAGCAGCACGAAGGCGAAGGGCAGGGTGGTGAGGTGTGCGACGAACCCGATCAGTGCGGGACCGGCGAGCAGCCCGAGATAGCCCAGCGTACTGACCGCCGTGATCGCGAGCCCGGGCGACATGTCCCGGGTGCGGCCGGCCGCCGAGAACAGCACCGGCACGAGGTTGGAGGCGCCGACACCGACGAGGAAGTAGCCGACGAGGCCGGTATGGGCCGAGGGAACCAGCAGCACCAGCGCAAAGCCGATGGCGCCGATGAGGCCGCCAAACAGGATGACGCGCCGCTCGCCGAGCGCCATGCGGATTCGATCGCCGGCCAGCCGGCCACCGGTCATCGCTACCGCAAAGGCGGCATAGCCAAGCCCAGCGAGACCGATATCGGCACCGCGGGCCGAGGTCAGGAACACGGCGCTCCAATCAAGCACTGAGCCCTCAGCGAGAAAGGTCAGCAGGCACAGGATGCCGAGCAGCAGCACGCCGCCCTTGGGCAGCACGAATGGCGGCGACTTCTCGTGCCCATTGTCGCCATAGGGCAGCAGTCCGCCCAGCGACAAACCGACCAGCAGCAGCGACGCGACGCTGACGATGATGCCGGCCACCAGCGGCGACAGGCCGCCGAGCGCCAGCAAGGCGCTCATGCCGCCGGCCCCGGCAATGCCGCCGAGGCTGAACAGGCCGTGGAAGCCGGACATCATCGGCCGGCCGCTGTCGCGCTCGACCATCACCGCCTGGATGTTCATCGCCACGTCGACCGTGCCCAGGGAAGCGCCGAAGACGGCGATGGCGACCGCCATGCTGAACCAGCTGTCGGCGACCGCAAGAAACGGGAACGCACCGATCATGATCACCGAGGCGACGGCGATCACGGCACGGCAGCCCCATTTCGCCGTGAGCATGCCGGTGATCGGCATGGCGAGAATCGAACCCAGGCCCAGGCACAGCAGCAACAGGCCGAGCGCCCCTTCATCGAGCCCGAGGCGGAGCTTGGCCAGCGGCACCAGCGGGGCGAACCCGGCCATGACGATGCCGACGACGAGAAAGATCACCCGCGTGGCGAGCTGTTCCCGCCGGCCGGAGGGGAGGCGGTCAGTGGCGAATGCGAGAGTGGTCACAGCGGAGATCCAGTGCGGCAGGAGGTCAGCGGGCGTGGTGGACGGTGGTGCCTTGCGTCGCGAAATCCGCGAGCAGGTCGGGATCGGCATCGCCTTCCACCACCAGGTGGGTCAGCGCTTCGGGCCGCGCGACGCGGAACGGTGCGGCAAGGCCAAGCTTGTCGGCGGTCGCGGCGACCACCAGGGCCCGGCTCTGCATCACCATGGCGCGCTTCACTTCGGCCTCAACGGCATCGAGGGCGGAGACGCCGAACGTCAGGTCGATGGCACAGGTGCCGAGAAAGACCAGATCGGCGTAGATCGCTTCGACCGCCTCGACGGTGGTGTTGCCGCCGACGCTGCCGAGTTCGCCGTTGTAGATGCCGCCCAGCATGATGATGGTGACGTGCTCGTGGTCGGCGAGCGCCGCGGCGATGGCCGGGGCGTTGGTGATCACCGTCAGCTCCATGTTGCGCGGGATGGCGCGGGCGATGGCGTAATTGGTGCTGCCGGCATCGATGAACACGGTGTGCCGCGGCTGCAGCAGTTTTACCGCTTCGGCCGCCAGCCGGGTCTTGGCATCGGCATCTTTCTCCACCCGGGCCGAAATCGGCAGCGCCACCGGCGCCGGAGCAAGGGCGCCGCCATGGACGCGCCGGCAGTAGCCGGCCTTGGCGAGTTCGCGCAGGTCGCGTCGGACGGTGTCCTCCGACACGCCGAACCGCGCTGCGAGTTCATTGGCGACGACGCGCCCATCGCTCAGCAGCAGGCCGCGGATTACATCGTGGCGTTCATCGGTGAGCATGTGCGACTCCGTGCGTGAGCATGCACGATATTGCACGAATGCGCACGAATGACAACAACTACTGGTTCGGAATGGCTTTCGGTAGGTGGAGCTGCACGCTGAATCCACCGCCCGGTGGCGAGGCCACAGTCAGCTCGCCGCCGAGCAGCTGGGCAATTTCCTCGACGATCGGCAGGCCGAGCCCGGCGCCGGGCTTGTCGCTGTCGCCACGGCTGAAGCGCTTCTGCACCGCGGCCAGCTGCTCGAGCGCAACGCCTTTGCCGGTATCGGTAATCTCGAGCAGTACGTCCTCCGCTGCGGCGACGCGAACCGTCGCCTCGGCACCCGGACCGGCATAGGCGATGGCGTTCTCGATCAGGTTGCTGAGCAGTTCGCCCAGCAGCATCGGGTCGCCGCGAACCAGGGCCGGGCCCTCGCCCTCAAAGCCCAGATCGATCTCGGCGGCATGGGCGCGGACGACGTAGTCACCCGTGCGATCTCGTGCAAGTTCGTGCAGATCGATGATAGGGAACTGCAGCCGGTCGGATGCGGCCTCATCGATACGGGCGAGCAGCAGCAGCTGCGCCAGTACGCGCTCGGCGTGCACCACCGCGGCGTCGGCGGTCCGCGCTGCCTCGCGCGCTGCGGAGGGTGTATCGGCGCGCAGCGCCAGCGCCAGTTGTGTGCGGATGATGGTGAGCGGCGTGCGGAGCTGATGGCTGGCATTGCCGGTGAAGTGCCGCAGCGCCTCGAGTGCCGCCGACAGCCGGGTCATGAAGGAGTTGATGGTGTCGACCAGCCCCTGCACCTCGCGCGGCACCTCCTGCTCGATCGGGCTGAGATCGTCGAGGGCGCGGCGCGAAATGGCGTCGCGCAATCGGTAGAGCGGAGCGAGGGAGAACCCCACCGCCAGCCATAGGATTACGGCAGCGGCGAGGATCAGCAGGGCGAGGCGAATGGCGGAGCGCAGCAGCAAGGTCTGCGTCAGCTGCGTGCGAGCGATGGTGGTTTCGGCCACGGTTACGGTGAAGGGGATGGCGCTGACGCCCGACGAGGCCGCCCGCTGCAGCACGGCGACGCGGATCGGTTCGCCGCGAAAGCTGGCGTCGGAATAGGCGATATCGGCTGTCGCGACATCGGAGGTCGGTAGCGTCTGGTAGCCGGTGATGAAGCCCGTGGGGCCATCGACGCGGTAGAACACCCGGTCCTGCGCCGCCGAGGTCAGCATCTCCAGCGCCACATAGGGCACGTCGACCTCGAGCGCCCCGTCCTCGGTGACGATCACCCGTTCGGCAATTGCCAGCACGGAGCCGGCGAGCACGCGGTCCGACAGCGAGGTGGCGGTGTCCCGCGCCTCGCGCCAGGTATCGACCACCGCCAGTGCCGCGACGGCCAGCAGCGCCACCATCAGCCACAGCAGCAGGCGCCGGCGCAGCGAGTAGGGCCGCGCCATCAGTCGGCGATCCGGTCGAGGTAGTAGCCGAGCCCACGCGCCACCCGGACGGTGAGGGCGTAAGGCGCGAGCCGCCGGCGGAGGCGCGAGATGTACTGCTCGACCGCGTTCTCGCTGAGATCATCGTCGAAGGCGGCGAGCGACTCGATGATCGATTGCTTGGCCACCACCTTGCCGGCCTTGCGCAGCAGGGTTTCGAGCACGCTCAGCTCGCGTGCCGGGATATCGAGGGTTTGCCCGAAGGCCGACAGGGTGCGCGACACGGTATCGAGCTCGATGCTGCCGAAGGCGATGGAAGAATTGTGCAGCCCAGCCTGGCGGCGCAGCAGCACGCGGATACGGGCTTCCAGCTCCGACACTTCGAACGGCTTGGTCATGTAGTCGTCGGCGCCAAGATCGAGGCCACGCACCCGTTCGTCGAGCGCGCCCCGAGCCGTGAGCACCAGCACCGAGGAAGGGTTGCGGCGGCCCCGCATGCGGCGCAGCACGTCGAGCCCGTCCATTTCAGGCAGGCTCAGGTCGAGCACCACCAGATCGAAGGTTTCGGTGGTCAGCACCGCGTCGGCCGAGACCCCGTCATGCACCACATCGACCGCGTACCCGGCGACGCGCAGCACCGCGGCGAGGCCATCGGCCAGGGTCCGGTTGTCTTCCACCACCAGGATACGCATCACGAACTCCCCCTTCCGCACGGTAGTTTGAGCACGGCGCGTTGCGCATAGCCCTTGTGGAGCGGGCGGGGGAGCGGGCATGGTTCGGCCATGCTGCGTCTGTTTGCCATTCTCCTGCTGCTCGTCACGTCTCCGGCTCTGGCCCAGGGGATGAAGGTGTTTCCAGCGCTTGGCGGGGCAGCCGATGCGCGGACAGTGACCGTCTACTCATCGCTCGATGAACCGCTGGCGCGGCCGATGATCGCGGCGTTCCAGGCGGCCAACCCGGATATCGCCGTGGCCTATGAGGACCTGCAGACCGTCGACATCTACGACCGGGTGGTCGCGGAGTCGGATGCCGGCGGGCCCACCGCCGATTTCGCCTTTTCCTCCTCGATGGACCTGCAGGTGAAGCTGGCTAACGATGGTTACGCGCAGGAGAGCAGCGTGCCGCTGTCCTCCAGCTGGCCGCGCTGGGCCAACTGGCGGAACACCGCCTATGCGCTGACCTACGAGCCCGCAGTGTTCATCTACCACAAGCCGAGCTTTGCCGGGGCGAAGCCGCCTGCCACACGGGCCGAGCTGATCCAGTATCTTGAGGCCAACGCCGATGCGATCCACGGCCGGATCGGCACTTACGACATCGAGCGCTCCGGCGTCGGCTTCATGTTCTTCTCGCGCGACCAGGAGCAGTATTCGGACCTGTGGACGCTGGTCGGCGCCATGGGCGCGGCAGGGGTAAAGCTCTACTCGACCACTTCGGCAATCGTCGATCGCGTCGCCGATGGCCGGTTCGTCTTCGGCTACAACATCCTCGGCTCCTATGCGGCCGAGGCGGCGGCGCGGAACCCCGATCTCGGCATTGTCCTGCCGGCCGATTACACCATCGTCACCTCGCGCATCGGGCTGGTACCGAAGGCTGCGGCCAACCCGGACCTGGGCCGCCGCTATCTCGCCTTCTTCATGTCGGCCGAAGGACAGACGATCATGGCGCAGCAGCTGCAGATCGCGGCGCTCAACCCCAGCGTTACCGGCGACAACACCGCCAACGCCATGCAGCAGGCGCTGGGTAACCAGCTCCGGCCGGTGCCGGTCAGCCCCGGGCTGATGGTCTATCTCGACCAGGTGAAGCGGGCCCGGCTGATCCGGCGGTGGAACGACGCGCTGAGCATCCAGTAGGCAGAGACATGCACCGCTGTCTGCGCTTCCCTCCCCGCAAGGGCAGGGCAATCGCATATGAAAGCCACCGGGCTCTCAGTGGTCCTCCACCGCGCAGCGGGGGCGCGGGATCAGCGCAGCTCGTGGAGGGGGCGGCCCTCAACACTCGCGCCTTCCGCCGCCCC
>NZ_LAJE02000342.1 GCF_000970465.2 Devosia insulae DS-56
CATCCTCAACGAGGACGGAGACAACAAAGACAACAAAGACAACAAAACGAAAGGATGATCGCGAGACGATCACAGTACGAATGACGACAGGTATTTATTCAAACATTTCAATCAAGGATTTTACAACACGACTTGAGCAGATGACCGGTGGAGAGCTTCGGCCTATAGGGCTTAGCCGAGCCGCCATCAACGTTCGTATCCCCGACACGGCCTATTTCGATACCGTCCTAGCGCTCGATTTCGAGCGAGGCGGCGAAGGTGCCGTGACTGTCACTGATGGCGACGGCAGTGCCGCTGCGGCCGAATATCAGCCGACCGCCGGAGAGGCCGAAGCGATCAAGGCGTATTTGGCAACTGTCAACTGGCCGAAGTCCGAGTTCATCAATCCCGACGCTGCCGGCATACCTCCCCTCTGGAAGAACGCCAACAAGGCTGACCGATGGGTATTCCGCGACAAGGACAACGAGATTGTCATGTTGCAGGTCAAGACGGTCAAAAAGGGTGAGAAGGCTTATGTGCCGATCACCTTTTGGAGCGACGGGGAATATCGGTACGCGGAGCCTGACGTTCGCCCATTCTACAACGACCACCTTGTTAGCGCGCATCGTCCATCCGTGGTGTTTATCCACGAGGGCGCGAAGGCGGCGCAGGCCGGACAGGCGATTGCCGACGACGACAAGTCACAACATGCATGGAAACGCGAACTATCAGGCGCGGTACATATAGGCCTGATCGGCGGCGCGGCATCTATGCACAAGACCGACCTAAGCAGCCTGAAACGGCGCGGCGTTAGGACAATCTATGTGGTCCCTGACAACGACAAGGTTGGTTTGAGGGGCGCTAACAAGGTTGCGAAGGCGCTTGACGGCACGGTTCACCAAGTACGGGTTGGGGACGACTTTCCGACCTCGTGGGACATGGCAGATGACATGCCAGCGAAGTTCTTTAAGAACGGGCGCTGGGTGGGGCCTACCTTCGCTTCAACGGTATTTCCGGCCACGCAGGCGACGAGGGCATACGTCGATGAGAACGGCAAGACTCGCTTCGCCTTGAGGCAGGAATTCGCGGACCAGTGGCTTTTTGCGACTGAGACGGGCGAGTTCATCCATCGGTTGTTTCCGGAGCTTCAGAAGACGAACGACGATTTCAATAACTTCGTCGCCCCTTGGTCGGCCGTCGATGACACTGCTCGCCTCGTTAAGCGGGAAGGCAGCTGCCAGATTGAAGGTGCGGTCTATCGCCCAGGTGTGGCAGTCGGCGGCGTACTGACAGAGAAGAATAAGCGCCGCTTGTTCAATGTCTGGCGTCCGAACGATCTGCCGGCAATCGACGGTGATATCTCGCGTTGGGTTGAGTTTCTGGACTACCTGTTGCCCGACGAAACCGAGCGGGACGAGTTCGAGCGTTGGTTCTACACGCTGATCGGTTCGCCTCAGACGCGCATGCATTACTCGTGCTTGATGTACTCCGAGCAGACCGGCACGGGCAAATCCATCTGCGGTTCGGTTCTCTATCAAATCATCGGCCAGCGAAACGCGGTGATCGCGAACCCGGCGGCCCTTGATAGCGCGTTCAACTCTCATTTCGAGAACCGGCAACTGGTGATCTTCAACGAGCTATATGAGGGCGGTTCGAACTTCAAAACCACGAACGCCTTGAAGACCGTTCAGACCGACGAATTCATTCGGATCAATGCCAAATACCGGCATGAAAAGACGGTGGAGAACCACACGCATATTTTCGCTGCCAGCAATTCGGAACACGCGTTGGATATCGATGATCACGACCGGCGTTGGCTGATCGTTCAGACCACTGACACACCGTGGCCGAAAGAGAAGTTCGCCCAACTGGTGGAATGGCTCTTTGATGACATCGGCTGCAACGTGATCCTCGCGGCGGCACACAAGTTCTCCGACTACGTGAAGAAGGGCGAGCGGGCACCGACCACAGAGGCCAAAAGGACGACTATCTTCCACACCAAGAGCGACGTGGTGTTGAACCTAGAAGCCTTTGACGAGGCCTATCGCGATGACGCTGTTGCAGTGGAAATTGGGATGTTTCAGGCCTTCGTGACAGGCGGCAAAAACGTGCCGAAGTCCGATAGCGTGACGGTCAACAGCCAGCGCATCAAAAAGCTTGGTTGGGGCGTCCTGAACCAGCGCGATACCGAGTTTGACGGCTACAGGCCGTCTATAGGTGGCAAGCCATCGGTGATCGTTGTCAGTCCGGCGCTGAAGACCAAGATGCTTGAGCAGCAGCGCGACGACTGGATTGGCCTGATCAAACCGGCATTGGTCAATCCTTACGACAGCCGCCCGATGTAGCCTTGGCACCCTACCGGCTTACCGGCACCTTACCGGGGTGCGGCAAGGTGTTTTCGCCCGGTTTTGCTGGGGTTTCGGCCTCACCTTACCGGCTTACCCATCTTTTCTATGACTCTGAAAAGAAGAAATAGAAGAGAAGAAATAGAAGAGAAGAAATAGAAGAGAAGAAAACGGGCGTTCTGCCCTTGGGGCTGGCCCCATTTCATCGTTGGGAAGTTTTTGTTTCTAGCGGTAAGCGGTAAGGTCCGAGCAAGAATAGATCCGAAACCCCAGCAAAACCGACCTTACCGACATGCGGTGAGCCCGGTAAGTCCGGTAAGCCATATGACTTAGCGAGGCTCGCGGCCAAAGGAGAAGTTTCATTATTTTTCCGCTCGTTGAACCCCACCTACCGGCCCCGCTTACTTTCGTCCGACCTCAAACTGATACCGTACGGTCCCCACCTGGAGGCAACTGAATGCCCTTCTACCGCAAGCAAGGAAACGTTCCGCCGATTCACATCGAGGTCACTCTGCGGAGAAACGACCAAGGTGATTTAGTCGGTCACGTCTATACACGGGGCGGTCTACCACCGGCACCCGCCGATGATCTCTCTCCCGCCATGGCATTGCAGATCGCAAGCGACATGCATCTACGGACGTTGTCACCCGTCTTCGTTCTGGTCGCGGACCAAGAGTGGAGTGAGGCGTGGGGCCCTCTTGAGGTTTTCGAGCCCCCGGCAAGACCCGGCGTGGTTGCTTCAGAGCGCCCCTCTGACGATCCCCCAATCATCGAGTAACCCACCCACAAACACTAGGAGAACGAATGCCCAGAAAATCAGCACAGCACATTGCCATGGAGGAAGCAGGCCTAATCCCAGCCCCGGCAGTGAACGACAATGAACTTCATTACCCCGACGCGATCCAGACCGACGAAGAGCGCACGACATTCGCTCGCATATATCGAGCGAACCCGTCAGCCCACCTGTACACCGAGGCCTCAGAGCCAATTTTGATCCAGCTGGTGCGGCACGTCACCAATGCGAACCGCATCAGCAGGGAAGTCCAGCGAGCGCGTGACCCAAAGCTGTTGATCCAGCTGAGCCGGGCACAGCGTGACGAAAGCGCGGCAATTGCCAGCCTCAGTACCAAGCTTCGCTTAGCCGCGTCGGCTATAGCCGACCACAGAGGCAATCTATTGCCCAAGCCGGATAAGAAGAAGCCTTGGGAATGGCCGTAAGACCCACAAGAGCCCCGGTTTACGGGGTTTTTTTGTTGGCTGTCATCGGCCCATTTTTCGGTAAAACTCCCAGCGTAGCGAAGTTCTGGGTTAGCCGCCGGTCCCTGGCATGAAGCGACTTGGAACCTTGCCCTCCCCCGGGACTCCAGATGACAAATGCAGACCGATCAGTCGCTCTTCGTCACTACCATTTTGCCGTCTGGTCGCGAGCAGGTGATCAAGACCGATCCATCAGACGTGGGGAAACGTACCATTCGCAGGTCATTTGTTTCTGCAATATTTATAGGCGCCATGCCGAGTTGGGCGGCTGTACTCCTAATCTTCGCAAGACAAGCTTCGAAGGACATGGAAACCGCCTGGCTCTCGACGGCCTGGGTCGGCAAGGAAATCAAAATGCCAATCGCCGTCATGATAATGCGTCTCATTCGCCAACCTCGTGCACATAGGAATTCTTGCCGACGATCATCATCACGATACCTAGGAGCATTACGGCCCCTGTAACAACTAGAACCCACGGAGAAACCTCCAAAAGGTTAGGAGTGGACGCCGGATTACTACCAGTTACCTCCAAAATGTTGAGCTGGGACTCGTTAGAATCCTGAACGAGTTTGTAGACCCCCGCTAAAGCAGGCAACGCAGCCACAAAGAAGATAAGGCCCCACCAGCCGACAGCATTGAATCTTGATTTATGAATCTGCATGCGTGTTCCTCTCCATGACCGCAGCCGGGGAGTTGAGAAGCCTTACTGAGAAGACCGCGCCCGCCTTTGGGCCTCGCGGCCTTGGACATACGCAGACGCCTCCCCGACCATGATCGGAGAGTGCGGATTTCGGCAGCACTAGTGCCGCTCAGTAAGGGGTTCTCACGCCCCGGAACAGGATCGACCAGTCCCAGCGCCAAGCTAATGCGTTAGCGCTTCGCTGCCAATGGGCTAGATGGAATGGCCCCGTTGTTTTGCGATGCGCGGTAACAAAGCGATGGCATTGGCGCAATGGGGGTGAGCCTTCGCTAGGAGTCCGCTCTTGGCCCAAATCGGACCTCAGTCAGATCATACCAACCGGGCGAGACTCTGCCGCGATAGCAGTGGCGGATCAGGTCGACGAGTAAGGCCTCGTTTAGATGAGTCGGTGCAACGAAACTGCTCTGGAGCGGTCACCGTCTTTGACAGGGAGAAGGTACCGTTAGCTAACTAAAGCACCTCGATGCAGATCGAGGACGACTCGTGCCAATACTCGACCAAGCAAAGTTGTCTCGGCAAGGAGTTGCGTTTCACATGACAAGAGTTCAGGGCGGCAGTCACGTCCCCTTGGATGATCGGTTCGACTTCCTTGAGAGCGGATTGATTGCGGGGGTGGGAGCTTGGGATGCCAAGCTGCATTTCGCAACCAGCAAGGCGGATGGTGAGCGATACCTGCTGAGGATATTCAAGAAAACCAAGACCGATCTCGATCAGGACTTACGGCGCCTCGTTGCCCGCGGCCTTCGACGGATCCGTCGAATTGTGTCTTCCCGCCGAGCGAGGGACATCTTGGTTGATGTGGTGGAGGTAGTAGAAGATCGCGAAGAATTGGCGATTGTCATGCGAGATCCAGGAACGCCCCTCCGGAGCGGCTCCAAGAGAGCTAACGACAGACAGAAGCGCCTTCTTGTTCCGAGTGAACGGAAGACCTTTTGGGGCAACATCATCCGAGTGGCCGAAGGTCTGACGCTTTGTCACGATGCCGGCGTCATCCATGGCTCCGTTGGCGTCATGAGCATTTTCTCGCACCGGGACGATGACGAAGACTACCGGCTGGGTGGCTATGAGTCCTGCGTCCACATAGGCGATGGCGATGCCGTCGGAGCCGTCAGTTTCTATAGGTCTGCCCGCGCCGTCTCGTTCCGACAGGATTGGGTGGACCTGGCGGCCGCCATCTCGGAAATCCTTGGCCTAGGAAATGACCACGGCCCGTCGCTATTGCCGATCGAGCGTCGGCTACTTGACCGGTTGGAGCATCCGCCACAGTTCCAGATGTTTGACGGGCACGTCGTGCTGAGGGACCTCAGAACGATCGTAGATGAGTTGGCGGTGGTCGGATCGAACTCGGAAGGGGAGCTGGTGCTCTATCCGTCGCGTGAGGTCCTGCAGAGCGATCTCGCATCGCTCACCTCAGAAACCGTCGAGGCCGACGATATCGATGGCCTCCTTAGATTTGTTGAGGATGACCTGCGGAGCGAAACAGTCAGAGTATCTGCCGGAGATGCCTATTCTCGTGTCGTGACAGAAATCGCCGTCTACGGCGTCCGACATGCCACCGAGACCATAGGCTCCATCATGGAAGCGCATAAGCGCCGTCCGGACGATCGGGCGATTTTCGATGCCGTGGAGGTGCCTGATCGACTTTATCTGTCGCGTAATCGCGCAGCAGCGGAAGCACGCGTCCTAAAGCTTGGCCCAGCAGCTCGTCCCTGGACGCAGATTGGTAGTTCCGGTGGAGCGACCGCTTCGACTGCGGATGTTCCCACTTGGTACGCGCTGATCCTGCTTGAGGCATTCTCTCTACTTAGGGAGCAGTTTCGTATCTACCCGGTTGAAGTGCATCGTGTTCCCAGCGAGCCGGGCATTCTGTGGGTTGTGTCGAAAGATGATGCCGACCGCGACCGTGACAGGACGGCATTGGGTTTTCAACCTGCCGCTGAGGCTCTCCGGCGCGAGATGGCCCGGGACGACGGAAAGACCGGGTGGACGTTGTCACGTGCTGACACGCTCGGAACCGAGCGAGAGAGACGACCTGACCTAACCTATGAGGGCCGGGGCGAGTTTAGCGGGCGCAGGGCTTTCACTTTTGCGGTCAGCGATACGGTCGCGCTTGACCAGTACAACTTTCTGCGTCCCCGTCGGGACTCTGGGTTCGAACGGGCTGTGCGCCGACGCCTCCAGAACATTGTCGCGGCCCGTCGCAACATCGAGTTACTCCGGGCACTCGACAATCCTGCCCAAGTGGCCCTCGACGAGTCGGTCAGGGAGGTGGCCAAGCCCGGCCCGCCGCCAGCGGAGATGGATGGCTCCAAGCGGGAGGCCTGGAACGCAATTTCGATCGGCAAGTCCATTAACGTAGTGGTCGGCCCCCCTGGAGTGGGCAAAACCTATCTGATCTCCAAGTTGGTGAGGAGCATCCTCGAAGAGACGCCTGATGCCCGCGTTCTCGTGTCGGCTCAAAACCACGATACCCTCATGCACATGGAGGACGAGCTCCGCCAAGCACTCGGCGCCACCACTACGATCATGGTGAGGGTGGAGCGCTCGAACATCGCCGATGATGAAAGCCAGCTTCGGGAGGCCTCCGCGACCCTTCTGCGCGCAGCAGCGACCGGCATTCAGTCCGATGCTCTGTTGGTGGGGCAGTACCGACAAATGAGCCAGGCGCTCGAATTCCACGATGATGCCGAGCGGCAGACGTCGGAACGGGTGTTTCGGGACACGGACAACCTGATGCTTCGGTCGTCAGACATTACCCTTGCGACCACGTCTTCACATGTCATCGAGGAGATGATTGCCGACGGAGAGCAGTTCGACTGGGTCATTGTCGAAGAGGCGGCGCGAGCCAATGGTGCGGAACTGATCGGTGCATTGCTGCTGGGCAATCGACGGCTGATGATCGGGGATCACAACCAGCTTTCTCCCTTCGATGCGCAAGAGAGGCAGAAGTTCTATGACCCAGCTCGAGCCCAAGCGCTTTTGCAGACGGCGCGAGCCCAGCTCGAAACCATCAATGACTTGCCCGATGAACTTGACGACGCAATCACCGTGCTTACGTCGGATGATGCCTTGCTAGCCGATGTCTTAGCCATCGCGGCTCGGATGGAGGAGCCGTTCCGAGAAATTGCCGAGCGAGAGGAGCGCCGGGAGAAGGAAACTGGCCGAAAGAGCTCGACCGTAAACATGCTTTTGGAACAGAGCCGGATGCACCCGGCAATCTGCGAGGTGGTCTCGAATACATTCTATGGTGGTCGGCTTGTGCCCTCTGAGCGTGTGCGCGGTCGCGCATCGAGCATCGAGATCAAGGGAGGGTTCCCGACCTCACCGATTGTGGTGCTGAATCTGCCCGCGCTGAGCACCGTCAAGAAGCGGTCCTTCGAGGTCGTCAACCATGGAACGTACAGCAATGAGGCAGAGGCTCTAGCACTCGTCGAGGCGCTGAAGCACCTGCGTCCGGTTATAGCGGGAGAGGTGCCGACAGTGGCCGTCCTCACACCCTACAAGGGACAGGTCAATCTGCTGGAAAGGCTTTTGAGGTCTCAGATCCAGCAGGGCAATGGTCTGCTGTACGGATTCGCTAGTCCGCGCGGAGATGGCAATTTTGTCTTTACCAGCGACAGTTTTCAGGGAAGTGAAGCCGACCTGATAGTCGCAAGCCTTGTCCGAAACAATATGCTCGTTGGCTCCCGTGCGATCGGTTTCATGCGTAGCCCCCAACGGCTGAACGTCCTGCTCAGCCGGGCGAAGCAGAAGTTGGTCTTGGCTACGAGCCTCCAGTTCATAGTCGACGCGGCCGATGGCAAGGACCCTGATGGGCTCGGCGGCGAGTTGGGGTTTCTGCGGACTATGATCAAAGAAATTCGGCGGCTGACAGTTATCGGATTTCCGGACGTGACGAGTGGAGCCACGATCCTGGAAGTTGATGAACGTGGAAGGTTCGACACGTGAAGGCTCTGTATGTTCCCGCCTGGCACTACCGTGCTCGCGCTGTAGTGCAGCGAACCTGGGGTTGGAGTCCAGTCGAAGAACTGGTCATGCTTGCCCTCGATAGATCGCCCGGATCAATTGCTGAAGTTTCTTCGGCGCTTAAGGTGCCTCCGCAGGTTGTCTCGGCGACTGTCGCGCGGCTTATGCAATTCGGGGTCGTCGAGGTTCGTATGTCGCCGCGCCCTGTACTGACGACGAGCCGCATAGGCCATGACTTCATCAGGTCGAACAAGGCGCTGCCCGAGCGAACCGAGGATCGCGAACTCAACATCAGCATCATCTTCGAGCCCGTTGGTCATTCGCTATTGCGAAACCGCGACGTAAAGACCGTGCCGATGACCCGCGTGCGTCCGGAGGACCATATCGTGGAATACCCGCGGGATGCGGAACCCGAAACAGAAGAGTCGATGCTTCAACGGGTGGGAAGGTTTATGAACGGCACGCTGCGGCCGGGAGAGTGGTTGCGCGGGGTCAAAACGGTCAGTTCGGTACTCGAGCGAAAGTATCTGGTGATCGACCTCGAGGAAGTGCGTGACGGCGTGATGCCGATTGGGGCCAGCCCCCAATTGGTCGAGGCGCTACAAGCCACACTTCGAACGGGGGTTCTGCCGGTCACCACAGTCGAGGAACCGCCACCGTCGCCTTGGGTTCGCGCGAACTTCGACGCAGACCACCTCGTAGTTGGCGGCGACAATCACGTGCGCCGGTTCGAAGAGATCGTTGGCGCTGCGAAGGCCGACGTTTTCGTCCTTTCCACATTTGTGGCTACGCAAGCTGATGAGAAGGGCGGCGAGCAGCGTGAGCGGATATTCAAGGCGCTTGAGGAGGCATCGAGGCGTGGTGTGCGCTGCCACCTGTTCTTTGGCACATCCCTAGAGCGCTCGAAGCATGCAGTTGCGATGGATGAGCTGAAGACCCGACTTTCGGCGGTGCGTCGTACGCGTGGCTATGTACTAGTCCACCGGGACTCGGTGGGGAGTCATGCTAAGATTCTAGCCGCCGACGACGGGCAAGGTAGTGCAGTCGTTTCCCTTGGCTCATGCAACTGGCTGTCTTCGCCGTTTTCAGCGGTGGAGGTCTCAGCCGAGCTACAGGGAAGCGATGCGGCACCATTGGGACTCGACCTGCTTCGCTCGATCATCTCCAGCGTTAGTAGCGCCAGCCGTTCGGCTGAGACGCTCCAGTTCATGGCCTCCGATCTGAGACGGAACAGACGGACCTTGGTCGCAAGCAGCGAGACACCGGACGAAGCGCGTACTCGGATTACGGTACTGTACGCCCACGAGCATGAGAGACTGCTTAGGGCGGCCGCACACGAGGCAAGCACGAGGTTCATCTGCTGCACGAACAAGGTTGGGTCGACGATGGTGCCGGGATTGTTCAACCCGGCGGAGGTTGCCGGCAGACGACTCGATGATGTGCGGGTGTACTATTCCCGCCAAAGCGCACTCGTGAAGCGCAGACATGTGGCCGGTCATCGTGAGCGGTTGCTGGACGTGGTTGACCTAATCGGCGTGCGAGATCCCCAAGTCCACGCTAAATTCCTGCTCTGGGACGAAAACGACATCGTCGTCAGTAGCATGAACTGGGGGTCGCAAACCGGCTCGCCAGATGACCCGCTGGACGAAGTGGGGCTCTATCTGCAGGGCCCTGGCGTCGCCACCCATCTACTTGAGCGGTTCGAGGCGGAGATTGGGTCGTCAGAAGGAGCGGACGACTAAGCGGCCTTCGATCGAACGGGCTTTCGGTTGGTCGCGACCTGCCTCTAGAAGTGCCCAGTTGCCGACACAGGAACTGGTCGGGCATACATCAGCTTTCAGGTCACTCCGGCATTCTTCAAGGGTCTGCCGCCTGCGAGGCTCATCAATGAATTGCTTTCGGATCGATGAGAGTGGTTACACCGGATTTGATCTGCTCAACGCTGATCAGCGATTTCAGGGAGCATCTGCGATTGCGATTTCCGATGAGGACGCCGATCGGCTGATCAAGCAGCATTTCCCCAAGCTGCAGGCACCGGAACTGAAGTACCGGGCCTTGTCACGGCGTGAAGCCAACCACCCGCGGCTGATTGGACTCATGCGCGACCTGTTGAGTGACTTCAGGTGCGTGACCTATGTCTGCGACAAGCGGTTCATGTTGACGCTCATGTTCGTCGACTACGCGGTAGAGCCCTTCTACTACGAGCGCG
Source organism: Devosia insulae DS-56 (assembly GCF_000970465.2). Lineage (GTDB taxonomy): Bacteria > Pseudomonadota > Alphaproteobacteria > Rhizobiales > Devosiaceae > Devosia_A > Devosia_A insulae. Next base: position 10,457 of record NZ_LAJE02000342.1, read on the forward strand.
GCTTCGATTTTTACGCCGGCGGGCAGAACTACGCGATGGCATCGATGCTGCACATGGCCGGCCCGACGCTGCTTGGTAAGCCTCAGTTTGAGGCGCTGATGGCTGCGTTTCAGCGTTCAATGAAGGAAAAGAGCGAAGAGGCACTTCGCGACCTTGTGGCGGCCGCTCGCGCGACTAACTGGATGGAGCTTCCCGAGGTTCTTGGTCCTTTGGCGAAGTATGCGGCGCCAGAGTGTCTGGAAGCTATCTCGACGCCTGACCTCACCACCGATGTAGCATTGATTGTGCTGCAGTCGCTCATCACTCGAATGGAGGTCATGTCGGAGGGGCGTTACCGGGTGGCACACGATCAGTCCAAGAACCTGCAGACCTACACCGAGTTTCTACAGCGGTTCATCGACCATGATGCGAACGTGGAGTTCCGTGCGACTGAGATAACCAGTCTCAAGTTCCCATTGAAGCTTACGGCGGTGGAGCAGGTCGATTCCAAGGATAGCCCAGCGGTCCAACTCGCCGACGTCATGATCGGGGCAGCGATCGAGGCCGCAAACAATCTGGCGGGATTGCGCAGTGGCGGTCTGGACGCAGAGCAAGTGCTCTCCCTGTATGCCGACGACCAGTTCATTCACATGGTGCCATCGATCGACTTCGAAGAGCAAAAGCGCTTCAGGCAGGGTTCTCAGAGCGGGGAGTTGATTGACTACCTCGCCGGTAACGTCTTTGGCCCGAAGAAGCGGTAAGGGCACCCGTGAGCAAGCGGCTTTACATCGTCGGAAACGGTTTTGACCGCCATCACGGCATTCCTTCGGACTACTCCGAGTTTGGGGCGTATCTCAAAGGGGTGGATGACGACCGGGTGTACCGTACGGTGTTCTTAGCTATTGAGATGAACGGACCCTAACCAACGATGGAGAAGGGAGCGCGTTCGTCCCTTCACAAGCTAGCTCGCATGGATGGCGGCTCCGACAAGATAGAGAACCTTGCCGCTGCCTGCCTGCATTGCAACCAGCATCGTGGGCAGCAGAAGAACACGGCCCTTCAGAAGCGGGCAGTTGCCAGTGGGCAGGTATGTAGAAATCCGAACAAATCCGGCCAGATCAAAAGCCCTTAGCTGCCCGGTAGGCCGCCAATGCAGCTTCCTTGGCTTCGGCAACGTAGCGGAACCGAAGCGGCAGTTCAGCACCCAAGACCCGCACTGAGTAAACGTCGGGATTCGCCGATACGTGCCTATGAGTGCCGAGTGTGAGAATCTCAATCACGACTTGTCCGTTAACACGTCCGTAACGGACCGGGTCGTGCGTTCTACCTTCCCAAGTCACCGTCATACTTGCTCCATCTGTCACGTATGGCCCCACGATTTTCTACATATCGCCAGTCGATAAAGGGTCGGTTCCCGTCACGCGTCTCGATCGATCCGTACCAGCCAGCGCACATAGGACATGCCTGCACTAACTAGCAGTTCGGTCAGTTCGTTTGGGGGCTGCTCATCCGAATCCGGCTGGCGAAGCTCGTGTCGATACTGTTGGCAGGCCTCAACCCAACCTGCAAAGCCTGCGACCATTGCGCTGTTGGCCCTCTTCAGGTGAGACTCATCCTCATGTTGCGCCTTCGGCCTTGGGAAATCCTTGCCAAGGTACTGGCCGGCCGTTCCAGTGGTGAGGCGGTCAGGCGGCGTCGGCTGGTATCGAAGCTTGAATAGAGCTTCTGCCGCGTCGAAGACGTGGTTGATCGCCAGCTTGTTGTCAGGCTTGGCAGAGTCATACGCATCAACGAACCGCGCCATCGCTGCCGCTGCGTTGGCGAAGCGCGGCTCACTTAATCCGGCTATGACCGACGCGCGTTGAGCTGCATAGGCGGTGTCCCTCAAAGGATGTATTCCGCCGTGATCGTCCATTTCCCAGTTCAAACGCGTTGATTTAAACAATTCCTGCATCGACTGGATATAATCGCGCTTTGAGCCAACCTGCTCTGCATACTTTCCTGTAAAGTATACAACCTTCAGCAAATCGAGCCACGGCATTGCGGCAATAGCACTAAGAAAAACAGGCTGCGTCATTCCGGGCTTGAAACTAAGTATAGCCGTATTACCGACGACAAAATTACGAAGGTCGTTCGCATTATACGCCCGCAAAATGTATGCATATCTTACGCGAAATTCTCGGCTTTCCTCCTGCATCGGCGCGGGGGCTAAGTACACTTCGTGATATGGGCGGCCCGATGGTCTTTCCGTTTCAGCCATTCCGGCGTCCTTTTGAGGTTGGTGGCGCACAATATCATGCGTCGAGCCGCGCGCCGATGGCGGGTTTTTCTTTGCCCACTATCACCTGTCAGCTGTCAGCTGCCAGTGGTCAGTTTCCCGCGCGACTGACTATAAATTCAAAGAATATTTGGCGGATATTGTACGTCACGAGTCTAACGACTCAGTTGACTCCGTTTAGACTCCTAGCTAGGGTGATGATGTAACAACACTATTTAATGAAAGAATGTAAATGACGGACGATACTGAAATCGACGATGAGCTTGATTGGGAGGTGTATCCTGTAGCGCATTGGGTGTGGGAGCTTGTGAACGCGGCTGATGAGTTTGATGTGCAGGCCTTGAAAGAAGAGGACGAAGCCAAGTCCGATGCGCTTGAGGCTCTGGGCGATGCCAAGCGCGAGGAAGCACGCAACCTAATTCGCGAAACGGATGAAGAGGAAGGGTTGGGAGGACGGCTCGAAGACTCGTTTCACGAATGGGAAATGCATCAGTTCGAGATGGACGTTCGAAAAGCGTCGGCGGAGTTTGCCAAAGAGTTTGATCTGCCCAAGCCGCCGAAAGAGGCGGTGGACGAGTATCTTTCAAAAAAGGCTGATGAGGCAGGGGGGAAAAACTAATGGGCGAGGTCATTAATTTTCCCCAGCGCAAGACCGGTGAGATTAGGCCCAGCGTGCCAATCCGTGGCCTTTCAAGAGTGGAAGCTGCCGCCGTTGTGGGCGTCAGTGCATCGACGTTCGACCGCCTCGTTTCCGATGGCCTCATGCCGTCGGCGAGGCAGGTCTATAACCGTGTGATATGGGACGTTGTAGAGGTCAATCAGGCCTTTGACTGCCTGCCTCACGCAGACTCGAACAATGCCTTCGCGGCTAGTGCATCGGGCTGGTGACGATGGAACTTAAGCTAAAGCACATCACGATTGATCAAGATCGTCACGGGAACGAGCGGGTCTATTTCCGTAAGCGCGGCCAACCCAAAATCAGGCTGCGCGAGCGCGTCGGTTCCGAAGAATTTCATGAAGAGTATCGTTGCGCTCTTCGTGGGATTCCGTTCGTGAAAGACGAGGCTCCGCCTAAGGCGGAGTTGCCGAAGCTGGGTCGGCCCACAGTCGGCACGTTCCGGTATCTCGTGCATGAATACATGCGGCGTGAAGTCGTCACTCAGGCACCCAAAACCCGGCGACAAAAGGAACTGCGGTTTGCGGAAATCTGTCAGCTTACCGAAATAGGGAAAGGGCGGACGCCTATTGGTGATCGCCCGTATGCGATGATGAGCCAGACGAACGTTGAGGAAATCCGGAACGACAAGGCGAGTGCGCCAGAAGCGGCTAACCACCGGGTAAAAATCATATCGGCAATGTTTGGGTGGGCGATGAAAAACGAGGGGCCGACGAAAAAGAAGCTGGCGACGCATAACCCTGCCGCCAATGTCGCGAAGTTAGACCCCCTGAATCCGCACGGCCACCACACATGGACTGAGGAAGAGATTGCCAAGTTTGAGGACAAACATCCGGTAGGGTCTAAGGCCCGGCTTGCTCTGACGATCTTTCGATACACCGGGTTGCGCATCAGTGACGTAGCGGTGTTCGGTCGGCAGCACCTATACGAAGCGAAGCTGCAAGACGGCACGAGGCAACTGCGATTCAGGATAAAGCCGTTCAAGGGAACGAACGCGAAGGCGGCTCCGGATGTCGATTTTCCAATTCTCCTTCCCTTGGCCGAAGCGCTGGCGTTGGTGCCGAAGAGCAGCATGATTTTCCTGATGACCGAATGGGGGCGTCCGTTCTCCGTCAAGGGGCTTGGCAACAAGATGCGTGACTGGTGCGACGAGGCGGGACTGCCGCATTGTTCGGCTCATGGCATCCGAAAAGCCGATGCAGTCATTTCCGCTGAAAACGGCGCAACGTCTTCACAACTACAAGCCATGTTCGGTTGGACGACAACACGGCAGGCCGATCTTTACACGAAAGCCGCTGACCGAAAGCGAACGGCAACGGCAGGCGCACACCACCTGCTACGCTGAAAAGTGGGACACAGGCGGGCAAAAGCCCTTACGAAGCAATACGACGCTTTGTGTCCCACCGAGCTACTAAGCTTTTGATTTATAACAATTGTGCCAGTCCGGATGTGGCCTCCAATCTCTTTTCACGAACATTGACCCTTCCCCCGGCCTCAGCAGCGGCGCAGGCTTGCTGGCCGCGGCGCCGAGTTGCCGCATGCTCCGGCCGGGCACATGTGCGCCGCCGGGTCGACATCCTTGAAGCATTCATCTGCGGGGCGTATGCACCTGCCTGACGCCTTCAGTCCGAGGGAGCCGATATGGCCGATTTCGCGAATGCCCGCCTCAAGATGGTAGACAACCAGCTGCGCACCAGCGGCGTGTTGGACCATCGGGTCCTCACTGCCATGGGCACTGTCCCGCGTGAGGCCTTCCTGCCGGCCGATCGCGAAGCGCTGGCCTATGCCGATGTGGTGCATGCCCTGGGTGGTGGCCGCTATCTCGGGGCGCCGGCGCCCTTTGCCAAGCTGCTGCAGCTCGCCGAGATCGCCGCGACCGATCGCGTGCTCGATGTCGGGGCGGGCACCGGCTATTCGACCGCCGTGCTGGCGCTGTTGGGCGCCTCGGTAGCCGGGCTCGAGATGGATGCGGAGCTCGCCGGCAAGGCCAGGGCCAATCTCGAGGCCGCCGGCGTGAGCAATGCCGAGATCGCCGTCGGCAGTTTCGACGGGGCAGGGCTGCCGCACGACCACTTCGACGTCATCGTGGTCGAGGGGTCGGTCACCCTGGAGCCGACGCCGCTGTTTCGCCTGCTGCGCGAGGGCGGGCGGCTCGTCGTGCTGATCGCCAATGGCGGTCCGGCTGTCGCGCACATCTTCGTCAAATCCGCCGGCGAGGTTGCCGGTCGCAGCGAGTTCAACACCTCGCTGCCGCCGCTGGCCGAAGCGCCGCGGGTTGAGGCCTTCGTGTTCTGAGCGGGTGTTTTGCTAACTGACCCACGGGCCGGCAGTGTTGCCGGCTCATCACGGGGCCAAACATTTCCAAGCTTAAAACGTCGTAACACTTGAGTTGCGAGGTTGTGCGTCCCATGTGCCCGACGTAACGTCGGAAGGCTGTCGGAGGTTTTGACTATGCGTTTCCTGGGGGCAATGCGGGCGGGCGCCCTTGCCGTTGTACTGAGCGTGCTGCCGGCGACGGTGCATGCGGAGAGTCTGAGGGCGGCGCTGGAGAGCGCGTATCAGAACAATCCCAACATCATGTCGGCGCTGCTCAATGTGAAGGCGACGGCGGAAAACATCGCGCTGGCAAAATCCGGCCAGCTGCCGTCGCTCGGCCTGTCGAGCAGCCTCGGCGGCTCCTGGCAGCAACCGCAGGGCGGGGAATTCAACACCGCAGCCAGCTTCTCGACCAGCCTCAACTATAGCCAGACGCTGTTCGACAACTACAAAACCGACGCCGAGATCGAACAGGCCCGCGCCGGCACCGAAGTGGCCAAATACGCGCTGCGCAACGCCGAGCAGAACGTGCTGCTGGCGGTGGTGCAGGCCTACTACGCGGTGATCCGTGACACCCAGCTGGTGCAGCTGCGCTCCGACAACATGGCGTTCTTCGATGCCCAGGTGAGCTCCTCGGAAGATCGCCTGCGCCTCGGTGAAGGCACCAAGATCGACGTGTCGCAGGCCAAGACCCGCCAGGTTGCCGCTGTGGCGCTGTACCGCTCGGCCATCGCGTCGCTGCAGACCAGCCAGGCGAGCTACGAGCGCTGGGTCGGGCACAAGCCCAAGAACCTCACGTCCGATTTCAACTTCGGCAAGTCGCTGCCCACCTCGATCGACAGTGCCATTGCCTCGGCGCAGGAGCGTCACCCGGCGCTGCTGTCGGCCCGCGCCGCCATTCGTGTGGCACAGGCCGGATCGGACGCGGCCAGTGCCTCGTTCGGCCCGACCCTCAGCCTGATCGGCGCCATCGACGCCACCACCGGCTATACCACCCAGCAGGGCTACGGCAGCAGCGTGGGCGGTTCCGCCAAGCTGTCGCTGTCGATCCCGATCTATTCGGGCGGCGCGCTGTCGGCGAGCCTGCGCAAGGCCAACATCCAGCAGATCCAGAGCGAGGTCGATGCGCTGTCGGCTCGCGACGAGATCAAGGAGTCGGTGATCTCTGCCTGGTCGACGCTGCAGAACTCCACCTCGCAGATCGACTCGGCCCAGGCCGCGGTCGGCTCCAGCCAGCTGGTGGTCGATGGTACCATCCAGGAGCGTGACGTCGGCCAGAAGACCACGCTCGACGTGCTCAACGCCCAGGCCGAACTGACCACCGCCCGTGAATCGCTGATCACCGCGCGCTCCACCAAGATGATCGCTGCCTTCTCGCTGCTCGCCGCCTCCGGCAAGCTGTCGCCGGAAGTGCTCGGTCTCCGGGTCGCTATGCACTCGGCTGACGGCTATATCGCCAATGTCGAGGATGTGTGGGCCGAGCTCCACGCCCTCAGCGACGACTGATATCCGCCGCCTCTGCCGGGTTCGGATGGACCGGGGAAGAAGGCAGGCATACCCTCAGAATCAGGCCGCGTTGCGCATCCCGCGTCGCGGCCTTTTTTGATGCGGGCGCGAGGGGCGTCCGCAGTTCTCTGGGGGAACTATGAAAGCACTACCGTTCTGGTTCATCGCCGTCGGCGCGGTCCTGGCGCTGTTGGGTATGGCGTGGGGCATCCAGATGGCCATCACGCAGGATCACACGCTGTCGCCGGGCCATGCCCATAACAACCTCGTCGGCTTCGTCACCATGGTGATCTACGGCGTCTATTACAAACTGGTGCCGGCCGCTGCGCAGACCCGGCTGGCGCTGGTGCACTTCTGGGTGGCGTTGCTCGGCGCCCTGACCATCGGTATCGGCGTCGCCATGGCGACCTCGGGGCAGGGCGAATGGCTGGCCCAGGTCGCCTCGATCGCCACGATCATCGGCATGGCCATCTTCGTCTATACCATCGTCCGCCATCGGGCCGCGCTCGCCTGACGCTTCGGGTCAAGCGCTACGCGACTGTCTTCCCCCGGAAATCCCTGGGGGAAGACGCTACGGCTGGTGTGCCGCCGATTCACAAAGCGCCATCGCTTGCACTAAATTGGATGCAGTTGATTCGGTTGTGTCGCCGAGTCCGCCCAAAGTGCGGCCGCGTATCTGGCGGGTAATGTGAGGCAGTTATGAACAAGCCGGCGCCCAAAGAGCCATCGATGGACGAGATCCTGTCCTCGATCCGGCAGATCATCGCCGATGACGACGCCGGGGCGGCGCCCAAAAAGCAGGTCATGCCGGCGCCCGCGCCGGCCCGCAGCTTCGTGCCACAGCCCGCTCCGCGTCCCGTCGAGCCCGAGCCCGAGCCGTTGGCGCTCTCTTCCGAGCAGATCCTGCGCGACACCGCCGCCGAGGACGGGGCCAAACCGGGCCTCAGCTTCTCGGAACTGCTGGGCGGCAGCGCCCCGGCGCCGGAACTGGACGCAACGCTGATCGACCCCGACGACATCTCCTTCGAACAGGAAGAGGAGCCGGCGCCGGTGTTCGTGCCGCCGCCGCGCGCTGCTGCGCCCGTCTATGAGCGCCCGGCGCCGCGTCCGGCCACTTCGGTCGCCGCGGCCGCGCCGATGCCCGATCCGTCGCTCTCCGCCGACCTTGCCGAGGAACTGCTGGAGCCCACGACGCAATCGGCGGTGAAGAGCACCTTTGCCCGTCTCTCGGGCCTTTCGACCGTGACCAGCGGCGTCACCATCGAAGACATGATGCGCGAAATGCTGCGCCCGATGCTGAAGGAATGGCTGGACGAGAACCTGCCCTCGGTGGTCGAGCGCATGGTCGAAAAGGAAATCGCCCGGGTTTCGCGCGGCGGCAAATAGACGTCACCTGAAGCAGACGGCCCCCTCCCATCCTCCCCCATGAAGGGGGAGGTGCCGCGCCGGTGCTTTGGGTACGATCGAGCCACAGCCTCGACTCTTCACCTCCCCCTTCATGGGGGAGGCCGGGAGGGGGCCGTCTCTCTCAGTCGTCCCTTGCATGGCAGAACAGCGTCACCACATGCGTTTGTGTTGACTTCCCCCTCGCGCCTTTGCTTTAGACCTAGCCACTGAGTTCTGGGGCCCGCCGGCGCTTTGGTGCGCGCGGGCCGTTTGCCGTTGGAAACCACCGATGCTTGAGAAGACCTACGACCCCGCCGCCGTCGAGACCCGCATCTACGAGCAGTGGGACAAGGCTGGCACCTTCAAGGCCGGGGCCGGGGCCAAGCCCGGCGCCGAGACTTTCTCGATCGTCATTCCGCCGCCCAACGTCACCGGCTCGCTGCATATCGGGCACGCGCTCAACAACACCATCCAGGACATCCTGATCCGCTTCGAGCGCATGCGTGGCAAGGATGTGCTGTGGCAGCCCGGCACTGACCACGCCGGCATCGCCACTCAGATGATCGTCGAGCGCCAGCTGGCCGAACGCCAGCAGCCGGGCCGTCGCGAGATGGGCCGCGAAAAGTTCCTCGAGCGCGTCTGGGAGTGGAAGGCCGAGTCCGGCGGCACCATCCTCAACCAGTTGCGCCGCCTCGGCGCCTCCGCCGACTGGTCGCGCGAGCGCTTCACCATGGACGAGGGCCTGTCCGAGGCGGTCCGCAAGGTGTTCGTCACGCTCTACGAAAAGGGTCTGATTTATCGCGCCAAACGCCTGGTGAACTGGCACCCCGGCCTCGAAACCGCCATCTCCGATCTCGAAGTCGAGAACATCGAGACCAATGGCAAGATGTGGCATCTGCGCTACCCGATCGAGGGCAGCGAGGAGACCATCACCGTCGCCACCACCCGTCCCGAAACCATGCTCGGCGACGTCGCGGTTGCCGTGCACCCCGAGGACGAGCGCTACCAGCACCTGATCGGCAAGCACGTCATCCTGCCGATCGTCGGTCGGCGCATACCCATCATCGGCGACGAATACGCCGACCCCGAGCTCGGCTCGGGTGCGGTGAAGATCACCCCGGCGCATGACTTCAACGACTTCGAAGTCGGCCAGCGCCATGGCCTGAAGCCGATCAACATCTTCACCACCACGGCCACGCTGAACAACACCGTGCCGGCGGCGTATCGCGGGCTCGACCGGTTCGATGCGCGCGCCAAAATCATTGCCGAACTCGAGGCCTCGGGCGTGCTCGTCTGGGTCGACGACAAGAAGATCATGGTCCCCTATGACGAGAAGTCGAAGCTGATCGTCATCGAGCCGTTCCTCACCGACCAGTGGTTCGTCAAGGCCGACATCCTGGCCGAGCCGGCGCTCGCTTCGGTGAAGGAGGGGCGGACCAAGTTCGTCCCCAAGGCTTATGAGAACACCTATTACGCCTGGATGGAGAACATCAAACCCTGGTGCATTTCGCGTCAGCTCTGGTGGGGCCATCAGATTCCGGCCTGGTACGGCCCACGGCTCAGCACCGACCCGGATTTCAACAACCGTGATGCCGGCCTCAAGTGCTTCGTCGCCGGCAGCGAAGCCGAGGCGATCAAGCTCGCCCAGGCCTATTACGGCGCGCGCAAGATCGAGGTCTATCAGGGCGGCGCCACCGCGCCCGACTATGCCAAGGCCGTCACCAGCTTCGACACCACGCAGCGTGATCGGCTGAACGCCGACACCTGGAACATGCGCAAGCACCGCGATCCGTTCGCCGAGCTCTCGGACAGCAAGGTGCCGCTGCACCGCGACGAAGATGTGCTCGACACCTGGTTCTCGTCGGCGCTGTGGCCGTTCTCGACCATGGGCTGGCCCAACCAGACGCCCGAGCTTGCCAAGTACTATCCGACCGACGTGCTGGTCACCGGCTTCGACATCATCTTCTTCTGGGTCGCCCGCATGATGATGATGGGGCTGGAATTTACCGGCACCGAGCCGTTCCACACCGTCTACATGCATGCGCTGGTCCGCGACGAGAAGGGCCAGAAGATGAGCAAAACCAAGGGGAACGTCATCGATCCCCTGAGCCTCGTCGACGAATACGGCGCCGACGCCACCCGCTTCACCCTTGCCGCCATGGCGGCGCAGGGCCGCGACATGCGCCTCGCCATTTCCCGCGTCGAGGGCTACCGCAACTTCGTCACCAAGCTCTGGAACGCCGCGCGCTTCCTCGAGATGAACGGCTGCGCCCGCGTCGAAGCATTCGATCCGAAAAAGAACACCCTCGCCATCAACCGCTGGATCGTCGGCTCGACCGCTCGTGCCGTGGCCGCCGTCACCGCCGCGCTCGACGATTACCGCTTCAACGAAGCCGCCAACGCCGCCTACGATTTCGTCTGGGGCACCTTCTGCGACTGGTACATCGAGCTGGCCAAGCCCGTCTTCACCGGCGAGGACGAGGCTGCCAAGGCCGAGACCCAGGCGACCGCGGCCTTCGCGCTCGACCAGATCCTGAAGCTCCTGCACCCGTTCATGCCCTTCGTCACCGAAGAGCTGTGGGCCGAAACCGGCAAGACCGGGCCGGGGCGCGAAAAGCTGCTGATCATCTCGGAGTGGCCGGAACTGGCCGGCCTCGAGGATCCTGAAGCGCAGGCCGAGCTCGATTGGCTGGTGTCGCTGATCTCCGGCATCCGCTCGGTCCGCCAGGAAATGAACGTCCCGGCCGGCGCCAAGGTGAAGCTGCTGGTGGTTGGGGCAGGGGAGACGACCGGTATCCGGGTCGAGGCCAATCTCTCGGCGCTGACCCGGCTCGCCCGGCTCGAGAGCGTCGACTATACCTCCGACGTGCCGCGCGATTCCGCCCAGTTGATCCTCGGCGAAGCCACTTTCGTGCTGCCACTCGCCGGTGTCATCGATCTGGATGCTGAGCGCGGTAGGCTGAAGAAGGACATCGCCAAGGAGACGGTCGAGATCGACAAGATCGACAAGAAGCTGAGCAACGAGCAGTTCCTTGCCAAGGCCGCCGAAGAGGTGATCGAAGAACAGCGCAGCCGCCGCGCCGAGGCGGAGGACCGCCGTGCCCGCCTCACCGAGGCTCTGTCACGCCTGAGCTAACGGAGCCTCCATGGGCGAAACAATGCCGGCCAGCAATCAGCGCCAGCCGATCAAGGACTGGATGACCATCGTCCAGTTCGACGGCCGTGGCGGCGTGCGCAAGCTCGAAGAGGCCGAGGAGGCGACGTTCACCACTCCAGCCAAAGGCTTTGCGCTGATCTCGGGCAACTCGCGGGCGCCGGAGTTCAAGGTCTGGCTGAAGCGCGAGCTCGGCGATTTCAACGCCGATCTCATCACCGTGCCCTCGACCCGCAGCCGCTGCACCGTGCTCGATGACCGGGCGCTCGTGGTGCTGCGTGTCGCCCGGCCTGGCGCCGATCCCGAGGATGTCGGCCGGCAGCTGCTGACGCTGTGGATCGAGAAGGGGCGGGTCATCATCGCGTCGGAGCTCAACATCGTCGAGTTCCTCGGCATTACCCAGTGGCAACAGACGCACCACGCTCCGGTCTCGCCCGCCGACCTGGTCGCCCGCCTGGCGCTGCGCGCCGCCGACCGCATCGAGCCGCTGATCGAGCGCATGGGCGACAGCCTCGACAGCATCGAGGAGATGCTGATGATGAACCGGGCCGGCGACACCCGCTCGCGGCTGGCGCATCTGCGCCGCACGCTGATCAACATGCGCCGGCTGATCTGGCCGCAGCGCGATGTGCTGACGACGCTCGAAATCGAAGACCTGAGCTTCTTCACCGCCCGCGACCGCGTCCGCCTGCGCGAGGCGGCGGCCCGCACCGCCCGGCTCGGCGACGAGATGCAGACCCTCTCGGAGCGCGCCGTGCTGGTGCATGAACAGCTGCTCGATACCCGGGCCGAGCAGATGAACCAGACCATGTTGCTATTGGCAGCGGCAACCGTGGTGCTGATGCCGCTCACCGTGATCAGCGGCATCCTCGGCATGAACGTCGAAGGCATCCCCTTCCACGACAGCCCCTACGCCTTCTGGATCGTCACCGGCTTCCTCGGCCTGCTCGGCGTCGCGATTTTCCTCTTCATGCGCAAGAAGAAGTGGATGTAGGCCCCGAAGGGGACTCGTGTTTTCCGCCTGGAGCTGGCTGAATTCGGCAGGGCAGCGATAGTGACGAAGAGCCGCTGTTCCGCGCGTGACGCGGCAGCAGCCATTGCCTAAACTCTGCTGCACTTTTGCAAGGATTCACCGAACCCGTGCTCAACCGGCTCTACATCGTCGTCGGCGTCATTGCGATCCTGCTGCTCGCCGCGGCCTTTGTCGTGCCCAGTTTCATCCCCTGGGGGCAGTATCGCGACCGCCTCGCCGCCATCGCCGGTGAAGTGCTGGGCACGCCCGTACGCATCGAAGGCGACGTAGCGTTCTCGCTGCTGCCACAGCCCAAGCTGACCTTCTCCAATGTCAGCGCCGGCCCGCCCGAGGCGCCGAACCTCACGGTCGAGCGGGTCGAGGCGGATTTCTCGCTGATCGATTTCCTCCGCGACCGCTACAACGTCACCGAACTGCAGCTCGATGGGCCGACCATTTCGATTGATGTCGCGGCCGATGGCTCAGTGGATGCGGGCATCGCGCTCGCCCGTGCGGTGAGCAGCAATATCTCCGTCGCCAACGCCGTGGTCAGCGGCGGCACCGTCAAGCTGCGCGACGCCCGGGCCGGCGAGACCTATATCGCCTCCAACGTTGCCGGCGACCTGAAGCTCGAAGCGCTGCGCGGGCCGTTCTCGTTCCAGGGCACTGGCAATGTCGATGGCGCCGTCTATGCGCTGCGCGTCACCACCGGACAGCTCGATGCTGAGGGTGGTGGCTCGCTCGCCATGACCCTGAGGCCGGCCGACGAGCGCTTCACCCTGGCTGCCGAGGGGTTTCTGACTCCCGGGCTGACCCCCGGTTTCATCGGCACCATGACCTACCGGCAGCCACCGCCGAAACCGGCGAAGGAGGAAGACGCAGGGCAGGGCGACCTGGTGATGACGAGCAAGGTCGAGGCCAGCCCCAGCAAAGTGCTGCTCTCGGACTATGTGGTGATCCCCGACGAGAACCGCGCCGCGACGCGCCTGCTCGGTGCTGCCGATGTAACGCTCGGGCGCGGCATGGCCTTCAACGCGGTAATCTCGGGTGGCCTGCTGGCGCTGCCGCCGCGCGACGCGACGGCCGAACAGGCGGTCGAGCCCTATGAGCTGGTCCGGCTGTTGCGCGAACTGCCGCTCCCCACTGCGCCGGGGATTCCAGGAACCATCGGCCTCGATGTGTCCGAGGTGAACCTCAGGGCGTTCTCGCTCCGCAATGTCCGGTTGGATGCAACGGCCCATGCCGGTGGCTGGACGGTCCGCGGACTGACGGGGATCCTGCCGGGCGACACCCGCGTATCGCTCAGCGGCGAAGTCACCACTGAAACCGGCCGTCCTGAGTTCTCCGGCACCATGTCGCTGAAGTCGCAGCGGCTCGACGCGCTGACCACGCTGTGGCGGAAACCAGCCGACGGCAACCCGCTGTTCGGCATGCCGGGCGCGATCGAGGCCAGGGTCGACCTGGTCGGCGAGACGCTGTCGGTCAGCGATGGGCGGGTCGAACTCGACGGCGAAGCGCGGTCCTTTTCGGCACAGCTGGGGCTGGGCGCCACGCCGGACCTCCACATCGCTGCCGATATGGGCCAGCTCGAGGCGGCGCGCAGCGCAGCCCTGCTGGCTCTGCTGCCCGACTTCAATGCCGATGCGGCATTCCCCGCGACCTTCCCGAAGGGCGAGTTCGAGCTGGTCGCCGACAGCATGACCTTGGGCGGGCTGAACGGCCGGGCGCTTTCTGCCAGGGGTTCTTGGGACGGCGGTGTGCTGGTGGTCGACGACATTTCCGCCGGCGATCTGGGCGGTGCGAAGTTCAAGGCCGCGCTCACCGCCTTCGGCTCGATTACCAAGCCGGAGCTTTCCGGTTCGGGCACGCTCACCGTCGCCTCTGCGGATGCGCCCGCACTGGCAAGCTTCTACAAAGCGATCGGCGCCTCGCCGGCCATCGAGAGCTTCCTCACGCCGTCGCTGCCTGCAGACCTGGCGCTGCGCCTTGATGCGCCGAGCGGCGACGGGGCGCAGAGCCTCGCCGTCTCCGGCCGCCTAGGCACCGCTGAGATTGCCGCTGACGCCGAGTTGCAGGCCGGTTTCCTGCGGGCGCTGTCGGGGCCGGTCAAAGTTCGGCTCGACATGAAGTCAGCCGACTCGGCCGCGATGACCGCGCAGCTCGGCCTCGGCGAAGTCAGCTTGTTCGGCGTCGGCGAGCCGGTCCATCTGCTGGGCGTGATCGACGGGAATATCGCCAACAGCCTCGAGACCACCGTGCTGGTCGAAGGCGGCGGCGACTCCCTCGGTTTTTCGGGAAACCTCGTGGTGACCGATCCGGCGGCCTATAGCGGTAAGGGCACCATCAAGGCGACGCTTGCCGATCCCACTGCCTTCGCGGATTGGCTGGGGGCGGGTGGCGTGTCGCTGCCGGCCATCGCGGCGTCGGCGCGGCTCGATTTCACCGGGTTCTCCGATGTTCAGCTCTCCGACATCACCGGCACCTCCGGCGCGGAGAGCTTCACCGGCAGCCTGAAGCTGGTGAACCGCGGACCTACGCGCGCAGTCAGCGGCAGCATCGCCGCGGGGCAGCTGGAGATGGGCGGATTGCTGCAAACCCTCGTTGGGCCGGCTTCGCAGCTCTCAGGCAGCGGCCTCTGGCCGGATGGACCACTCGCCACCGGCGATGGGCAACGCGCCACTACCGGACGCGTTTCCGTCACCGCTCCGGCGCTGGCGGTCGCCGGCAAGCCACTGGTCACCGATCTCGCCTTCGATCTCGACTGGGACGCCACCACCACCCGGCTTCGCAACCTCACCGGCAAGCTTGGCAACGGCTCGATCGGCCTCGAACTCGCGGTCTGCTGCTCGGGCCCGTTGACCGACAAGCAGGTCACCGGACGCATTTCGCTGATCGGGGTGTCGATCGACGGCGTCGCGCCGCCGCCGGTCGCCGACGCGCTCGACGGCACGCTCGACGCCTCCGGCCGGTTCGATGGCACTGGCGGCTCGGTTGCCGGCATTCTCGGCGCACTGACCGGCGAGGGCACCTACACGGTGAGCGGGCTGAAGATCGAGCGGCTCGATCCGCAGGCACTGAGCCAGCTGGCCAATGCCGAAAACGTGCTCGAAATGCAGCCCGAGGAATTGAGCGCGCTGATCGAGGATCGTCTGGATGACGGGCCGTTCCTCGCGCCGCAGGTGACGGGCAGCTTCAACATCGCCGGCGGCGTGCTGCGCAGCCCCAATCTGTCGATCGAGGGGGATGGCGGGCAGGTGTTCGGCAGTGGCTCGATCCACCTCAGCGATCTCGGATTGGCGGGCGACTACGCCATCGCGCCGACGGCGGTGACGCCGGCAGCGCTGGTCGATAGCGGCTCGGCCCGGGTCGCTGCGCGGCTCGGCGGCACATTGCTGGCGCCCGAGCGGACCTTCGACGTCTCGAGCCTGGTCGATGCCATCATGGTCAAGGCCTACGAGGCCGAGGTGGCACGGCTGGAAAAGCTGCGTGAAGAGGACGAGGCACGTCTGAAGGCCGAGGAAGCCGAAAAGGCTCGGCTCGCTGCCGAGGCCGCCGCCATCCGGGCCGCCGACGAAGCCGCCACCAGAAAAGCCGCCGAAGAGGCTGCGGCCAGGCAGGCGGCGGAAGAGGCGGCCGCCAAGCAGGCGGCCGACGAGCAAGCGGCGAAAAAGGCGAAGGAAGAGGAAGACCTGCGCAAGGCGCTCGAGGAGTTCAACCGGCCGATGGATATCGGGCTGGGGAACTAGCCGCGGTCGCGATACCAGGCGAGCACGGCCAGCCGTACGGCGGATGAGAGGTTTGGCGCTTCGCGCTCCTGGTCGATCTCGGCGATCACTGCCGCGATCGATTTGCCACCGGCGAGCGCCATGGCTTCGAGCCCGGCCCAGAATTCTCCTTCGATGGCGATGCTGGTGCGGTGCCCGGCAATGGTCAGCGAGCGCTTCTCCACCGAGCCGTCACTTCTTGCGGAAGCTGTCGAGGCTCACGACCTTTTCGCCCTGCGCTTCCGGAGCGGCGGCGGCAGGCTTTGCCGGTGCGCTCGCATGCGGCTCGTCGGCGATCTCGGGTTCGACTTCCGCATCCTCGCCGGCTACGCGTTCGACATCGAACTGCAGGCCGAACTGTACCGAAGGGTCGAAGAAGCCTTTGATGGCGGAGAAGGGGATGGCCAGCAGTTCCGGCCGCCCGTCGAAGGAAAGTTCGACCTCGAAGCCGGTCTCGGTCACCCTGAGCGCACCGAACTGGTTCTGCAGCACGATGGTCATTTCCTTGTCGTACTGCTCGAGCAGCCGCTGGCTCATCCTGACCCCGGGCGCCTTGGTGACGAAGGAGATGAAAAAGTGGTGGTCGCCAGGCAGGCCAGTCCGCGCCACTTCGGACAGCACCTTGCGCACCACGCCGCGCAGCGCTTCCTGGGCCAGAATATCGTAGCGGATCAGGTCTTCAGCCATATCGTCCTTGCGTGCGGGGGAATCCCCGTAAGGGGCCATATCACCGCTGCGAGGCGCACAATTCAAGGCAAAACGGCAACCGTCGTCCGCGACGTGGGGACGCTCGTGTGAATGCCGGTGGTGTGAGGGAAGTGCAGGCTTCTGTTGCCAGGTGCCTGCGAACCCCGCCTGTCGGACTGCTAGGCCCGGAGGACTTCTAGTTCAGGTGCCGGCGCCGCATTAAGCAGCGATAGCAACCTTAGCATAGTTGTCGTTGGCAACTATTAGGATGGCCCGATATCGGTGGTACCATGCCGAGCAAAAGTCTAACCTTTACGCCCTTGTCGATCCTGTTTCGTCCCCATGAGCCCGCCACGACGGGGAGTTCTGGTGGAGACGCCGGGCACTGCCCCCGGGTCCAATAGGTTTATTACGCTAGCCGTTTATCGCCATAGCCGTTGCCGGCAAGCCCTATATAGGCGCGACGGGCGCGTGATGCAAACCGCCCTGTGGAAGCCGGTCGGAGCGCCTCCGAATCGCAGTAAGCTGAGCGGATGCGCCAATACCTAGACCTTCTCCGCGACGTCCTCGATAACGGCACCGATCGGCCTGATCGCACCGGCACCGGCACCCGCTCGGTGTTCGGCCGGCAGACGCGCTTCGACCTCGGCAAGGGCTTCCCCTTACTGACCACCAAGAAGCTGCACATCAAGTCGATCGTCTATGAACTGCTCTGGTTCCTGCGCGGCGAAACCAATGTGCGCTGGCTGCAGGAGCGCGGCGTGAAAATATGGGACGAGTGGGCCGACGAGAATGGCGACCTCGGGCCGGTCTATGGTTCGCAATGGCGGAGCTGGCCGGATGGCGACGGTGGCACGATCGACCAGATCGCCAATGTCGTGAAGTCCATCACCACCAAGCCGGATTCGCGCCGCCACATCGTCACGGCCTGGAACCCGGCTGAAGTCGACGACATGGCGCTGCCGCCGTGCCACTGCCTGTTCCAGTTCTACGTGGCTGACGGCAAGCTCAGTTGCCAGCTCTACCAGCGCTCCGCCGACATCTTCCTCGGCGTGCCGTTCAACATCGCGTCCTACGCCTTGCTGACCGAGATGATGGCGCAGGTGACCGGGTTGAAGCCCGGCGAGTTCGTCCATTCGTTCGGCGATCTGCACCTCTACCACAACCATTTCGACCAGGCCCGGCTGCAGCTCAGCCGTGATCCGCGCCCGCTGCCGCGGCTCACCATCAACCCCGACAAGCGCGACATCTTCGATTTCGAGTTCGAGGATTTCATGATCACCGGCTATGATGCGCACCCGTCCATCAAGGCCGAGATCGCCGTATGAGGATCCTGTCGACCGCCTGCATATTCGCCGTGCTCGCCACGGCGCCGACGCTTGCCAATGACACCATGTCGACGCTGGGCGCCGGCGGATTGGTGTTCGTCCAGACTGATGACGTGAAGATGCTGAGCGAGGATCTCTACGTCTCGCCTGAGCAGGTTCGGGTGAAGTACGAGTTCAGGAACGAAGGGACTGAGGACACCGACGCGCTGGTGGCCTTCCCGATGCCCGATATCACCGGTGACGGCGACTTCATGGTGGCGATCCCCACCGAGGACCCCGAGAATATCTTCGGCTTTGAAACGCTGGTGAACGGCGAGCCGGTTTCGGCCGAACTGCACCAGTATGTGTTCGCCACCAATATCGACTACACGCAGAACCTCACCGATCTCGGCCTGCCGCTGACGCCTTACGGCGACGCGACGGTGAAGGCGATCAACGCCCTCGATGAAGCGACCAAGAGAGAGCTGCTGCATCGCGCCCTGGTGATCCCGATGGAATTCGACCAGGGGCAGGGGATGCAGACCGAATACTGGCCGGTCTGGACGCTGCGCTCGACCTATAGCTGGGAGGCGCATTTCCCGGTTGGCGAAACGGTGACGGTCGAGCATCAGTACAAGCCGAGCGTCGGCGGCACGGTGGCCGTGACGTTCCTGTCGCCGCCCTACGAGGGCTACGATCCAGCAGTCGAGTACAAGCGCAAGTACTGCACCGACGACAGCTTCATCAACACGGTCAAGAAGACGCTGCCAAACCCCGACGAGCCCTATGGCGCGCCGTTCACCGAGGGCTGGGTCAGCTACATCTGGTCGACCGGCGCCAACTGGGCCGGCCCGGTCGGTAAGTTCCATCTGACCATCGACAAGGTGCTGCCGCAGAACCTCGTGTCGTTCTGCTGGGACGGCGAGGTCAAGAAGACCGGTCCGACGCCCTTCGAGGTGGGAGCCCAGGACCGGTGGACGCCCTCCAACCGGGGGCCGGCGGTGACGCTCCTCAACCGGCAG
>NZ_LAJE02000343.1 GCF_000970465.2 Devosia insulae DS-56
GGGACAGGGGTGGGGGTATCTTCCCGCACCGGCTCGTCAGCCGCGCTGTCGCCACATGCGATAGCTCTGCCCGCCAAGGCGGGTGAGGATCACGTCAATACCCGTCGGAGTTGTTGCCGACGAGGATTTCGCGTTTGCCGGCGTGGTTGGGGGCGGAGATGACGCCTTCCTTTTCCATGCGCTCGATCAGCGTCGCGGCCTTGTTGTAGCCCACCGCCAGGCGGCGCTGGATGTAGGAAGTCGAGACCTTCTTGTCGGTCAGCACGACGTTGACGGCCTTGTCGTAGAGCTCGTCGCCCGAGCCGCCATACTCGTCGCCGTCGCCACCCGACACGCCGCCCTCGTCCATCTCGTCCTCGTCGGCGACGATGGCATCGAGATAATCCGGGGCGCCCTGCGACTTCAGGTGATTGACCACCGCCTCGACTTCGCTGTCGGCGACGAACGGGCCGTGCAGGCGCCGGATGCGGCCGCCGCCGGCCATGTAGAGCATGTCGCCGTTGCCAAGCAGCTGCTCGGCGCCCTGCTCGCCGAGGATAGTGCGGCTGTCGATCTTCGAGGTCACCATGAACGAGATGCGGGTGGGGAAGTTGGCCTTGATGGTGCCGGTGATGACGTCGACCGACGGGCGCTGCGTGGCAGTGATGACATGGATGCCGGCGGCGCGGGCCATCTGCGCCAGGCGCTGCACCGAGCCTTCAATCTCCTTGCCGGCGACCATCATCAGGTCGGCCATCTCGTCGATGATGATGACGATGAACGGCAGCGGCTCGAGGTTGAATTCCTCGCTCTCGAAGATCGCCTCGCCGGTTTCGCGGTCGAAGCCGGTCTGCACGGTGCGGGTGATCACCTCGCCCTTGGCCTTCGATTCGCCGACGCGCTGGTTGAAGCCATCGATGTTGCGCACACCGATCTTACTCATCTTGCGGTACCGGTCTTCCATCTCGCGCACCGCCCATTTGAGGGCGACGACGGCCTTGGAAGGATCCGTCACCACCGGGGTGAGGAGGTGCGGGATGCCGTCATAGATCGAGAGTTCCAGCATCTTGGGATCGATCATGATCAGCCGGCACTGCTCCGGGGTCATCTGGTAGAGCAGCGACAGAATGAAGGTATTGATACCGACCGACTTACCCGAGCCGGTGGTGCCGGCGATCAGCAGATGCGGCATGCGGGCGAGGTCGGCGATGATCGGCTCGCCGCCAATGGTCTTGCCCAGGCAGATCGGGAGCTTGCCCTTCATCTTCTCGAAATCGGACGAGGCCAGCATTTCGCGCAGGTAGACGGTCTCGCGCACCTCATTTGGCAGCTCGATGCCGATGGCGTTGCGGCCGGGAACCACGGCAACGCGCACTGAAATGGCGCTCATCGAGCGGGCGATATCGTCGGCCAGCGAGATGACGCGCGACGACTTGATACCGGGAGCGGGCTCGAGCTCGTAGAGGGTGACAACCGGGCCGGGGCGGACATTGATGATGTCGCCTTTGACGCCGAAATCGGCGAGCACCGATTCGAGCTTCCGCGCCATTGCCTCGAGGCGCTCCGGCGCATGCTCGGGGCTGGCGCCCTTGTGCTTGGGCGGAGTGAGGAGGTTGAGCTCGGGCAACTCGAACCCATGCGGCTCGTCGAGGAACGAGCCCTGGGCTTCGCGGGCGGCGCGCATGCCGGGCTGCGGCCGGGGCGCGGGAGCGGCGACGCGCGGCGACACCACCGGCGCTGCCTGATGGGCAGCCGGGACGTGCGGCATGGGCGCCGGGCTGCGTGAGGCGGCCATCGGGCCACGCAGCGGGGTCTGCATCTCCCAGCGCGGCATGTCGGCTTCTTCATCCGGCTCAGGCGGATAGTCGTCGAACGGCGGCTCGTCATGCGCGGCAACGATCGAGCGGCGCTCGACGGTGAGGGCGGGCTCGGCGCGACCGGCGGGAGCCGACGGTGCATGGCCGTGAAGGCTTGGCTCGACCGCATCGCCGCGCCAGGCTTCGGCCTCCGCCTCGGCGGCCCGGCGCTGGGCGATGCCGGCACGGGCGCGGCGGAAAGCGGTGCGGGCCGAAAAGCCGAGATGGACGGCGTAGCCGAGGATCACGTCGAAGATCGAATCGCGCTCGGGCTCGTCGTCATCGACCGGCGCAGCGGCGGCAGCGCCCCGGGCGCCGGCCGGCTTGGCCTTGCCTTTGCCTTTCGGCAGCTCGGGCAGGGTGACCCGGCCAAGACCCATGCCGATCCAGAACAGCGCCAGGGTGGGGGCAGCAATAATGATGGCGAAGAGGATCGCGGTCACCGGCTGCGGCGTGGCGCCGGTGGCGAGAACCGCGAGGTTGGTAAAACTCTGGCCGACGAGGCCGCCAAGCCCGGTGGGCAGCGGCCAGCTCTCGGGCGCAGCGATGAAGGCAAAGAGGCCGCAGCTTAGGACGCTTGCCGCGACCCAGGCGAGAAGGCGCAGCCCCATGCGTGAGGGCACGCGATGCCGAATCAGGCCCCAGCCCCAGAGGGAGGGCGGCACCAGCAGGGTCAGAATGCCGAGGCCGAAGACCTGGAACGCCATGTCGGCGATGACGGCGCCAGGGAAGCCGAGCCAGTTCCGCGCCGGCTCGCCCGAAGCATAGGAGAGGCTCGGATCATCCACCTGCCAGGTGGCGAGGGACAGCAGCACGATCGCCACCAGCCCCAGGATGATGGCGCCCATCAGGCGGACGGGGATGCGGATCGCTATGGCGGGGGCGGTCTCTCGACGGGCGTCTTCGAGCAGGTGCTGTGCCGGCATCGTCTGGTACACTCTACAAACGGAACGCTGAACCGGCGGCAGACGGCGCGCCGATCGAAGGCTGATCCTAGGCGGTTAGGGTTAACCCGGAACTAACTGGACGAGGGTGGTGCGAAGCGCGGGCGCGCAGTTTGGCGCCGAGGCTCCGCTCACCATTCGCTCTCTCCGGTTTGTGCCGGATCTAAACTCAGGCACCGGCCGTCATCCCGACGAAAGTCGGGACCCAGTGCACCGAGTGTTCCAGGGGCGCGCGCCCGTCCGACCTTGTGATGGACCGGCGCGGTTCGCGCCCGACCAACCGTCCGAGCAGTGGGTCCCGGCGTTCGCCCATGTGCGCTAAGTTAGGGTCGTGCCCCACCCACCGGGTCATTCCCGCGAAAGCGGGAACCTCTGTTTTCTTGGCCCGCGGCACGATCGCAAACCGAGTTCCCCGCTTTCGCGGGGATGACACCGAGTTTGGGGGACCTGCAGAGCCTCGGGTCGCATACCCGGCGTCACCCCATTTGGGAGCTAAGGTGGCGTCCATCAGGCCAAGCGAAATCGCTAACCTAGCGCCTATGGGCGTTCGCCGGGATGCCGGCCGGTGGGGGACGCGTCCCTATCAAAGACAGAAAGGGTCCGAAGGGGCCCTCCCCGTTTCGGGGGCGTGGGGAGGGCCGTCGGTTCGGTGGACCAGCCGCGGCCGGTGGCTGAGGAGGTTTCAGCTACCGACCGCGCTTGGGGGGTCCGCCGCACGGGGACAGATACACCTTAGGACAGCGGTCGTTTGGCCTGCGTGATGTCAACGTGAGCATGAACGGTTAGTCGAAAGTTGCATCGATCCAATGCCGACCGACAGGCTGATCAAGGCTCTTGCAAATGACTGACCAGTCAGTTATTAGTCTACTGACCGAGCAGTCAGTAAGGCTAACGAGCAATGAACACCACCGATCAAGAGCGCGGACCGAAGTTCCGTCGGCGCGCCGAGGCGCGGCCGGACGAGGTGCTGGATGCAGCGCTGGAGCTGTTCATCGAGAAGGGCTTTGCCTCGACCCGGGTCGAGGACATCGCCAAGCGTGCCGGGCTGAGCAAGGGCACGGTCTATCTCTACTTTCCATCCAAGGAAGCGCTGCTTGAAGGGCTGGTGCGGCGGGCGATCCTGCCGATCGCCGATTCGGCGCTGACGACACTGCACGACTACGAGGGCGATCCACGCGTCGTGCTCAGCATGGTGCTGACCATGCTGGCGGGACGGTTCGGCGATCCAAAAGTGATGGCGATGCCCAAGCTGATCTTCCGCGAGGCGATGGGCTTTCCGGGGCTTGCCGAAATGTACCGGCGCGAAGTGCTGGATCGGGTGCTGCCGGCGGTCGAAGGGCTGCTGCGGCGCGGCATCGAGCAGGGCTACCTGCGGCAGGTCGACCCCAGCCTCACCATCCGCTCGATCATCGGCCCGCTGATGCTGCACGTGGCGATGGCCGAGATCTTCGGCATCACGCCGGAAGGCGGGCTGCACATGGAGAAGCTGGTCGAAAACCACCTCACCATCCTGTTCGACGGGCTGAGCGCTCCGCCGAGTGCCAAGCAATGGTCAGCAAGCTGAGCGAGGAAGCGATGAACGCGGTGTGGACAACCTATATCGAAGCCTACCCGGTGCCGGCCCGTCGGCATTGGGGCCAAATGCTGCTGCTCGGCAATGGCCTGGCGCTCGGGGCGACGGGGCTGGTGCAGGCCGGCTTCGATCTTGCCGGATACTTCTTCAATCTGGGTCCCCTGGCTGAGGCGCTCTACGGCAACCCCGACGCCCTCGCCTATTTTGAGGCGCATGGGCTGGCCTTGCTGGCGGCCGTGCTGCTGATCGCCAACCACCGGACCGCCGGGGCGGGTTGGAACTGGGCCGCGGCGGCTATCCACCTGCTGCTCGGCGGCGCCAACCTGCTGTTCTGGCCAACCTTCGTTGCCTATGACCTCGTGCCGATGGGGATCGTCGCAACGGCGGGACATGCGCTGTTTCTGGGGCTCGAACTGGTGGCAGTCGGGGCCCGCTCGGCACCGGACAAGCGGAGACGATAATGGACGGTTTTCTCGCCTGGCTGTTCGGCCTTGTTGCGTTGGTGATCCCCGGGTTCGGCGCGACCGAAGCGCCCGGCTATAACGGCTATGTCGAAGCGCGCTACGTCTACGCCGCGTCGAGCACCGCCGGGCCGATCGAGACGATTTCGGTGCGCGAAGGCGACCTGGTGCTCACCGGCGATCTGCTGTTCCGGCTGCGCTCGGAGCAGCAGATCGCGCTGCTCTCGGCCGCCGAGGCGCGGGTGGCGGCGGCGGAGGCGGGGCTGAAGAACCTCACCACCGGCAGCCGGGCCGACGAGCTCGATGTCATCCAGGCGAGCCTGCAGAAGGCGCAAGCCGACATGAATCTCGCCAAGGACAGCGCGACGCGCAGCGAAAAGCTGTTCAAGGAGGGCCTGGTGCCGCAATCGAAGCTCGACCAGGATCGGGCGAGCCTCGCCAGCGCCGAAGCGGCGGTGCGCCAGCTCGAGGCGCAGCTGAAGGTGGCGGAGCTGCCGGCGCGCAGCGAGCAGCAGGTGCAGGCGGAAGCCAATCTGGCGGCGGCGCATGCCGATGCCGAAAAGGCCAATGCCGATCTCGCCGACCGCACCATCACCGCCCCGGCGGCAGGACGGATCGAGCGGGTGCTCTTCGATGCCGGCGAGATCGTCGCGGCAGGCACGCCGGTCGTCTCGATCCTGCCGGAAGGGGCGCTGAAGGTGAAGTTCTACGTGCCGGAGACGGCACGGGCCGGTCTGGCGCTGGGCGACCAGCTGGCGGTGAATTGCGACGGCTGCCCGGACGGGCTGACCGCGAAGGTCAGCTTTTTCGCCTCGGACCCGCAATTCACCCCGCCGGTGATCTATTCGCGCGATGAGCGGCAGCGGCTGAGCTACCTGGTCGAGGCCACACTGGAGGGCGTGAGCCTCCATCCGGGCCAGCCGGTGACGGTGGAGCGGCGGCAATGAGCGAGCCGCTGGTCATCGATGTGCATGGCCTCACCAAGAATTTCGGGCCGAAGCGGGTGGTCGACCATTTCGACATCCAGGTGCCGAAGGGCGCCATCTATGGGTTTCTGGGGCCGAACGGCTCGGGCAAGACCACCACCATCCGCATGCTCTGCGGCCTGCTGACGGCCGACGAAGGCGAGGGGACCTGCCTCGGCTTCGACGTGCGCAAGCAAGCCGAGCAGATCAAGGAACAGGTCGGCTACATGACGCAGAAGTTCTCGTATTACGAGGACCTCAGCATTCGCGAAAACCTCGATTTCGTCGCCCGGATGTATCGGCTCGATCGGCGGAAACAGCGGGTCGACCAGGCGCTGGCCGATCTCGGCCTCGCCGACCGGCAAAAGCAGCTGGCCGGCTCGTTGTCGGGCGGCTGGAAGCAGCGGCTGGCGCTGGCGGCGTGCCTGCTGCATGAGCCCAAACTGCTGCTGCTCGATGAACCCACCGCCGGCGTCGACCCCAAGGCGCGGCGCGATTTCTGGGACGAGATCCGGCGGCTTTCGGCGATGGGCGTCACCGTGCTGGTTTCGACCCATTATATGGACGAGGCGGTGCAGTGCGATTTCATCACTTACATCGCCTACGGCAAGAAGCTGATCGATGGGCCCTCGAGCAAGATCCCGGAAATGGTGGGGCTCGAGACCTGGCGGGTGGAAGGGCCTGAACTGGCCAGGCTCGAGGACCGGCTGCTGACCGAACCCGGTGTGGTGCAGGTGGCGCGCTTCGGCACCGTGCTGCATGTGTCGGGCACCGACAAGGCGGCGCTGGAAGCCACGGTCGAGCGGCTCAAAGCCGAAGGCACGCATCGCTGGAGCCTGCAGGTGGCAGGGCTCGAGGAAGCCTTCATCTACCTGATGACCGGGGCGCGGGACAATTTCGCCGGTGATGGCGGAAAGGTTGCCGCATGAATCTCGGCTTCTCGCTCAAGCGCTTCGGCGCCGTGCTCTACAAGGAGTTCATCCAGATGCGGCGCGACCGCATCACCTTCGGCATGATGATCGGGCTGCCGATCATCCAGCTGTTCCTGTTCGGCTTTGCCATCAATGCCGACCCGCGGAACCTGCCGACGCTGGTGGAGATGGGCGATAACGGCCCGCTCAGCCGGGCGGTCATCGCTGGGATGCAGAATTCGTCCTACTTTGCCTTCACCGGTGCGGTGAGCGGGGTCGGCGAGGGCGAGGAAGCGCTCAGGCGCGGCACCGCCAACTTCGTCGTGGTGATCCCCGAGGATTTCGAGCGCGACGTGGTGCGTGGCAACAAGCCAGAAATCCTCATCGCGGCGGACGCCTCGGATCCGTCGGCCACCGGCGGGGCGGTGGCAGCCCTGTCGGGCATCGTCAACGTGGCGATATCAGAGACGCTGACTGGGCCGCTGGCGCAGCAGGCGGGGTCGGCGCCGTTCTCGATGGTGGTGCACCGGGAATACAACCCGGAGGGCAAGACCTCGACCAATATCGTGCCGGGGCTCTTGGCCATCATCCTGTCGATGACCATGGTGATGATCACCGCGGTGGCGATCGTCAAGGAAACCGAGCGCGGCACCATGGAGATGCTGATCGCCACGCCGGTAAAGCCGCTCGAGGTGATGCTGGGCAAGATCCTTCCCTATGTGTTCGTCGGCTATGTGCAGACGGCGGTGTTTCTGGCTGCGGCGAGCCTCGTTTTCGGGGTGCCGTTCGAGGGCAGCGTCTGGGCGTTCTTCCTCGGCTTCAACCTGTTCATCGTGGTGAACCTGGCGCTGGGCTTTTTGATCTCGACCGCGGCGAAGAGCCAGATGCAGGCCATGCAGCTGAGCTTTTTCACCATTCTCCCTTCGATCCTCCTCTCCGGCTTCATGTTCCCGTTCGCCGGCATGCCGGGCTGGGCCCAGTTCATCGGCCAGGCGGTGCCGGCGACGCACTTCTTGCGCGTGGTGCGGAAGGTGATGCTGAAGGGCGGCGAGGTGGCGGATGTAACCGGCGAACTCTGGGCGTTGATCGCGATCCTCGTGGTGATCTCGGGGATCGCCATGCTCAGATATCGGCAGACGCTGGATTGAGCCGGCGAGGAGCTGTGGAATTGCCGCCGACACGGTGTCATCCCCGCGAAAGCGGGGATCCCTGTTTGGCCGCGGACTCCGCAAACAGAGGTTCCCGCTTTCGCGGGAATGACTCGGTGGGTAGGGCAAGGACCAAGCCAACCAGCTTCGCCGGTGCAGCCCAATCGTGAAAACGACCTAGCCGTGCGGCGCCATGCTGCTTATCTCCGTGGCAGTCAAATGGAGTGATGCGATGAAAGCCGTGGTGTTCGACGAGTTCGGCAGCCCCCGTAAAGTGCTGAAGCTCGAGGAGCGGCCGCTGCCGGAGCCCGGGCCGGGGCAGGTGCGGGTAAAGCTCATCCTGTCGCCGATCCACAACCACGACCTGATGATCGTCACCGGGCACTATGGCTACAAGCCGCAGCTGCCGCACGTGCCGGGCACCGAGGCGCTGGGGGTGGTGGAGAAGCTCGGCGACGGCGTGACCAACCTCAAGCTGGGACAGCGGGTCACCGGCGGCGCGAGCGCCGCCTGGGCGGAATACTATCTCGCCGGCGCGCAATCGCTGGTGCCGCTGCCCGACGGGATCGACGATGCGACGGCCTGCCAGCTGGTATCGATGCCGCTGAGCGCCTGGCGGCTGCTCGGCGAATTGCAGGTCGAGGCCGGCGAGTGGATCGTCCAGAACGCGGCGAACGGCGCGGTGGGCAAGATCATCGCCAAGCTGGCGGCGGAGCGTGGGGTAAGGGTGCTCAACATCGTGCGGCGCGAGGCGGCGGTGGCCGAACTCAAGGCCGAGGGCATCGGCGATGCGATCTCGAGCGAGCACCAGGACTGGCAGGAGCGGGCCCGGGCGATCACCGGCGGCGCGCCGATCCGCCGGGCGCTTGATTCGGTGGCCGGCCGGGCGTCGGACGAGCTGCTGGATCTCGTCGGCGAAGAAGGCTGGCTGATCTCGTTCGGGGCGCTGAGCGGCCGGCCGATGCAGATCAGCGCCGATAACCTGTTGTTCAAGCGGGCGGTGGTGAAGGGGTTCTGGGCGGCCAAGCCCTCGAGTTTCCACACGCCTGAGCAGATCCGCGGCGCCATCGTCGAGTTCGTCGGCAAGGCAGCGCGCGGCGAGCTGAAGCTGCCGATCGCCGAGGTGTTTCCGCTCGAGCAGGCGGCGGAAGCCGCCGAAGCCAGCAACGAAAAGGGCCGGCAGGGAAAGATCGCGATCCGCGGGAGCTGATCCGCGTAGCAATAGACTTGCCATTTGGCGCACAATGCATGATTATGTGCCAAATGGAGAGTGCGCGATGCAGCTACACCCCATCGATACCGGCGCCGGCGCGTTTGATCCCGAGCCGATCACGGACCTGGAAGCCGCCGCGATGTTTCGGGCGGTGCTGAATCTGTTCAAGCGCTGGGAGGTTACGGACGCGGAGGCGGCCGTGCTGCTCGACCTGCCGGCGCGGACCTTTGCGCGCTGGAAGGCCGGTGAAATCGGCCGCCTCGGCCGGGACGGCAAAGCGCGGCTCTCGAACCTCATGGGTATCCACAAGGCGCTGCGCTTGATCTTTCGCGAGCCGGAACGCGGCTATCGCTGGATCAAGGCCGCCAACACCGCCTTCGGCGGCAGCAGCGGGCTGGAGGTGATGCTGGGCGGGGAACTGACCGACCTGATGCGGGT
Organism: Devosia insulae DS-56; assembly: GCF_000970465.2. Lineage (GTDB taxonomy): Bacteria > Pseudomonadota > Alphaproteobacteria > Rhizobiales > Devosiaceae > Devosia_A > Devosia_A insulae. Next base: position 9,489 of record NZ_LAJE02000343.1, read on the forward strand.
GCGGCGCTATCTCGACGCCGAGCGCGGCTGGTGACTGCGATCCCAACCGCGTCGGTCAGCTGGCGCGGTGCGGTACGGATCATCCCGTCCATCCACCCGCCGATCGACCTGTTCGAGGACATTGCCGATCCGCGCGACTGGCCGTTGCTGATCTCAGCCGAACAGAAGACCAATCCGCGGCTGATGGAATCGATCGGCCGGCTGGACCTGGTTCCGGCCGATCGGCGGGTGTCCGGGCCCGGCGCCAGTTACCTGATGGCGCCGTTTACCCATGCGACGACCGATCGGCCGAGCCGCTTCAGCGATGGCAGCTTTGGCGTGCTCTATGTCGGCGAGGGGTTCGAGACGGCGCTGTTCGAAACCATCCACCACCATCAGCGCTTCATGCGCGCGACGAGCGAATTGGCGGGATGGACCTCGCAGTTCCGCGAGCTTTTCCTCGACGTGGAGGCTGAGTTGGCCGAATTGCGCGTCGACCCGCCCGCCGGCGTGCTCGCCGAAAACTATGCCGTGGCGCAGGCGCTGGGCGCCTCGCTCAAGTCTGCCGGATCCGAGGGCGTGGTCTACCCCAGCGTCAGAAGGCCGGACGGCCAATGCGTGGGATTGTTCTACCCCGACCGCTGCGCCAATGTGCGGCAGGGCCGGCACCTCGACTACCACTGGAACGGCGAACGGGTGGATTTCTACCGGGACGCCGGTTCCCGACAGGTGTTCGAGATCACGCCGTGAGCCCGAGCATCTGGTCCTGGCGCTGGCGCAGCGCATAGAGCCGGGTGGTCTGGTCGGGCAGGGCGTTGGCGGTGGTGAGGAGCTGGCCCTTCTTCACCGGGGCAGTGACCTTGCCGCCTTCGAGCAGGCCGACCGGCACGGCGTGCTGGCGACGGGCGTCTTCGACGGTCAAAATGAAGCTCCGGTAGCAGGTTTCGCCGATGGCATCGAAGCTCTCGCCGACGCTCAGGTCGCGCTTGGCCACGGCGCAGACTTCGGCGACCGGATTTGGCATCGGCACCATGTCGGGCTTGCCGTAGAGCATGATGCGGGCGGCGGTCAGCGGCACTTCCAGCGAGGTCAGGTGGTAGGGGCGGAAGAAGGCATAGTAGGGGCCCTTGCCGACATGCAGGTCATCCATGCGCTCGATGATGCGCGGATGCTCGGCCTCGACGATGACGAAGACCCCCGGCGCCACGCCTTTACCGATGGTGAAATCGACGACGCCCTTCTTGTCGAGAATGCCGCCATCCGCCTTGGGGATCAGCACCTTGACCATCTCGTCGCGGTCGGCCTTCGGCCCGTGCATGCCCGGCACATCGGGGACCAGCCCCGTGGCGTTGGCGATGCAGGCCATTTCCACCATGGTCTTACTGCCATCGACGAACTCGACCAGCATGCGCGGGTTCATGTTCCGGCGGGTGGCTTCTTCGCGGTAGTCGTCGGGAACCGCGTCGTGATTGAGCGGGTTGTTCTTGCCCTTGCCGGCCGAGACGATCCGGTAGCCGAGCGCCGAGGCGAACTCGATCAGCTCCATGCAGCTAGAGGGCTCGTCGCCTGCGCCGACCGAATAGATGACGCCGAGGCGGTCGGCCTCATGCTTCAGGTAGGGGCCGATGGTGACGTCGGCTTCGACGTTCATCATCACGAGGTGCTTGCCGTGCTCCATCGCAGTCAGACAGTAGTCCGCCGCGACGCCGGGCTTGCCGGTGGCATCGATCACCACGTCGATCAGCGGGTTCTTCACCAGCGTCTCGGCCGAGGTGACGGCCATCTTGCCGGCCTCGATGGCGGCGGTGACCTTGCTCTCGGTATCGGCCTCGACGGCGTGCGCGTCGTCGCCATAGGCAATGGCCATGGCGGCGCGGGCGGTGTGCGGGCGGCGGGTGGCGATCGCCGCCACTTCGATGCCGCGCATCAGCCCGCCCTGGGTGACGAGATCCGTACCCATTTCGCCCGAACCGATGACGCCGATGCGGATCGGCCTGCCGGAATCGGCTCGCGCCTTGAGGTCGCGCGCGATGCCGGTCAGATGCACATTGGTGAGCGGGGTCGGGGGGTTGATGGCCTTCATGCGCGGTGCTCTACCACTGGCGTCGCCACATGGGAACCTGAGAGATGACCGGCCAGCTGGATGTGATTCGCGAGGGAAACCTGGGGATCATTGCCCTCAACCGGCCCGAGGCGATCAACGCGCTGAATCTCGAGATGATCGACGGCATCACCCGGGCGCTCGAGCAATGGGCCGATGACGACGAGATCCGGTTAGTGCTGTTCGAGGGACGCGGCCCGCGCGGCTTCTGCTCGGGCGGCGACGTCAGGGCGGTGCGCCTGGCGGTGCTCGACGGCAAGGCGGAGGAAGCTGACGCCTTCTTTGCCGCCGAGTACCGGATGAACGGCATCATCGCGCGTTATCCCAAGCCGCTCGTGGCGCTGACCCATGGCATCGTCATGGGCGGCGGCATCGGCATTGCCGGGCACTGCGCCTTCCGCTTCACCACCAGTGAGGCGCGCTTCGCCATGCCGGAAGCGGCGATCGGCTTTACCTGCGACGTCGGGGTGAACTTCATTCTGTCGAAGGCGCCGGTACACCGGGCGCTGGCTTTCGCGATGACCGGGGTGCCGGTGAGCGCCGCCGATGCACTGGCGCTGGGCTTGACCGATTGCGCCATCGACCCGGCGCGGCGCGATGCGGTGCGCGCCGGGATTGCCGCAGCGGCCGGCGCGACACGGATTGAGGCGGCGCTCGGGGCGCTGATGCAGGCCGAGATGGCGCCGGTGGGTGAAGCAGTGTTTTGCGCCGCGGCCGACCGGCATGCCGGGCTCGATTGGAGCGACACCGTGGCGGTCGTCGGTACGGCAGGGCTCGAGCCGCAGCTGGCGCAACTGGCGCTCCGGTCGCCGACCAGCCTCGTCGCCATCCTCGAGAGCCACCACGCGGCGCGGCGGCTGGCTGAGATCGGCGCCGTGCTGGCAGCAGATTTACGGCTGGCGCGGCTATTGTCGCGGCTGCCGGACTTCGCCGAGGGGGTGCGGGCGGTGCTGGTCGACAAGGACCAGAAGCCCGCGTGGCGGCCCAACTCGCTGGCGGGCGTTGACCGGTCATCGATCCGGGCAGTGGTGGGCGTTGCCTGACGCGCCGAAAGCGCCTGAATTTAGCACTTCCTAAACCGTTCCATCGGATGCTGGCGCCGGGCAGAAGTCCACGGGGGCAGCCAAGTAGATGGCTCAGGCACGCAGCAAAACTATCGCCTTGCCGGCGATCGTCGATCTCGACGCGCTCGATCCTATTCGTGACGAGCTGGTCGACGCCATTGAATCCGGACCGGTTACGGTCTCGGGGGCGGCGATCGAACGGGTGGCGACCAACGCGCTGTTCATGCTGCTGAGTGCCGCCGAGACCGCCCGTCGCAACAATTTCGCATTTTCGGTCAGCGCGCCCTCCGAGGCGTTCCGGCTGGCTGTTTCGCGGCTGGGGCTTGGGGCCTCGTTCGCCGCGATCATGGAAGGGTAATTCATGCGTGTACTGACGGTCGACGATTCCCGAACCATTCTCGCCATGCTGCACCATACGCTCAGCAATGCGGGCTTCGAGGTGCTGCAGGCCGAAGACGGCCAGAAGGGCCTCGACGTGCTCAAGAACGAGAGCGTCGATGTGGTGATCACCGACATCAACATGCCGGTGATGGACGGGATCGAGTTCATCAAGAACGTCCGCGCCTCAGGCATGCACAACTCGCTGCCGATCCTCATCCTCACCACCGAAACCAGCCAGGACAAGCGCGACCAGGGCCGCGCTGCTGGCGGTACCGGCTGGATCGTCAAGCCGTTCGACCCGGAAAAACTGATCTCGGTGATCCACCGCGTGGTGCACTGAGTTCCACCGCGCCTCTCTCGCCTTCCCGGCAACCCAGAAGGGTTCGTGACTAGTCCATGAGCGACCTCGACGACTTCAAGGCCACCTATTTCGACGAGTGCTCGGAGCTGCTGCTCGAACTTGAAGAGCAGTTCGCCGCCATCGAAGAGGGCGACCGCTCGAGCGACCGGTTGAATGCGGTGTTCCGCGCCATCCATTCGATCAAAGGTGGCGGTGGGGCGTTCGGGTTCCAGGGGCTGGTCGGGTTCGCACATGCCTATGAGACGTTGCTCGACCATGTCCGCGACGGACGGGTGGAGCTGAGCGAACCGGTAGCGGCGCTCTGCATCCGTGCCAACGATATCGTTGCCGATTTCGTTGCGGCGGCCAAGGATGGCACCGAGCTCGAAGCCGGCTACGGCGCCGAGGAAAAACACCAGTTCGACGCACTGACCTCGGGCGACCCCGATGCAGCCGGCGAGCCGATGGAAGAGTTCGACATCGACTTCGTGCCGGTCATGGTGACCATCGCCGGCGCCGAGGATGACAATGATGTGGTGGCCGAGGAACCGCTGAGCCTTGCCGTGCTCGACGATGCCTTCGAGGCGCCGCCGCTGGCGCCGGAAGCCGGACACTGGATCATCCGCTTCACCCCGCATTCCGAGCTCTATGCCCGGGCCAATGACCCGTTGCTGCTGCTGCGCGAGCTGGGCACGCTCGGTGATATCAAGGTACGGGCGGTGCTCGACGAAATCCCGGCGCTGGCCGATTTCGAGCCGTTCGGGGTCTATTGCAGCTGGGAGATCACGCTCAGCTCCGACACCGTGACCGAGGCGGCGATCGCCGAGGTGTTCGAGTTCGTTGAAGGCAATTGCGACCTCAGCATCACCCACGGCGAAGCCCCAGTGGCGGAAGAGGCGCTCGACGCCGAGATCGAGGCGATGCCGTCATTCGCCGAGCTGATGGCAGTCGAGGACGAGCCCGTGGCTGCGGTCGCCGAGGCCGCGCCGACGGCCGAGCTGCTGAGCTTTGCCGATCTCGCCGAGAGCCTGAAGCCGGCGCTTAAAGCAGCGCCACCGCTGATGCCGCCGCCGCTGAAGCAGGCGGTTCCGGCCGAGGAGTTCGAGGGCGAGAACGACCGGCGCTCGGGCGCCGAGGATCGCCGCAACGGCGTGCAGTCGATCCGCGTCGACCTCGACAAGATCGACCGCGTGGTCAACATGGTGGGCGAACTGGTGATCACCCAGTCGATGCTCACCCAGCAGATGGATGAGACGCTCAGGGCGCGCTACCAGGAACTGGTGCGCGGCCTCGAAGTGCTGGCGCAGACGACGCGCGGCCTGCAGGACTCGGTGATGGCGATCCGCGCCCAGCCGGTAAAGACGGTGTTCTCCCGCATGCCGCGGCTGGTGCGCGAGCTGGCGACCAAGACCGGCAAGAAGATCCGGCTCGAAACCATCGGCGAGAATACCGAGATCGACAAGACGATCATCGAGCAGCTTTCCGACCCCTTGACCCACATGATCCGCAACTCGGCCGACCACGGCATCGAGAGCCCGGAAAAGCGGTTGGCCGCCGGCAAGAACGAGTCCGGGGCGATCCGGCTCTCGGCCGAGCAGGCGGGCGGCAATATCCTGATCGCGGTGGAAGACGATGGCGGCGGCATCAACCGCGAGCGCGTGCTGCAGGTGGCGCGCGACCGCGGCGTGGTGGGGCCCGAGCAGGCACTGAGCGACGAGCAGATCGACCAGCTGATCTTCGCGCCGGGCTTCTCGACGGCGTCCGAGGTTTCCGACATTTCCGGCCGCGGCGTCGGCATGGATGTGGTGCTTTCCAACATCAAGAAGATCGGCGGCTCGGTGCATGTGAAGAGCTGGACCGGCAAGGGCACGCGGATGACGCTGCGCCTGCCGCTGACCCTCGCGGTGCTCGACGTCATGCTGGTGAAGGTGGCGGGCTCGCCCTACGTCATCCCGCTCTCCTCGATCGTCGAGACGATCCAGTGCGCTCGCGCCAATTTCTCGCGCATGCCCACGGGTGGGCAGGTGCTGCAGGTGCGCGGCGAGTATGTGCAGGTGGTGGACCTGGCGTCGCGTTTCGAGATGACCACCGAGGTCGAGCGCGACAATCGCTTCGTCGTGCTGTGCGAGGCCGAAGGCGGGGTGAAGGTGGCGGTGATCGTCGACGACATCATCGGCCAGCAGCAGGTGGTGATCAAATCGCTGGAAGAGAACTTCCAGTCGATCGAAGGCATCGCCGGCGGCACCATCCTCGGCGACGGCAACGTGGCGCTGATCGTCGACGTCCAGGGTTTGAAATCCGCCACCGCGGCTCACAAGAGCGCCGCTTGAGAACTTATTCGATCGCGCTTTCGAAGCGGAAAAGCCTGCAACTTTTCCTGAAAGCGCTCTGGCTGAACGACACATCTGACGCCGGCCAGGAGGCCGGCAGGAAAGGCAGAAGACCAAATGGAATCCCTCGCATTCAAGGACGACATCTCCGGCAGCGTCGCGGCTGCCGCCAACTCGCTGCAGCTGATCGCGTTCTCGATCGGCGAGCAGACCTATGGCGTCGAAATCACCACGGTGCGCGAGATCCGCGCCTGGAACGGTGCGACGCCGCTGCCCAACACCCGGGAATTCGTGCGCGGGGTGATTAACCTCCGCGGCACCATCGTGCCGATCTTCGATTTGCGCGCCCGCTTCGGCGAAGGCCAGACCTCGCCGACCAAGAACCACGTCGTGGTGGTGATGAGCGTCGGCGAGAAGTGGGTGGGGATCCTGGTCGACGCGGTGTCCGACATCCTGACCGTCGCCAAGACCGACATCCACAATGTGCCCGAGGGCAACTCGATCGACACCGAGCTCTTGAACGGTATCGTCACGCACGAAAGCCGCATGGTCGGCCTGATCGACCTGCATGCCGTAGTGTCCGGGGCGAAGATGGACAGCTGAGGCGGAGCCATCGCTGAGGTTGCAGGGCCGCCCGCGAGGGCGGCCTTTTTGTCGGATCAGACGGCTTCCCGGCTTCGGTCAGCTTTCGGCGGTGGCCTTCACCTCTTGCCGCGGCGGGGCGCCGCGGTCGTTCAGGATGAAGTCGAGTTCGGCGGTGCGCCGCTGCGACAGACCCGCCGCCTCGGCGAAGCGGGGCCACGCGTCGACGGCGCCGCGAACCTCGTCGATGATCGCTGCCGCGGCATTCTCCTTGATACCGGCGGTTCTGGCTTCCTCGAGTATGTGGTCTCGATCCGGCGTTCTGCCTTCGCCTCCAATCGCCATGTTGTGCTCGCCGCCTGGGCCGATTGAAAAGGTCAAGTCGTAGGCGGGAGTGGGCGACCATGCTCCGGGGGCATCCATCTGGAAGGCATGGTTCTTCGAATGGTCGTCGCGATTTTTCGCGAGCACGTTGAAGGCCATTCTCCGGAACATCCGCTCCACGTGGCGTTCATCGCGGGTCAACAGCCGCGTCGCCTTGAGCAGCATGGAGTAGTCGAGCTGGGGAGCGCGATGATCGGCATGCAGCAAGCCGCTCAAGGTATGAATGTGGATCGGGCCTTTCGGTCCTCGGTCAAAGCGCCGAGTGGCGAAATAGCCAGCTCCACTGGTGCCCTTGAGCAACGCCGTTTCCGCCATATCGACGCCGGCCGCGCCGGCCATGAGGGAGTAGGCATATTCCTCGGGGCCAATTTCCCGAGGATCGCTATCGGCCCGGAATTTCACCAGCCATGGCTCATAGCCGGCGGGCAAATCTTCGTTGCGATCCTGGATCAGCCGGCCGTTCGTCTTGTCGTATCCGACCACGATCTTGGGCCTCATGCCGCCCGAACCACCCTGGGCCGCCTGGAGCCGGTCGAGGTCAGCGACATCCATGTCGCCATCTACCAGTTCGGCCTGCTCAGCCAGCCAATCAAGGTCGATGGTCTTGTCGGCCACCTCTTCGAAGGCGCCGGCAGGGGTGTAACGCAAGGCTGCCATGCCGGTCGTTCCCACATACGAGAGCCGGTCTAGTGGTGACAGCGTGGTGAAGTCGTACCCCATGCGCTGCAGCCGCCGGTCCAGCAGCTTTCGGCCCCAACCGTCTGGCAGGCTGTCGTTGAAAAGCCCATGCAGTCCTTCGAAAGGTGCGTTGGGAGCCGCCTGTACACTTCCCTCCAGCCTGAGGTTGAACGGGGACAACGAGAGGCGCTGCTCGATGGCCTCGGCGGCGTACTCGAAATAGCTCCGCCGCTCTCGGGCTCGCCAGACGAGTTTGCCGACCGGGATGAGCTCACCAGCAAGTTCGATGGCGACATCAAGAACGGCGACGTGGTCGATCTGCTTCATTTGAGACGCCCACGCCGGCGAACCGGCTCCTCGATGACGTCGTCTATCCGCGTCAAGGGAGATGGTGGGAACAGCTCAAGAAACTCCTTTTCAGCTCCGAGGGCGAAAGCGATCCGGACCACCGTCTCGAACGACGCCTTGCCGGTTCGCTCGAAGAGCTTCAGGGTACCCAGGCTGACGCCCGAGCGGGCCGCCAGGCCGTCCTGGGTCATGTTTCGAGCCAGCCGCAACTGTCGGGCACGACGAGCGGCAGCGCCAATGACCTCGGAAGGAGATGTGAAGCTAAGGGATAACATAGTATCCTCTATATAATCGTTAGGCGATTAATAGGCAATATTTTATCTACAAACCCGTTTCCGTTGGTGCCTGTATATCCAATCCCGATCCGCAGCCCTAATGAAAGTTCCGGCCCGACGGCAGCGCGGCATAGGCTTCGCGGTCGAGTTGTTCGCGGCGGCGGCGTTCACCTTCGTCGCGGCCGGGATGCGGACCACTCCGCCCCTCGTCGCCATGCGCCAGAACCCCGTTGCCGATGTCGAGGCCCTGGGCCAGGTCGAGCAGGCTCGGGGTGAAATCGGTGAAGCTGCGGGAGACCAGATGGGTGACGAGCCCCTCGCGCTGCAGCTGGCCCCGCACCGCGAGGAGGCGTGAACCGAGGACGACGCGGCGATTTTTGTCGAAGGTCTTGTTCCACACGATGATGTTGGCGATGCCGGTTTCATCCTCCAGTGTCATGAAGATCACCCCGCTTGCCGTGCCCGGCTGCTGGCGCACCAGCACCAGGCCGGCGGTTTCGACGATGGCGCCGTTCGGTCTGTCGATCAGATCGGCGCAGCGCAGGATGCCGCGCCGCTCGAGTTCGGGGCGGAGGAACCCCACCGGGTGTCCCTTCAATGACAGCGACAGCGTCCGGTAGTCGTGCACCACCGATTCTCCCGGCGCCATCACCGGCAGGTCGCTCTCGGCATCATCGGGTTTCGAAACCTTCTTCGAGATCGCGAACAGCGGCAGCTGTTCTGCCCCGGCCACGCCGTTGAGGCCACGGACCACCCAGAGGGCCTCGCGCCGGTTGAGCCCCATCGAGCCGAAGGCATCGGCCTCGGCCAGCTTTTCCAGCGTCGCCACCGGAATGCCCGTCCGCACCCAGAGGTCGCGGACCGAGGCGTAGCCATCACCGCGGCGGGCGACGATCAGGTTGGCATGATCCTGCTTCAGCCCGATCACCTGCCTGAGGCCCAGCCGGATCGCCTTGTTCGACAGGATATCGTCGCGCATTTCGGCATGCTGTTTGGCGAGGCGTTGGCGCGCCGGAACGCCAGCTTCCAGTACATGCAGCCAGTCCGAGCGGTTGACGTCGGCGACCCGCATCTCGACCCCGTGCTCGACGGCGTCGCGGACGATCTGCGCCGGCGAGTAAAACCCCATCGGCTGGCTGTTGAGCAACGCGCAGGCGAACACATCGGGGTAGTGGCACTTCATCCAGCACGAGGCATAGACCAGGAGCGCGAACGAGGCGGCATGGCTTTCCGGAAAACCGTAATCGCCGAAACCCTCGATCTGGGCGAAGCAGCGCTGGGCGAAGTCGTCAGGATAGCCATTCTTCTTCATGCCGCTCAGGAACCGGTCCTTCAGGGTATGGATGGTGCCATTGCGCCGGAACGTCGCCATGGCGCGGCGCAGCTTGTCGGCTTCACCGGGGGTGAAGCCGGCGGCGACGATGGCGATCTGCATCGCCTGCTCCTGGAACAGCGGGATGCCCTTGGTGCGATGGAGCACAGCATCCAGCTCCGGCGATAGAGACTCAACCGGCTCCAGCTCCTGCCGGCGCTTCAGATAGGGATGCACCATGCCGCCCTGGATCGGGCCAGGACGGACGATCGCCACCTCGATGACGAGGTCGTAAAATTCCACCGGCTTCAGCCGCGGCAGCATCGACATCTGCGCCCGGCTCTCGATCTGGAACACCCCGATGGTGTCGGCGCGGTGCGTCATCCGGTAGACCGGCGCCTTCACCTCGGGCTGGGTTTCCTCGGCCATCAGCTGTGGCAGCGTCACATCGCGCTTGTAATGCTGGTGCAGCAGTTCGAACGAACGGCGCAGGCAGGTGAGCATGCCGAGCGCCAAAATATCGACCTTGAGGATGCCGAGCGCATCGATATCGTCCTTGTCCCACTCGACGATGGTGCGGCTCTCCATCGCCGTCTTCGAAATCGGCACCAGGCTTTCGAGCGAATCGCGGGTGATGACGAAGCCGCCGACATGCTGGCTGAGATGGCGGGGGAAGGATTTCAGCACTGGCACCACGTTGAACATCTGCGTCAGGGTCGGATCGTCCGGATCGAGCCCCAGCATCTTGATGCCCTTGAGATCGGCAGCATTGCCCCAGCCCCAATGCAGCTGGTTGAGCGCGCCGATGGTGTCGTCGGAGATCCCGAACACCTTGGCGGTTTCGCGAATGGCGCTCTTGGAGCGATAGGAGATGACCGTCGCCGTCAGCCCGGTCCGCTCACCACCGTATTTGGCGTAGACATACTGCATCACCTCCTCGCGCCGCTCATGCTCGAAATCGACATCGATATCGGGCGGCTCGTCGCGTTCGGTGGAGAGGAAGCGGCCGAACACCAGGGTGACCTTGGTGGGGTCGACCTCAGTCACCCCCAGGCAATAGCAGACCGCCGAATTGGCGGCCGAGCCGCGCCCCTGGCAGAGGATTTTCAGCTCATGCCGGGCATAACGCACCACATCCTCGACAGTGAGGAAGTAGGAGGCATAGCCCTTGTAGGCGATGAGGCAGAGCTCGCTCCAGAGGCTGCGCTTGATGTCGTCGGGGATGCCATCGGGATAGCGCCAATGCGCCCCCGCCCAGGTCAGCCGCTCCAGCGTCTCCTGGGCCGTCTCGCCATTGCCGATGGTTTCGGTCGGATAGTTGTACTTCAGTTGGTCGAGGCTGAAGCCGATGCGATCCAGCAGCACCTGCGTCTCAGCAATCGCGTCGGGATGTTCGGCGAACAGCCGGGTCATCTCGCTTGCCGGCTTCAGGTGCCGCTCGGCGTTCTGCTGCAAGCGCCGGCCGGCGGTTTCCAGCGTCAGGTGCTCGCGGATGCAGGTCACCACGTCCTGGACGATCTTGCGGTTGGGCTCGTGGTAGAGCACGTCATTGACCGCCAGCAGCGGCACGCCGGCCGCCGCCGCCATCGCGGCCAGCCGGTTGAGCCTGCTGCGGTCGGTGCCCTTGAAGGTCACGGCTGCGGCCAGCCAGACATTGCTCGGGCTGAGCTTGGCGAGGCGTTCGAGCACGGCGCCGGAATGCTCCCAGCGCGTTTCGTCGCAATGGAGGATCAGCAGCTGGCCCTCGATGAAGTCCGCGAGGTCGGCGAAGCTCAGCACGCATTTGCCCTTCTCGCTTTCCTCGCGCAGGTTGCCGCGGCTCAGCATCCGACAGAGCCGGCCATAGGCCTCGCGATCCGAGGGGTAGGCGATGATGTCGGGGGTATCGTCGGCAAAGCACAGCCGGACGCCGACGACATAGCGAAAATCCGGCGCTTTATCTTTGAGGTCGCGATGCGCCACGTAACCCCGCACCACGCCGGCAAAGCTGTTGCGATCGCAGATGCCGACGCCGCTCATCCCCAGCGCGATAGCCGCCGAGACCAGTTCCTCGGGGTGCGAGCCGCTTCGCAGAAACGAGAAGTTCGACGTCACCATCAGTTCGGCATAGCTGGGGCGGTTCATGCGAAGAACCCGTGCAGGAACCAGCGCGGTGCTTCGGCGGCGCCATAGAGCCCGATGCGGAAAATCCAGAAGCGCCGGCCGCCATCATCCTCGATGATGTAATAGTCCCGCACCGTGGTCAGCGGGTCGAACGCCGCGAGTGCGGAAACGTGCTCCGGCTCCCTGGGTTTCTGCGTGTCGGTTTTGGGGTCGTCGCGCGGGTCGCGCCGCTTGCTGCCGCGCTCTGGCCGCTCCAGCACCTCGAGGTTTTTGCCCGAGCGCCACCACTCGGCCTCGATCCGCTCCGGACCAGAGGCCTTGAGGATACGGTAAGCGATGCGCCGCCAGATGATCCGCATCGGCGGGCCATGCGGCACCTCCGCCATCACGTTGATCGGTTCCGGATTGGGCAATAAGCGGAGCGGCCGCCGAAGTTCCGGATCGGGCAGCGCCTCCGGATCGTCCTCGGTCTGGGCGATCACCGGCTCGAGCTTGGTGGCCCGCTCGGGGATGTGAGTGTTGACGAATTTCGAGCGGGTCAGCGCCAAGGGGCCAAGCCGGCTGGTCATCCGATCATAGAGCCGGTCGAGATCCTGCGCTCCATCCTGTACCTCGAACGCGCCGAGTTGCGTACTTTGCACTTCCGCCAGCGAACTGGCCGCCAGCCGGATCATGTCGATGCCGAACCCGGCATCATACTCGCCTTCGAGCCGCTCCGAGCGGTGCACGAACAGCTGGGCGATATGGTTGGGGTCGCGGGTCGCCCGGCCGGCATTGATGGTGAGGTTCATCACCTTGTGGTCGACCCGGTAGAGCAGGAGGTGAAAAGTCTGGGCCCCAAGGCCCTCGGCTTCGAGCCTGAGTCCGAGCTGGATGGCGAGGTCGCGCGCCGTCATCAGCACGTCGTCCATGTAACCGATCGGCTCGGCAAAGCGGCGCTCGGCATAATATTCGGCGATCGGCAGGCGCGGGGTGATCCGCTCTTCGATCCGGCCTAGCGCCTGGTCGAGCCGCAGAATCAGCGTTTCGCCGAAGCGGGCCTGCAGCGCCCGCCGATCGCGGCCATAGAGCTGGCCGATGGTCTTGAGCCCCATCTGGTTGAGCCCTGAAACCTGCGCCTCTTCGAGCCGCAAGCCGACGATCGGCAGGCTGGCGAGCGCTGCCTCGGTCTCACCCCTGGGAACGATGCGGCCGGAGGAGAAATGCGCCAGCGCCCAGGCCGCCCCGACCGTATCGGCGATGGCCCCGGAGACGGTAAAACCCAGGGCGCGCAGCCGGTTGACCAGCACCTCGAGCATTTTCTGTTCGTCGCCGAACAGATGGGCGACCCCGGTGATGTCGAGCACCAGGTCGCCATAGGGGGCAGCCGCCGTGTGCACGGCGACAATCGGGCTGGCGTTGGAATGCCAGTCGGCAAAATCGGCGAACACCTGCTCGAGGTAAGCCCGGTCGATCTCGCGCACTTCGAGGTCCGGCACCAGCGCCCTTGCATCCGAGAGGTTCTGCCCGGAGATCAGGTTGGCTTTCGCCGCAGCCGCATCCACTGCGGCAAGCCGCATCGCGCCCTTCTGCTTTTCCCACAGCGCCAGCGGGCGCGACGATTGGGCGAGCCCCGGGTCAGCCCGCTTGAGACAGTCGGTGGCCCAGCGGGGCAGCGACAGGGCGAGATGACGGCGCCGTTCGGTGAACAGCAGTTCCGGTGCGGCGTTTGGGTTCGACTGAAACGAAGCCATTTTCTGTCCAGTCCACAAGCATGGTCTTGCCTTCGGCGCGCTGCGTCTTGTCGCCGAGCCGGCCTTTTTCGATTTCGATCTGGAAGCGGGGAATTCCGGGCGCGCGCGGGTCGAACGGCAACTCGCCGCTCATGGCCGGGGAGATCCGCCAGCGCAGTTTCGCCGCACTCGCCTCGCGGCCCCGGCCATAGCGAACGAGGAAAGCCGAGGTCCCGGCCGCCGCGGCGCGGAGGCTCAGCCGGCGCGATACGGTGAAATCCAGCGCCTTGGGGTGGCTGGCGAGATCGGCGATGACCCCGGCGACCGCCCGGCAGGCAATGGCTTCCTCCATGGCCCAGAGCAGCTCGGTCATGCTGTCGATCCGGCCGATCACCAGCCGTGCCGGATCGATGCCGAACTGCGTGAGTCCGGCGCCATAGGGCAGCCCGAGCTCCTGGCCTTCTCCCATGAGCTGCAGATAGAGCACTGCCTGCCGCTGCGAGGTCAGCAGCTGCCGGGCGAGCCCGAAGGTGAAGCCGAGCGCCGCGCCGCTCTGGCGCTGCTCATCGGCAAACACCTCGTGCAGCAGCCCATTGGGAGCAGCGAGCAGCTCGAGCGGATCGGCATTCTCGCCTCTATCATTGGCAGCCCGCCCCAGCCGCTCAGCCAGCATCGCCGCGCCTTCGGCCAGCAGCGGGCGCTTTTCCAGGGCGGCAATTTTCAGTCGTAAGGCATCGAGATCGTGGCGTGCGAGGCCCGGCATCTGAGCCTCCCTGTTGTCGGTAATTAGAACAAACAGGGAACACTAGAGTCCGGTGAGGAGTCAAGCAGAAGAGTCCGGCACACGCCGCGGTCACATCCTTGCGCTGCGGCAAGGGGGCACTTTCGCGATCGGGTGGGACTGCCTATGTTCTTTCTACTCTCCGAAGGACTCCTCCCATGTTCGATGCGTTGCGCTCCATCTTCCAGAGACCCGATGCCACTGTGCTCAGCATGGAGCCCAAACTGGCGGTCGCCGCCTTGCTGGTGCACCTCGCCGCCATCGACGGGCAGATCAGCGATGCCGAGCGAGAGGCGCTCGCGGGGACGCTGATGGATTATTACGGTCTCGGTGAGAGCGAGGTCAGCAAGCTGATCGCCGAGGCGACCAAGCGCGATCAGGAGTCGGTGGATTTCTACCGCTTCACCTCGGCGCTGAGCTCGCTCGATGAGGGCGAGAAGGTCGAGATCATCCGGATGATGTGGCAGGTGGTGTTCGCCGACAAGCGCAACCATGAGCTCGAGGACAATATGGTGTGGCGGATCGCCGAGCTGATCGGGGTGTCGTCGCGCGACCGCACGGTGCTGCGCAACCAGATGGCGCGGGCCTGACGCGATGATCATCATCTCGACCACGCCGACGCTCGAAGGCCGGCCGATTCGCGACTACCTCGGCATCGTCACCGGCGAGGTGATCGTCGGCGCCAATATCTTCAAGGACCTGTTTGCCGGCATCCGCGATATCGTCGGCGGCCGGGCCGGCGCCTATGAAGGGGCGTTGCGCGATGCCCGCAACACCGCGTTCGACGAGCTCAGGGCCGAGGCGCAACGCCTTGGGGCCGATGCGGTGGTCGGGGTCGATATCGATTACGAAGTGGTCGGGCAGGCCGGCTCGATGCTGATGGTCTCGGTGTCCGGCACGGCGGTGCGGCTGTAGCGGCGCACGCCGCCGCTCAACGCTTCCACGCTTCGAACTTGCCGACATATTCCGGCTCACCCGTTTCGCAGTCGAAATCCTTCGCCGTAGTATCGGCAGCCTGGCGGGCGAGAACCTCTGCGTCCGAGTTGGCCAGCGCATCGACATAGGCGATGTGGCAGGTGGCGCCGGGGCTGATCCTGGTCACCACCAGCACCTCGCCTTCGGGCTTGCCCTCCGCGCCCTTGGTGAAGAAGCGGAGGATCGAGGCAAACGGCTTCCAGTAGCCATCGGCGTTGGAAACCCGCCACTCGATCTTGTCGCCCAGCCGGTTGGGCGGCTGCAGCCGCTGCTTGGCCGCTTTCTCGGTGGTCGAGTTGAGGCCGTAGGAGACGGCCATCCGCAGGTCGCTCTCGGACACCATGACCGGCATGCCCTTGAGGCCGGTGCAGGCCCAGGTGGAACCGAAATCGTCGGACTGCATCACCGTGCAATCGACATTGAGGTCAAGCGCAGTCTCGCTCGATTCGATCTGCTGGGCGACGGCCGGTGCGGCGAGCAAAAGCCCGATGGCGACATAAAGCCCACTGGTGAAAACCCGTCCCATCACGGCAAATCCTCCTTAAGGCTGCATGCCACCCGCGCATTCGTATGCCTTGCAATCATGGCCCCGGATAGGCCACAACCCGCCGAACTGAACCGGCCAGCGTTTCACTGAAACGCTGGCCGTCTCGAAATTTCCGTTTGTCGCGCTTCCGAACCGGAAAAGTCTCTCAACTTTTCCTGGAAACGCTCTGGACCTCAAGGCAGACCCAATGAACATCGACGCGATCCCGATCGGCAAAAATCCCCCGGACGACCTCAACGTCATCATCGAGGTGCCGCTGGGCGGCGAGCCGATCAAATACGAGATCGACAAGGCCTCGGGCGCCCTGTTCGTCGACCGCTTTCTCTATACGCCGATGCGCTACCCTGGGAATTACGGCTTCGTGCCGCATACCCTGTGCGGTGACGGCGATCCGCTCGACGTGATCGTGATGAACTCGCGGCCGCTGGTGCCGGGCGCCGTGGTGCGCTGCCGGCCGTTCGGCGTCTTGTTCATGGAAGACGATGGCGGCAAGGACGAGAAGATCCTCGCCGTGCCGGTATCCAAGCTCACCAAGATGTATGACGGGATCAACGACATCACCGACATGCAGCCGATCCAGCTCGAGCGGGTGAAGCACTTTTTCACCCACTACAAGGATCTCGAGCCCGGCAAATGGGCCAAGATCGAAAAGCTCGGCGGCGTCGACGACGCCCGCCAGGTGATCCTCGAATCGATCGAGCGCGCCAAGGCCGAGAAGTAAGCTCGGCCAAGGGCTTGGTCAGGTAATCCTGGCGCAATGCTTGTCTCTCCAATTGTGAGTCCCATATCGGGGGCTCACCTTGGAGGACCGGATGAAAGCCGTACTGACCGCACTCGCCGCCACCCTGCTGCCAACTGCTGCCGTGGCGCAAAGCCCCGCCAATGCGGCGATCGAGCAGATCCTCGTCGAGCGGATCGACACGGCCGAGCAGAATGTCGGCATCGCCGTCGCGGTGATCGAAAACGGCGTGCCCCGCTTCGTCAGCTACGGTCATCCGGCGCTTGGCGATGCCAGTGGGATCGACGAGCACACGGTGTTCGAGATCGGCTCGGTGACGAAGCTGTTCACCAACCTGCTGCTCGCTCAGGAGGTGCTGGCCGGCAAGATCGACCTCGATGCGCCGATCGTGAACTACCTGCCTCAGGGCATCGTGCTGCCCGAACGCGGCGGCAAATCGATCACCACATTCGACCTGGTGACCCATTCATCGGGCCTGCCCTCGGTGCCACCGGGGCTCGGCGCGGCCAATCCGGCAAACCCCTATGCCGGCTATGGGGCTGCCCCGCTCTATCAGTTCCTCGCGAGTTACCAGCTGCCGCGCGATATCGGGGCGGAGTTCGAGTACTCCAATATCGGCCTGGCGCTGGTGGCGCAGGCGGTCGAGCACGTTACCGGCAAAAGCTATGCGAGCCTCCTCGACGAGCGGATTTTCACGCCGCTCGGAATGACCGAGACGGCGCTGACCACGACACCCGAGCTCGAGGGGCGGTTGGCGCGCGGCCATGATGCGGCGCGCAACCCTGCCAGCAGCTGGGACCTCGAGGTGTTTGCCGGCGCCGGGGCGCTGCGTTCGACCGTTGCCGATGTCAGCAAGTTCATTGCCGCGGCGAGCGGGGCGGTGTCGTCGCCGCTCGATCCGGCCTTTGCCATCATGCTGGAGCGGACCCGACCATCCGACCCGAACGGCGGCAAGGTCGGGCTGGGCTGGTTCACGCTCACGCACCCCGAGGGCGAGATCGCCTGGCACAATGGCATGACCGGCGGCTACAACGCCTTTGCCGGCTACGATCGGCAGAGCCGCACGGGCGTGGTGGTGCTCTCCAACATGGCGAGTTCAGTGGGAATCGAGGATATCGGCTTCCACATCCTCGCCGAAAACCTGCCATTGGCGCCGATGCCGAAAGCACGGCAGGCGGCTGAGATCGATCCGGCGCTGCTCGACCGCTATGTCGGCAAATATGCGCTCACTCCGGCCTTCGTGCTCGAGGTGACGCGTGAGGGCGATGCGCTGTTCGTCCAGGCGACGGGGCAAGAGAAGCTCCCGGTCTTCGCCGAGAACGAGACGACGTTCTTCTACAAGGTGGTCGATGCGCAGCTGAGTTTTGAACTTGGCGCCGATGGCAAGGCCGCCAGTGTGACGCTGCACCAGGGCGGATACAGCCAGCCGGGTCAGCGCGTCGAGTAATCGCTTCATTTCGGCGGCATCGGCTTGCCAGCCGGAGCCGCCGGACCCAGTCTTCGCCATCTCGTGGAGGATGGTGATGCGGATTTTCGGGACGATCGTCGGGGTGGTGCTGGTGCTGCTGGGCGGGATGTGGACGTTGCAGGGCTCGAATGTGCTGGCCGGCAGCGTCATGTCAGGGCAGTCGCAATGGCTCTATATCGGGCTTGTCGTGGTGGCTGTCGGCCTCGTGGTGTTGTGGTGGTTCAACTTGCGACGGCCGATCCGCTAGTCCCCCCTTGAAACAGTGAAACCGGGTTCACATATATTGGTCAACGGTTGGATCGGGGCGCTGTCCCTCCCGGCGACCTAGGTCCCAGCCAATGAAAGGCGCTCCCCTAACGGGTTGAGCGCCTTTCTCTTTTTCAGCGCATGGGAGGGGGCAGCTATGAGCGGACGGACCGTCATCCTCAATGGCACGCCGCGGGCCGGGAAATCTTCGATCGCGCGGGCGGTGATGGCTCAACTGCCGGGGCGATGGGTGAACCTCGGCGTCGACCGGATGAACGCCAACCTTCCCAAGGAGCAGCTCCCTGGCATTGGGCTCCGGCCTGGCGGCGAGCGCCCGGATCTCGAGCCGATCGTGGTGCGGCTCTATGCCGAGCTTTACGACGAGATCGCTGAACGGGCGCGCGCGGGGGAGGACCTGGTGGTCGATGTCGGCCATCACGACAGCTACTCGCAGCCGCTCGGCATTCTCGCGGCAGCGGCACGACGGCTCAGCGGGCTGCCGGTGCTGTTCGTCGGGGTGCGTTGCCCGATCGAAACCATCATGGCGCGCCGCAACGCCGACCCGCAGGGTGGCTTCTATGTAGCGGGCGACGGGGTGCCTGAGCCGGTGCGACGCTGGCAGGAGGCGGTGCACCAGCCGGGGATCTACGATCTCGAGCTCGACAGCTCGGTGATGACGCCGGACCAGTGCGCTGCAGCAATTGCTGCGGCGATGGCTGAGCCGCGGCGGCCAAGTGCGTTCGAGCGGCTCGCAGGCTCCAACGCCGGTGCGGGCTGACCCCCACCCCTGTCCCCCCCCGAATGGGGAGGGAGACCCTCAC
>NZ_LAJE02000344.1 GCF_000970465.2 Devosia insulae DS-56
GAAGCCGGTCCGACCGACCAGCCGGCCGACGCCAACGCCACCGATCCGGTCGCCGCGGCGCAGGACCAGCTGGGCGTTGCCGCCGAGCTCTACAATGTCGGCATCGGCCAGCTCGAGGCCGGCGACGCTTCCGGCCAGTCGACCATCGACGCCGCCAACAAGCAGTTCGCCGATATCTGCGCCACGCTAGGTTACTCTGACGTTGCCCAGTGCCTCGCAGACATGGGCATCACCCTGCCTCCCGTCCCCGAGGTGAAACCGGCAGCTGAAACCACTCCGCCGATCTCCGAACTGCCGGGCGCCCAGGAAGCGGTGACCCCGCAGGCCGTCGAAGTGCTGCCTGAGACCGTTGCCCCTGAAGAAGCGGCTCCGGTGCTCGACAGCGCCAAGGACTTCGCCACCCAGGTGGTCGATGGCCAGGCGCCGGCCGAACAGCCGGCGGTTGCCGAAGAACCGACCGCTCCGCCGCCGACCGACGACAAGGCCGCTCAGGCCGACATCGCACCGGTCGAGGTGCAGTCGCTGGCCAAGCTGGAAGGCGAGAAGATCGCCGTCGATGCCCTGCCGGTGATGGAGGTGCCGCAGAACGTCACCATAATCAACAACGTCACCAACGTGACGAACATCACGAACAACACGACTAATGTGACGAACAACAACACCGTCAACAACAATAACGGTGGCGGCGGCCAGGGTGGCGGCGGTAAGGGCGGCGGCGGTAAGGGCGGCGGCAAGCCCGGCAACAACTTCACCAACTCGGGCTTCATCTTCCAGATCGGCGTCAACCTGATCATCTCGAACCCGGCCCAGGATTTCGACCGCATTCGCGACAGCGATGAGGACGAGGTCTTCTACCAGCGCCTGCCGGGCGGCCGTGTGAAGGAGACCATCGAACGCCCGAACGGCGTGCAGATCGTCACCATCCGCGACAAGTGGGGTAACGTGCTGAAGCGCTCGCGCATCATGCCGGACGGCCGCGAGTACATCCTCGCCTACCAGGACGAGGACGATTTCGAACAGGATGACGACTATTTCGGCAACTGGCGTGACCCGGGCGACGACCTGCCCCCGCTGCGCCTGACCATCCCGATCCGCGACTACATCCTTGATGCCGATGACGCCGACGAAGAAGAGGTTGAGCTGTTCTTCCGTGAACCCCCGGTGGAGCAGGTCCGCAAGATCTACACCATCGAGGAAGTGAAGCGTTCGGCCCGTATTCGTGACTCGGTGCGTCGCGTCGAAGTCGGCGGGCTGACCTTCGACTCGGGTGCGGCGACCATCGCCCGCAGCCAGGTCGGGGCGCTCAGCAAGGTTGCTAACGGCATGCTGGCGATCCTCGAGGACAACCCGGGCGAGACCTTCCTGATCGAAGGCCACACCGACGCCGTGGGCGGCGACCAGGCCAACCTGATCCTCTCCGATCAGCGCGCCTCGACCGTCGCCCGCATCCTGACCGACTTCTACGACGTGCCGCCCGAGAACCTGGTGACCCAGGGCTATGGCGAGCGCTACCTGAAGGTGAAGACGGAAAAGGCCGAAAAGCTCAACCGCCGCGTCTCGATCAAGCGCATCACCTCGCTGATCACGGTTGCCGATCGCAACTGAGCGAACCACTGAACTGACGGACGGGCCGGAGAGCGATCTCCGGCCCGTTTGGTTTGGGGGCGGGGCTATGCGTGGGCCATCCCCACTGCGTCACCCCTGCCCCTTGCCTCACCCCAAAAATCCGCTATCCCTCGTGCACGATATCCTTGCCGGAGCCTCCATGCCCAAGCGTCTCGAACTCGTCATCGAAGCGGTGATCCTCGCCTCGCGCTGGCTGCTGGTGCTGTTCTATCTCGGGCTGGCGCTGGCGCTGGCGGTCTATGCCGCGACCTTCGGGGTGAAGCTGTGGGATTTCGTCAGCCACGTCTTCACCATCGACGAAGCCGATGCGATCCTGAAGATGCTGGCCCTGATCGACGCCGCGCTGGTCGCGAGCCTTGTGGTCATGGTGATCATCTCGGGATACGAGAACTATGTGTCGCGCTTCGATGATGGCGATGCGGTGCACTGGCTGGGCGAGATCGACGCCGGCTCGCTCAAGATCAAGGTGGCCTCGACCATCGTCGCCATCTCGTCGATCCACCTGCTGCAGGTGTTCCTGAACGTGTCGAGCTACACCAGCGACCAGTTGATGTGGTTCACGCTGATCCACCTCGCCTTCATCGTCTCGGCGCTGTTCCTCGCCTTCATCGATCGCATCTCGGCCCAGACCAAATCGATCAGCAAAGCCAGCCGCGGCGACGAAAAAGCGGCAAAATCGGCAGAAAACTGACCCGTCGGCGACAGCTTTTCCTCATCTCCGTCGCACCAAAATTACTAGAGGTTTCAGCGCCTTACGATATCGCGCGGAATCAATTCCGCAATTGATCAAGTTTGCGGGAACAATTCTCGCCGCTCCCGAGTTATTGCCGCCATACGGTACTCAAACAAAGGAGCTTGATCATGGCTGTCCCCGAACGCGATACCGTCTACTCGAGTGATGACGCCAACCGCACTGTCTACACCCGCGAGTCGAGCGCGACTGGCTGGTTCGTAGGCATCATCGTTGCCCTGGCGTTGCTCGCCATTGGCTACCTGGTGTTCTCGGCCAATTCCGGCCCGTCGACCACTTCGACGACCGTGAATAACACGCCTGCAGTTGAAGCCCCGGCCACTCCCGCACCGGCTCCGATGACCGAGGCTCCGGCCACGGGCACCGAGACCACGCCGATGGCTCCGGCCGCTGAGCCGGCTCCGGCCCCGGCTGATGCCGCTCCGGCGACTGAGGCTCCGGCGGCGGCGCCCGCCACCGAGGCTCCGGCCCCGGCAACTGAGGCCCCGGCCGCGCAGTAAGCTCGGTCGATAGTAGAGCTTGAGCTTCGGATCCTCCCCCGAAGCTCCCTTAACCCCGGCAGTTCCGCTGCCGGGGTTCCTTCATTGCTCGATATCGTAGAAGCTGTAGTAGAGCACCCGCATGTCACGGTCGGGCTCGAAGTTCGAGGCCTGCCAGGCGAACTGCGTTTCGCTGATCTTTTTGGCTTCGAGCGGGCAGAAGGCGACGAGGTCGAGGTTCTCCATCCCTTCCGCCGGGTCTGCCTTGTCGACCACCAGGTTGAACTCCTCGATCGGCCCCTTCCAGAAGTTGCCCGTGGTCAGCACATAGCCCTGCGTCACCACCTCGTAGCCACCCTTGGCCTTCTGGCGCGCCACCGCGTTGAGCACCGCGTCGTCGATGCAGTACTCCGCCCTGGTCGCCGCGACACTCTCCGGGTCGTCGTACTCGCCGCCGCCCTCGTAGACCTGGCCGTAATCGCTGGGGTACCCATTGAGCGGCGCGTAACTGATCTCGACCACCGTCTCGCCCGGAACGAACGCCTGCTCCCACTCGTAGACCGCCTGGTAGCTCCAGTTCGGCCACCACAGTTCTTCGGCGCTCTCTGGCGCACTGGCGAACCAACCTTTCGCCACGAAGGCTTCGAGCGTCTGGCGATCGAACCGGGTCGCGTGGAACTGTTCGGCCAGCAGCAACGGCTCGAGGCCGGCGGCCTCGATCTCCTCCGTGATGTCCTTGCCTTCGAGCTGGGCGAATTCGTGCAGCTTGGCCGTGATCGGCTTGCCATTCACCTTCACCGCAAAGTCCATGTAGTTCCGTGGATCCGCCAGCTGCTCGATGCTGCCCCCGCCCAGATAGCTCGGCCCACCATCGAGCGGCACCGCCGGCATCGGAAAGCCGATGGTGTGGGTTTCGGCCGCCGAAGCGTCCGAGCGGTACTCGTAGCGCACCCGTACTTCGCGCACGCTCAGGTAGAGGTCCTCGCGCGCAATGGCGATGTTGGCGGCCTGTTTGAACACCACCCCGCCGGCAGGAAATTCGCTGATCACCCCATTGGCCAGCGCCGGCGCCGCGAGGCTGGCGAAGACGATGAAAAGAGCACTGCGGGCCAGCATGGGGTTCCTCCTCGGTTCGGACGCCGGCCCTGTGCGGGTTTGCGCCTGAACCGCGGCTGAACCGTCCGGATCAGAGCCGCCGCACCGGCTGTCTGAGGATGGTCTTCAGTTTCTCCGGCGCGACCTTGCGCGGATCGCTGAGATAGATCTCGTGGTGGTGGCCGGTTTCCTTGAGCCCGTTCGCCGGCACGAACTCCTGATGCAACCGGGCAAGAGTCGGCGCCTCATCGTCATAGCTGCCGATATGCAGCGTCTGCACCGACAGCCCCTCGTGATAGGCCTCGAGCCTGAGACTCGCCGGCGGCGTTCCGAGTTTCTTGGTTGCCTTGTCCGTCGCCGCAGCGAACAGGGCTGACGTCACGAAATCCGGCTGCAGGATCATGATCGTCCACTGCCAGTCGCTCTTCTTGCGGGTGAGAAACGTCGACATGTCGTCGGCCCACCACAGCGCCTCCAGCGGCCCCACCACATAGTCGCGGCCAAGTTGTGCCTTCGCCGCGAACTTCATCGCGTAGCTCACCGAGTAGAGCCAGGCGACGCCTGTCTTGTAGTCCTCGGCGGTGTTGGGATCGCCCGCACCGTCTATCTGCAGGTAATGCAGCGGCGGCACGTCTATGATCTCGAACTTGCCCTTGGGCGCGTTGTAGAGCGCCTTGTGCTGCTTTTTCAGGTCGAGCTTTTCCAATTTCACGCCTGGGGCTGCGGCGGCACGATCAGCGTCGTTTCCTTGGGCGACGAAAGGACGATCAGCGTCTCGGTGCGCTGCACCCCTGGCACTTCCTTCACCACCTGGGCGAAGAACCCCTCGAGGTCGCGCGTCGTCCTCAGCCGCACCTTCATCAGGTAGTTCCAGGATCCCGTGACATGATGCGCCTCGAGCACCTCCGGCGACCGGGCGATTGCGGCGAGGAACAGCTTCTCGGTGGTCGGATCGCTCCAGCCCACGAATACGTAGGCGAGCAGGTCGAGCCCAACCTTTTCGGGATCGACGCGCGCGTGAAAACCACTGATCACGCCCAGCTTGACCAGCCGGCGGATGCGGTCATTGAGGGTGGACGGCGCGACACCCAGCGTCTTGCCCAGCTCCGCCACCGGCACACGGTCGTCTTCCTGCAACAGGGCCAGCAGCCTGTGATCGATATCGTCGAGACCGCTCGCCATGAGCTGTCAGCCCTCCGCCTTCTGAACCGCCACAACCTAACCGGCGAGCCGAGAAAGGCAACCTTTGGCCCTGCGCGAACTTGTCATCCTTGCGCAGCCCGACCGGGCTACCTAACTCCCTTTCCGAACCACAAAAAACTGGGAGAAAGCCATGTTCAACATCGACGGTATCATCAAGGCCCTGCAGACGGACCCCAATGCCCAGCGCACCGCGATGACGGGCGCCGCCGGGCTCGCCGCCGGCATGCTGCTCTCGGGCGGCGGGCTGGGCAAGATGGTCGGCAACGTCGCTAAGGTGGGCGCGGTTGCAGCGGTCGGCGGTCTCGCCTACTCTGCCTGGCAGAGCTACCAGAAGAACCAGCAGCAGGCCGGCGCCGCTTCGGACGGCGCGCCCGCTACCACCAAAGACTCCTTCGTGCCACCGCCGCAGGCGGCCTATCAGGGCGAAGAGCTGGGCAAGACCCTGGTGCGGGCCATGATCGCCGCCGCCAAGGCCGACGGCCAGATCGACGCCGAGGAGAAGGATCGCATCTTCAAGCGCCTCGAAGCGATGCCGCTCTCCTCCGAAGAAAAGGCGTTCGTCTTCGACGAGCTGGCGAGCCCGCTCGATATCGATGCCGTCGTCGCGCGCGCCGACACGCCCGAGCACGCCTCGGAAATCTACGCCGCCTCGCTCGTCGCCATGCAGCCTGATACGCCAGCCGAGCGCGCTTACCTCGAGGCACTGGCCTTCAAGCTGAAGCTCCCAGCCGGCCTCGTCGCCGAGATTCACCGCCAGGCCGGGCACACCCCGCCGGCGCCGGTCTCGTCCTCGGCCTACGTGCCAACCAGTAGCGTCTGAGTTACAAGGCTGTGCGTTCTTGCGCGGCTCAAAACGCACAGCCATCTAGGGCGCACCACACGAGGATTGCGCCATGGAAATCGGTCTCTACTCCTTCGCCGAGAACACTCCCGATCCGCTGAACGGCGGCCATCTGCAGTCGCCGGCCGAGCGGCTCAGGGACCTGCTCGAAGAGATCAAGCTCGCCGATGAGGTCGGGCTCGATTTCTACGGGCTGGGCGAGCATCACCGTCCCGATTTCGTCGCCTCGGCGCCGGTAACCATCCTCGCCGCCGCCGCCGCCATCACCAAACGCATCCGCCTTTCGACCGCTGTTACCGTCTTGAGCTCGGACGATCCGATCCGCGTCTGGCAGCAGTTCGCAACGCTCGATCTGCTCTCCAATGGCCGGGCCGAGATCATGGCCGGCCGCGGTTCGTTCATCGAGAGCTTCCCGTTGTTCGGCTACGAACTTGATGACTACGACACGCTGTTCGAGGAAAAGCTCGCTGAGCTGCTGAAGATCCGCGAAGGCGGCAAGGTGCAGTGGGAGGGCTCCGAGCACACCAAGCCGATCCCCGGCATCGCCATCTACCCCAAGCCGGTGCAGGAGCCCCTGCCTCTGTGGGTCGCCGTCGGCGGCACGCCCAACTCCGTCGCCCGCGCCGCCTATTATGGCCTGCCGCTGATGCTCGCCATCATCGGCGGCAATCCCGAGGCCTTCACCCAGTTCACCGAGCTCTACCGCCGCACCGCCGAAAAGGTCGGCCACGACCTCGCGAAACTGCCGATCGGCATCTCGTCGCACGGCTTCATCGCCGAGAACTCGCAGGATGCGCTGGATACCGCTTTCCCGGCCCATCACGAAGCGATGAGCCGTATCGGCCGCGAGCGCGGCTGGCCGCCGACCACGCGCGCCCAGTTCGAAGCCGGCGCCAGCCCTTCCGGTGCCTACTTCATGGGCTCGCCGCAGCAGGTTATCGACAAGATTCTGATGCAGCACGAGTGGTTCAAGCACGATCGTTTCGGCCTGCAACTGAGTGTCGGCACCCTGCCGCACGCCAAGGTCATGAAGGCCATCGAGCTGTTCGGCACGGTGGTGAAGCCAGCAGTAAACCGGGCGCTGGGCGGCTAGCAGTAACCGTTGACGTCGGGCGCACCGGTGGTAATACGGGTCCCTAATTCAACCGTGGGGCCAACGCGTTGCTGCCGATCTTCTACATCAACATGGCCTCCCGCCCGGATAGACGGGACCATGTCGAACAGCACCTCGCTCTATTGGGTCTCACCGCGACGCGCGTCGACGCGGTGACGCCGTCCGACTTCGACTTACCGGCAGGATCTCCACTCAGCCCCGGTGAGTTCGGTTGTAGCCGCAGCCACCAGAAGATCTGGCGGCTGATGGTCGAGCAGAACATTGCCGCAGCACTGATTCTCGAGGACGACGTGCTGTTGGCCGACGAAGTCCCGGCCTTACTGGCCGACCCTGCCCTTCTGGCTGGCGGCGTCGAGGCCATCCAGTTCGAGTCGCGTGGCGGCACCAGAGCCCTGGTCGGACCGGCGGTCCCTACAGGCGTGCCGGGGGTGAGCCGCAACCGGCTGATGTCGTCGAGCCTCGGTTCGGCGGCCTACATCATGACCATCGTGCTGGCCCGGCGCCTGCTGGCGCGCCCCGATGTCGACCGGCTGGCGCTCGATCACCTGCTGTTCGGCTGGGCCGGCGAGCTTTGCTACGACGCCCGCATCTTCCAGACCCTCCCGGCGCTGGCCATCCAGCTCGATCAGACCGTCGAGGGCCGGCGCGGCGCCGGCAAGAGTGACCTGGATGACAACCGGCTGACCGGGGCGTTGCGGCACAAGAGCCTCGCCATCCGCTGGCGCAGGCTCAAGATTCAGTTCCGGCACTACACGCGCGTGCTCGTGACCTTTGGGGCCAGCGGCGAACTGTGGGGGTCGCGCAAGCTGCAGTTCCCGATCGCCGAGAACCTGCGCAGGCTCATGTAGGCAGGGCCCAACGCGATGCCACTGCCGATTTTCTACATCAATCTCTCATCGCGCCTGGATCGCCGCGAGCACGTGGAACGGCAGCTCAGCGCCCTGGGCCTGACCGGAATCCGCATCGATGCGGTGACGCCCTCCGACTTCCAGGTGCCGCCCGCCTCGTCCCTCAGCCCCGGCGAACTGGGCTGCAGCCGCAGCCACCAGAAGATCTGGCAGCTGATGGTCGAGCAGCACATTGCCGCAGCGCTCATTCTCGAGGATGACGTGCTGCTGTCGCAGGAACTGCCCGCCGTACTCGATGATCCGAACCTCTTGGAGGGCGTCGATGCCATCCAGATGGAAACCCGGCAAACCTCGGCGATGGTCGGCCGGTTGGTGCCCAGCACGGCGGCGGGGGTCGGCCGCGGACGCCTGATGTCATCCAGCATGGGTTCGGCCGCCTATGTGATGACGATAGCTCTGGCGAGGCGGCTGGTGACGCATCCCGAGGTGGACACCCTGCCACTCGACACGCTGCTGTTCGGACGCCCCGGCAGCCTGTTCTATGAAGCCCGCATCTTCCAGTCCGTGCCGGCACTCGCCATCCAGCTCGACCAGACGATTGAGGGTCGAGAGGGTGCCGGTCGCAGCGATCTCGACGCCCGTCGCGGCATGTTCTCGTCTCGCGACACCCGCAGCACGGAACCACGTTGGCGTCGGGCATCGCGCCATTGGGCCCACCACCTGAGGCTGGTCGCGACCTTCGCGTCGACCGGCGAGCTTTGGGGTGCCCGGCAGTATCGGTTGCCGGTGGCCAGCGACCTCAAGCGGCTCATGTAAGCCGTACTGGACAGCCTCGCCCGCTTCGTGCATTTGCGTGACCTGATGCAGACCATTCCCGTCTACTACATCAACCTCGCCTCCCGTCCCGATCGCCGGGCGTTCATGGAGCGCCAGTTCGCTGAGTTCGGCATCACTGCCGAGCGCATCGAGGCGGTGCGTATGGACGAAGTGCCGCGTGACCTCCTCGAGTGGCACAAGACGACCCACAGCCTGTGGCGGATGGCCGAGGGCGACCTCGCCTGCGGGTTCAGCCACCAGCGCTGCTGGCAACGCCTGCTCGAGAGTGGCGCGGCGGCCGCTCTGGTGCTCGAGGACGACGTGCAGCTCGCCGCCTCGGTGCTCGATTTCCTCGATCCGGAGTTGGCCGAGCGGCTGGGCGCCGACCTTCTGAAGCTCGAAACGTTCCACAGTCCGGTGAAGCTGGGGAGCGTATCGCAGCATGTCGGCACGACCGAGCTGCGCGAGCTCTGCTCCTCGCAGATGGGCGGGGCCGCCTACATCCTCACCCGCGACGCCGCACGCCACTCGCTCGGCAGTGTGCTGCGCAACCAGATGGGCATCGATCGCTTCCTGTTCGGGCGCGGCGGCTATCACCTGCTGCGCAGCCGCGTGCTGCAGGCCATTCCAAGCCCCTGTATCCAGATCGACAAGCTGGACGCCGCCAGCCGTATCGGTGAGAGCAATATCGCGGTGACCCGGACGCGCTCGGCGGCCCGGCCGGCGCGCGACCTGACGGCCGTACTCGGATTGCAACTCGACCATGTCGGCCGCCTCGCGCGGCTGGCCGGCCGCGATTTCGCCGCGCTGCGCGGACCGCGGGTGGTCATTCCATTCGCCAGCGCACCGGAACCTTGATGACGGCGTTTCCTGCCAGCCAGATCCCGGTCTACTACATCAACGTGGCGAGCCGCCTTGATCGCCGCCAGTTCATGGAAGAACAGTTCGCCCGCCTGGGCATCGTTGCTGAACGCCTTGATGCTGTTACGCCACGCGAGGTGAGCGACACCCGCATGGCGGCTCATCAGGGTTCCGGCACCCCCTCGGCAATGGCACGCGTCGAGGTCGCCTGTTCGATGAGCCACGAAAAGGCCTGGCGCCTGTTCCTGAGCCGGGGACAGCCGGTCGCTCTCGTGCTCGAGGACGACGTGGTGATGGGGAATGGCTTGAAGACCCTGCTCAGTCCGTCCGTCTATGCCGATATCGACGCCGAGCTGGTGAAGCTCGAAACGACCTACGAACTCATTCGCGTCGGCCAGATCCGAAGAACCGCGGGGCATTACGCAATCCGCCAGCTCCTTGCTACGCATGTGGGGACCGGCGCGTACGTCATCACGGCGGATATGGCACGCCGCGTGCTGGCCGATCCGCGGCTGCAGGCCATCACAGTCGACAACTATCTGTTCTCGCGCAAGGGTCCGGTCATTCCGTCGCGCGGGCTGCTTCAGGTGGAGCCGGCGCCGGCTGTTCAACTGGTGCACTACCGGGGCGGCAAACGAGGTCAAGCCGGGGACAGCGATTTGGAAGGCGATCGAGCCCATCTGCGTGCCGCACGGCCTCGACGAGACGGCTGGCGATCCGCGCTCGCCAGCATCTCCTACACGCTGCGCCTCGTGGCGCACATCCTGCCCGATCCCGAAGCGCGCCGGCAGAAGCGCCGAGCCATCGCATTCGAGCACGACGCCTAGCTTGTAGGCCCCCTGGCGCCTACTTGCCGCTGCGCCGGATGCTCTTGATCTGCAGCGGCGGCAGGCCGGATCTCTCGGCAATGGCCTGGTCCTGCTCCATGATGGCGGTGCGGGCCGCCTCATCACCGTCGAGGCCGCCGAGTAGGCTCGCATCCACCTTGCGGTTGGAGCGCTGGCTGCCATCCTCGTAGACAATGTCGAACAGCACGAACTCCGTGCGGGCGGTGGGTTTCTTGGCCATTTCTGGAACTCCTGTTGGCGGCGCGATTTCTGCGCACGCGGCAATCTCGCGGGGGGTGATATACGAACGTCCCCGGGGTGCGACCGCATCCCCAGAGCGCTCTGTTGTCTGCGTGAGGCGGCCGGCTACGGGCGGTAGATACCCTCGCCCTGCTCGTCGATGATCTGCCGGCCCTTGGCCAGCGCGAAACTGACCACGTCTTCCTTGGACGAGAAGCGATCGGCACGCACGAACTTGTAGCTCTTGAGCTCGCCGTCGATCTCTTTCTCGATCAACCCGGCAAGCTGGTACTCGCTGCCCACCGGCATGATCAGCGACTTGACGGTGAAGCCCTTATAGGCCTCCTCCGCCACCACCGCCGGCTCGATCGACTTGCCCGTCGCCGCGCTACCGCCGCCACCGCCGAACAGGTTCTTCCAAAAGGACATAGGCGCGCCTCGGGCAAAGGAGAAAGTTCGATCGATTTAGGCCGCCAGCGCCCGTTTGTCCACCGTGCACCAGCGCCCGGGCCGGCTGGCCCCCTCGCATCGCCAGTTCAGCCCCGCCCTGCGGCCCGCCATTGGGCCGGCGACTTACCGATATGGCGATGGAAGGCGCGACTGAACGCAGCTTCCGAACTGTAGCCGATCTGCTCGGCGATCGCCGAGAGCCTGAGTTCGGTGGCCACCAGCAGGTTTGCCGCCAATTGCATGCGCCATTCGGCGAGATAGTGGATCGGCGATTGCCCGAGCAACTCGCGGAAGCGCTCGCCGAGAACCGAGCGCGACGTCGCCGCGGCCCGCGACAGCTCGGCGACACTCCAATCCCGCACCGGGTCGTCGTGGATGAGCTTGAGCGCCCGGCTGACGATCGGATCGTTGGTGGCCGCCAGCCAGCCACTCGCCAGCGGCGCCTCGGACGAATAGAGCCGCAGTGCCTCGACCAGCAGCAGTTCCGGCAGCCGCGCCGTGGTGCCGTCTCCGGACGGGCCATCCTCCAGTGCACGGCTTAGCACCACATCGAACAGCGTGGCGGCATTACCCGTGGGGCGGATCCTGATCACTGGCGGCAAGCTGCGCAGGAACGAGTTGAACAGCAGCTCGTCGCTGCTGAAATAGCCGCAGACCAGCTCGGTAACCTCCCCATCGCCGCCGTGGTGCAGGATCGGAATCTCGCTCCATGGTGTCGGCGGCAGCAGCTCGCTGATCTTCACCGGCGCCACCATTTCGTGGCTGCCCATCAGGTGCCGATGCGACGCCGGCAAAATAGCGAGGTCTCCGGCCTCCAGTTCGACCCGATGGCCGGCGGCGGTGATCCAGAGCCGGCCGCGCCGCACACTGTGAAACACGATCAGCCGCTCCGACCCCGGCGCGAGCAGGTCGATCAGCGCACAGTTTCCCGGCGAGTCGAAGGCCCAGGGCGAACTGTAGGCGCCCTTCAGAAAGAGCGAGCCGGAGAGCCGGACCCGCCGCAGCACATCCGCCAGCAGTCCGCTCCCCGTCGTGGTCACTCCACGATACGGCGTTCCAGTCACGCCAGCCGGCGTTTCGATCATGGTCATTATTGGTGGCCCGAATAGATGGTTGCCCCACCGCGGCAGGAGTTCTGCGCCCGGTACCTGACAACCGTCAATACGAGGAATCTATGCCGAATATTCAAACCACCGGGAATAAGTCACCATCGGGCGGTGTTAGCGCTAAGGCGGGCAATTCGACTTTGCGTTGCGCCCCACGGCCGGCCCGGGTGCTTGCCGCCGGAGCACTGTTGCTTTCGCTCGCCGCCGCCCCGGCATTCGCCCATGGCGAGGTCGCGATGGATGCCGGGCCGAACCCGCTCGCCGACAGCGTACGGGAGGCAAACGCCCGCTTCTCCGACGTGGCGGTCGCCATCTCGGAAGGCTACGCACCGATCCCATGCGTGTCCGGCACCGACGGTGGCGCCATGGGCATCCACTACGTGAACGCCAAGCTGATCGAGGACGAGGTCATCGACATCGCCCATCCCGAGGCGGTCATGTACGAGCCCGGCCCGGACGGCCAGCGCACGCTCATCGCGGTGGAATACATCACCACCAAAGGTCCGGCGGAGCTCGACGGACACCTGTTCAGTTTCACCAACGCCCCGAACCGCTACGGGCTGCCGGCCTTCTACGAGCTGCATGTCTGGGCCTGGCGGGCCAACCCGACGGGTGCCTTCGCCGACATGAACCCCAATGCCTCCTGCGACGCAGTCGCGGCCACCGCCAACTGAGCTCTCAACCAAGGATACTGCCATGAAGCGTTATGTGATCGAACGCGAGGTGCCGAACTTCGGCGCCAACGACAATGCCGGCTTCTGCAACGCCGCCAAGGCCTCCAATGCCGCGCTCGCCAAGCTCGCCCCGCGCGTGCAGTGGGAGCACTCTTACGTCATCGGCAACGGCACATTCTGCGTCTACCTCGCCGACGACGAGCAGGCCATCCGCGAGCACGCCCGCCTCAGCGGCTTTCCGGCGAACCGGATCACCGAAGTCGTCCGAATGATCGACCCGACCACCGCAGCCTGACGCGGGTTCAGGCCGGGGCAAACGAAAAGGGCGGCGCCATGGCACCGCCCTTTTTGCTGTTCGGCTGAAGCGCCGTAGTCTTAGTTGTCGAGGAAGCTGCGCAGCTTGCGGCTGCGGCTCGGGTGCTTGAGCTTGCGCAGCGCCTTGGCCTCGATCTGGCGGATACGCTCGCGCGTCACGCTGAACTGCTGGCCGACTTCCTCGAGCGTATGGTCGGTGTTCATGCCGATACCGAAGCGCATGCGCAGCACGCGTTCCTCGCGCGGCGTCAGCGACGCCAGCACGCGGGTCGTGGTCTCGCGCAGGTTCGACTGGATCGCTGCGTCGATCGGCTGGATGGCGTTCACATCCGGGATGAAATCGCCGAGGTTCGAATCCTCTTCGTCGCCGATCGGGGTCTCGAGGCTGATCGGCTCCTTGGCGATCTTCAGGACCTTGCGGACCTTGTCGAGCGGCATCTGGAGCTTTTCGCTCAGCTCTTCCGGGGTCGGCTCGCGGCCGATCTCATGCAGCATCTGGCGCGAGGTACGGACGATCTTGTTGATCGTCTCGATCATGTGCACCGGGATACGGATGGTGCGGGCCTGGTCGGCGATCGAGCGGGTGATCGCCTGCCGGATCCACCACGTGGCATAGGTCGAGAACTTGTAGCCACGGCGGTATTCGAACTTATCGACCGCTTTCATCAGGCCGATATTGCCTTCCTGGATGAGATCGAGGAACTGCAGGCCGCGGTTGGTGTATTTCTTGGCGATCGAAATCACCAGGCGAAGGTTGGCTTCCACCATTTCCTTCTTGGCGATCGCCGCTTCGCGCTCGCCCTTCTGCACCTTGTGGACGATCCGGCGGTACTCGGCGATATCGAGGCCGGTTTCCGTCGCCAGCGTCTGGATGTCACCACGCAGTTCGTTCGCCGTATCAGCTTCGCGCTTGGCGAACTCCGCCCAGCCCTTGCCCGACAGCGACGCGACCGTCTCCATCCAGTTCTGCTCGAGCTCGCTGCCATAATAGGCCTCGAGGAAGTTCTCGCGCTTTACGCCATAGCTTTCGGCGAGGCGCAGCAGGCGCCCCTCGAGACGCACCAGGCGCTTGTTGATGTCGTAGAGCTGCTCGACCAGGCTCTCGATACGGCTCTGGTTCAGCGACAGCGACTTCACGTCGGTGATCACTTCGGAACGCAGGCCCTCGAGCTTCTTCAGATCGGCGGCGGTCGCCGGCGCATTGCCCGCCATGCGGTCCTCGGCATGCCGGTCCTGCATCTTGCGCATCTTGCCATAGGCTTCGGCGATGCGGTCGAAAGTCTCGACCACCTGCGGCTTCAGCTCGGCTTCCATCGCCGAAAGCGACAGCGAGTTCTCAAAATCGTCGTCTTCTTCCTCGACCGGGTCCTGCGGCGCCTGCGGCTCGTCGGGAACGTAGTCGTCCTCGTCATCGCCCGAGCGCGGCGCCGGCTTCGCCTTGGCAGCCGGCCTGATCTCTTCCTTGACCGCGGCGGGACGCTCGATCTCCGACGGCATTACCGGAGCCGCCTGCTTGGCGTCGGGGCCGGCATAGGTCGCTTCGAGATCGATGATGTCGCGCAGCAGGATCTCGGCGTTCGCCAGCTGGTCGCGCCAGATGATGATGGCCTGGAAGGTCAGCGGGCTTTCGCACAGGCCCTCGATCATCGTCTCGCGACCGGCCTCGATGCGCTTGGCGATGGCGATTTCGCCCTCGCGGCTGAGCAGCTCGACAGAGCCCATCTCGCGCAGGTACATGCGCACCGGATCATCGGTGCGGTCGCTGCCTTCGCGGGTGTTGGATTTCGAGGCCACGGCGGTGCCGGTGCGTTCGGCGAGCTCGGTCGATTCCTCTTCCGGGGTATCGGGCTCGGCCTCTTCGACCTCGTCTTCGTCGACGACGTTGATGCCCATATCGGAGAACATCGCCATGATGTCCTCGATCTGCTCGGAGTTGACCTCCTCCGATGGCAGAACGGCATTCAGTTCTTCATAGGTGACGTAACCGCGCTTCTTGGCGGTCTTGATCAATTTTTTTACGGCGGCATCGGATAGGTCGAGCAGCGGGCTATCGGGGGCTTCTGCCCCAGCTGCTGCGCCGGCAACTTCCGGCTTCTCTGCATCTTTGGTCTTGGTCTGGGTCGCTGCCTTGGTGGCCATCTAGCTTGCTGCTCCGGGTGCCCGATCGGGAGGGCGCCGATAGTCGTTAAGTGGTCACGGCTTGAGACATCGTAAAGGGACGGGCTGGCGCGACGGTTTCCGATATGCCGTCACTTGTTCGTCACCGGTGCTGATTCGCCCATAAGCGAAATCGCGCGTACCCGCAGCCTTAACTAAAAGCTTCGTGTCGCGCGCCCCGATAACGAACCAAACCCTTCGATCAATGCCTCTGTGCCATCGACGGTGGTGATCTGGTTCTGGATGTCCCGCAGCCGTTCGAATGTTTCCTCGCTCGGGTCGTCGCCCAGCGCCAATTCGGCTGCCTTCAGGGCCTTATTTAGCTCAACGGATTTGTAATGCAAGGCCAGGGCATGACGTAATCCGATCTCAGCGTCCGGATCGGCGATTTCTGCCCCGGTCTGCCAAACCCCTTGGCGGGCCAGCAAATCCCGCATTTTCTCGATCGCTTCACCGAAGCCACGCGCCCCAAGTGCGGCATTCAGCGCCTCGGCACTGATATCGTGATCCCTGGTCACGAGGTCGAGCATGGTGCCCAAGAGGTTCCTCGAGGTCGGTGAACTGAGCTCCAGCGACGCAAGTGATTCGAGCCGGCTGTCGGCCAGCGCCGGGTGGTTCACCAGGCAGACGAGGATCGCCGCCTCGCGCGGCGTGGCGTCCACTCCCCTGCCCGGCTTCAGCAATCGAGAGTTGCGCAGAGTATCCGACACCACGACCCGCGGACTACCGCGACTGCCGACCGGGGCGGCATTGCCGCCGCGCGGATTGCGTCGATCGAAGCCGCCACGCTGCCCGCCGCCGTCGCGCCGCTCCCAGCGCTGGTTGCGCACTGGCGCAAAGAACGCCGAAAGTTTTTCGTCGAAGGCCTGCAGGTAATGCCGCTTCACCGAGGCCTCGCCGATGGCGTTGGCCCGGGCGCGCAGGCGCGACTCGAGCGCCGCCCGCGCCTCCGGCGTCTCCGGCACGATGCCGCCGGTCTCGATGCTCCAGATCACATCGGACAGGGAGCGGGCCCGGTCGATCACATCGGCGAAAGCGCCGCGCCCCTGCGCCTTGATCAGGTCGTCGGGGTCCTGCCCCTCGGGGAGCGTCGCGATCCGCACCGTCCGCCCCGGCTGCAGGTGCGGCAGGACGATCTCGGTGGCCCGGGCCGCCGCACGCTGGCCGGCGCCATCGCCGTCGAAACACAGCACCGGCTCGTCGCTCATCCGCCACAGCATCTGCAGGTGCTCTTCGGTCAGCGCCGTGCCGAGCGGCGCCACCGTACCCTCGAACCCCGCCGTCACCGCCGCGATCACATCGAGATAGCCCTCGACCACGATCACCGATTTGCCCGAGCGCGCCGCCTCACGGGCAGTCTGCCCGTTGTAGAGCGTCATGCGCTTCTTGAAGAGCTCGGTCTCGGGCGAGTTGAGATACTTGGCCGGCACATCCGCCGACATGGCTCGGCCACCGAAAGCGATGACCTTGCCGCGCAGATCGGTGATCGGGAACATCACCCGGTTGCGGAACCGGTCATAGGGCAGCGGCGATTCCTCGCGCACCACCACGAGCCCCGCATCCACCATCTCCTGCGCCGAAACGCCGTTGGCGGCGAGGTGCTCCTTCAAGCCGTTGGCGCTGTCAGGCGAATAGCCGAGCCGGAACTTGGTCTGCGCCGCCGCGGTCACCCCGCGCTCATTGAGATAGCCGCGGGCCCGCGCTCCGATATTGTGGCTGAGCGCCGCCTCGAAATATTGGGTGGCAACCTCCATCACGTCGTAGAGCGAGCGCCGGCTTTCCTGCCGCGCCTCGTCGCGCTCGTCGCGCGCCGGCATCGGCACGCCGGCCATCCCGGCGAGTTTTTCCACTGCCTCGGGAAAGCTCATCCCGGCCTTTTCGGTCAGGAAGCGGAAGTGGTCGCCAGATACCCCACAGCCGAAGCAATGGTAGATGCCGCGCCGGTCATCGGCATGAAAGCTCGGGCTTTTCTCGCCATGGAACGGGCAGCAGGCCCACATGTCGCCGCGTTGCGGCTGGCTCTTGCGCTTGTCCCAGATGACGTGCTCGCCCACCACCTGCGAGATCGGCAGGCGCTGCCGGATCTCATCGAGGAAGCCGTCGGAAAAGCGCATGCCCCTAAGTAAGCACGCGCGCCCGCCGTGTCATCGCCCATCTGGCGGAGTTCACTGCCGCCTGCTGAGTCCTGGGCAGCAGCGGCCCCCTCGGAAGCCGCATACCCTCGGTTGGTGCGGGGGCCGCTTTCGCGGTGGTGAGATGCAGCACCTCCAGCAGTACCGCCTTGCTGTCGACCCCGAGGGCTCGATTGGGCAATCGCACTTTGCGAGTCAGCTTGCGTCCACGCGCGTCGTGGCCCGGTCGAAACAGAATCTTGGTGTCCTTTACCCCGAGGAACCTGGTGGTGGTGACAGCCTCGAAGTCACGCCACAAGGCCCGATCCCTCCAATACTGGTGCCGCACCTCGATTCCTTCGCCATCCACCACCACCATGGTGTTGTCGATCAATACCCGCAGCGACAGTACTGCGCTTAGCGCCCCTACGCCGGCAACCCCATAGGCCACGAGCAGCCGATGTTCCGCTTCCCATGCATTGAACATGCGCAACCGGCCGACGAAATTTGCGTGGGCGACATAATCCGTCACGCCCGGCACGAAGATTGACACCGCTAACGCGATGCCCAAAACAAAGTAAGCCGCCGCAGCAAATCTGTTGGCGCCAAAGGTTCTTCTGTACGACTGCATGACAAGCCCCACCGGCGAACCACTGTTCGACGAACTCAAGACAACAACATCGTACAGGTAAATCCGTGTCTGTTCACCGGTCATTGTTTTTAGGCGCAAGACGGCAGCCTGAGCGCCGTCGGCTATAGGTGCGCAACGGTAGTTGGGGATGCTACCGGTGCGCCCCGCGGCAACCCCTCACCCGTCACAAGCGTTTCCGGCAGGTCATTCGCTGGACACGCCCATGGACACCGCCGCGCCAACCCGTCACGACAGCCTCCGGCAGCGTTGGCGCGCCATTGTCCAGGCGACCCTCGCGTCCTTCTTTCTCGAGCGCGACAACGCTCCGCGCTGTGCGGCTGTCGCCTTCTTTGGCTTCCTGTCGTTCTTCCCCGCCATTGCCACCGTCGCGCTGATCTATGGCA
Organism: Devosia insulae DS-56; assembly: GCF_000970465.2. GTDB lineage: Bacteria > Pseudomonadota > Alphaproteobacteria > Rhizobiales > Devosiaceae > Devosia_A > Devosia_A insulae. The sequence continues at coordinate 18,550 of NZ_LAJE02000344.1, forward strand.
TTGTGGCCAACCGCCAGATGGTCGCCGACACGATCGAGAATGTCGGCGACGTCGTCCCGCAGATGGCCCAGGGGATTATTGCCGAGCAACTGACCATGCTCGCCAGCCAGCCGCCGGTGACGCTCGGCCTCGGGTTGCTGATCACCGTGCCCTTCGCCCTATGGAGCGGCTCGCGCGGTGTCGATTCCCTGCTCTATGCCATGTCGCGCATCCGCAACGAGGCGCCCCGGCGCGGTTTCTTCAAGTCACTGGCTTACGCGATCGGCCTCAGTATCGGCGGCGCCATCTTTGTGGTCCTCGCCTTGCTGGCGGTCGCCGGCCTGCCCGCACTGATCCCATGGCCGTCAGGCGAAGAGGTTGTGGCGCTGGCGCTGCGCTGGCCGGTATTGCTGCTGCTCAGCGTCCTCGTGCTTGCCGGGCTCTATCGCTGGGGCCCCGACCGTCACCCGCGCAAATTCCGCCACATCTGGCCGGGCGCCATCCTTGCCTCGTTGCTCTGGCTGCTCGCGGGAGCGGTCTTCTCGATCTATGTCGAGAACTGGGGCAATTACGAAGCCACCTTCGGCTCGGTTTCCGCCGCGGTGGTGCTGTTGCTGTGGCTCTACAATTCGGCCCAGATCCTGGTGCTGGGAGCCGCCTTCAACACCGAGATCGAACGCGCCGCCAAGGCGAAGGAGGCAGGCACCCCGCCTCCCCCGCGCTGATCCCGTCAGCGCCGCGTCCTGATTGGTCAGGCGACCTTCACCTCGATGCTCCTGAGCTGCCAGGCGATGTAGAGCTGGAACAGCCCATAAAGGATCATCAGCACGCCGACGATGCTTACCAGCACCAGCGCGCTGCTGAGCGGCATCACCAGCAGCAATACGCCGAACAGCAGGTAGGCTGAGGCGCTGAGCACTTCGGGCCAGAACGTCCCCTGCCGCAGCAGCGCCCGGCCGGCGATGGTGACATAAAGCGCAAACGCCCCGATCAGGATCATCATGATCCCGACCAGGATCACCAGTGTCGAGATGCCGATCGCTGCCGCCATTGCCGGGAACGCCACGATCAGGATGCCGGCGAGGATCGCGAGGATGTGCCGGGTGATGGCGACGCCGAGCCGCGAGCTGGTCCGGCCGCCGAACAGCAGTCCCCACAGCCCGAGCGCGCCGTCGATGATGACGATCACGCCGCCGACCCACACCAGGGTCGCCAGCGCCAGTTGTGGCGAGAGCAGTGCGAAAATGCCGCCAGCCAGCATCAGCACGCCGCGGATACCCGCAAAAATGCTTGGCCAGGGTAAGGCGCTTTCGGTAGCCATTCTGTCCTCCTCGATCACACGGGCTTGCTGCTTGCGGCGTCACCCGCCGATTTGAACATCCGCCAGGCCAGCCCGAACAGGCCGATGGCGAAGATGATGGCGAGGATGCCGGCGAGCGTCACGAATACCAGGGCGCTGAACACCGGCCAGAACAGCAGTGCGATGCCGAACAGCACGTAAAGCGCTCCCGACAGTAGCACTGGCCAGATGCGCGCATATTGCTCGCGCTCCCGGATGATTACCCAAATCTCCATGACGCCGACGAAGATCGATTGGAATGCAACGAGATAGACCAGCAGCGTGGCCGTCAACAACGTTGCAAAGAACGGCGACAGCAGGATCAGCACACCGGTGATGATGGCCAGCACGTTGCGGATCACGTCGAACCAGAAATTGCCGGTCTTGGCGCCACCGAAGGTAAGGCTCCACAGCCCGAGCACGCCATCCACCAGCAACAATGCGCCGCCGGCGATCACCAGTATTGCCAGCGCCTGTGCTGGAAAGAACACCGCATAAAGGCCCGCCAGCAACATCAGCAGGCCCCTCAGCCCGGTGATCCATGCCCAGCGTTTCCTCGTGTCACTTGATACAGCCATCGGTCCGCCTCCAATGTTGTTGCCTCATGGGAGGTTAGCTGTTTTTGCGGTGCCGCCAAGCCTCGTGTCGGGTTTAGGCACCACTGCTTATCCGGCTTGCTTCCGGCGGCATGCCGTGGTCTGACCGCCCCCGGATATTTTGAGGATAGTCATGCCGATCGCCATTTACGCCCTGGCACTGGCTGCGTTTGCAGTCGGCTCGGCCGAGTTCGTGATTTCCGGCATCCTGCCGCCGCTCGCCGAGGACCTGGCGGTGACGATCCCGGTCGCGGGCCTCTTGGTCAGCGCCTATGCCATCGGCGTCGCCATCGGTGGGCCGGTGCTGACGGTCTTCACCTCGCGCTTTTCGCAGCGCAACGTGCTGATCGGCCTGATGATCGTGTTCTCGATCGCCCAGTTGCTGTGCGCCATCGCCCCTGGTTACGGCCTGCTGCTGGCCGCGCGGCTGCTATCGGCCTCAGCCCACGGCGTGTTCTTCGGCGCCGGCAACGTCGTCGTTGTCGGCCTCGTGCCGCCCGAGCGCCGCGGCGCCGCCTTCTCGCTGTTCATCTCCGGCATCACCGTCGCCAATCTGCTCGGGCTTCCCGGCGGCAGCGCCATCGGGCTGCATTTCGGCTGGCGCGTCCCCTTCCTTGCCGTGGCGGCGCTCGGCGCCGTTGCCGCGATCGTGCTGTTCCTGAAGCTGCCGCGCGACAAGCGCCAGGAGGGCGACCGTCACGCCACCTTCGGCGAGCAGGTGCGGGAACTGCGCCACCAGGAGGTCTGGCTTTCCTATCTGACCATCACCTTCGTGATGATCGGCGCCCTCGCCTTCGGCACCTTCCAGGTGCCGATCATGCTCAATGTCACCCGGCTGCACCCCGACATCATTCCGATCTATCTGCTGGTCGGCGGCATCGGCTCGATGCTCGGCATCTATCTGGGCGGCCGCGGCACCGACTGGAAGCCGATGCCGACGCTCTTGACCGTGCTGCTGCTGCAGGCCCTGCTCTACTTCACCATGCTGTTCGCCATGCACGACAAGGTGTGGATGACGGTGAACCTGCTCGGCACCTCGATCCTCGGCTTCGCCTTCTCCACCCCGCTGCAGGCGCGCGTCATCGCCGCCGCTCATTCGGCCCCCAACCTCGCCTCGTCGCTGATTTCCACCGCCTTCAACATTGGCATCGCCGGCGGCGCCTTCATCGGCGCCATGCTGCTCAGCGCCGGCGTCAGCTATGCCGATATCCCGGCGGTCGGTGTGGTCACCAGCCTCTGCGCCGCCGGAACTGCCAGCCTATCCTGGTGGCTCGAGCGTCGCGGCTCGATCGCGGCCGCCACAGAGGCCTGAGACGCAGGATATTCTTTACCATCGGCGGGTGCATTTCCCCGCCGATGCCGCCGCTCCGGTACGATGCACTTACACCCGCGTCCGATCCGATTCCGCCAGTGCTCGACCAGACATCTCTGCTCATCGCCATCGGCTTTTCCGCCACCGCCCTGATGCTGACCCTGGTCATCACCTGGCTGGGCGCGCGCGCCGATCGCTACCTGCTGAGCTGGGGGCTCGGGCTCGGCTTCGTGGCGCCCGGCTCGATGCTCTACGGCTGGTTCGAGGCCTATGATCCGGCGGTGCAATGCATCGCCTTCGCCCTGCTGCTCGCCGGCTTCGCCTTCATCTATATCGGCTGCACGCAGTTTTCCTCCGGTCGTACGCCCTGGCGCTCGGCCCTGGTGGCCTGGGGACTGGCCTGTGCGATGATGAGCGCGCTGTTTGCCGTCGGCCTCAGCGGCGTCGGCACCATCGTGATGAATATCGCCGCCTCCGGCTTCTTCCTCGCCGCCGGCCGCGAACACTGGTTGGCACGCACCAACACGCCGCTCGCCATGCTCGCCAAATCGGCGCTCTACGGCTCGACCGCGGTGACTTTTGCGCTCTGCGCTGTCGTGCTGTTCGCCGGCGGACAATGGGTGCTGACCGAGCGGCCGCATAACTGGGCGGAGGATCTCAACTCGATCGCGCTGCTCGCCTCGCTGGCCGCCGCGGGCGCCGTGACCATGGCGCTGCATCAGTTCCGCATTACCGAGGCGCATCGCCACCTGGCAATGACCGATGCCCTGACGGGCCTCCTCAACCGCCGCGCGCTGTTCAGCCTCGCCGGCGACGCCCCTGTGGCGCCCGCCACTGCGGTGATCATGCTCGATCTGGATGACTTCAAGGCCATCAACGATCGCTTCGGTCACGCCATCGGTGACGAAGTGCTGGTCCGCTTTGCCGCGATCCTGTCGCGCGCCCTCGGCCCGAAGGACGTGGCGGCGCGCCTGGGCGGCGAGGAATTCTGCCTGCTGGTCCACGCCACCAGCGCCGCCGCCGTCCACGCTCTTGCCGACGGCATCCGGCTGGAATTTGCCGGCACCGATCCGTTGCCGGGCGATTTCGGCCCGCCCACGGTCAGCGCCGGCATCGCCATCGCCTCACCGCGCCCGGAGACGTTCGACGCGCTGCTACGCGCCGCCGACGAGCTGCTCTATCGGGCCAAGGACGCCGGCCGCAACCGCGTCCACGGCCCGGAGCTGCGGCTCGCTGCTTAGCCCAGCGCCGCCTTGACGCGGCCTGACGCCTTGCCGAAATCGATCCGCCCCGGATAGTCGGCCTTCAGCGAGGCGATGACCTTGCCCATGTCCTTGGCTCCGGCCGCGCCGGTCTTGGCAATGGCAGCGCGAATGGCCTCATCCACCTCTGCCTCGCTCAGCCCCTTGGGCAGGAACTCGCCGAGGATGGCGATCTCCTCGCGCTCGACCACCGCCAGGTCCTCGCGGCCGGCCTTCTCGTAGATGCCAAGCGATTCCTCGCGCTGCTTCACCATCTTCTGCAGCAGCACCAGCACGTCTTCGTCGCTGAGCGGACCCTTGCCCTGCCCGCGCGCATCGATGTCCTTGTCCTTGATCGCCGCGTTCACCGCGCGCAGCGTCGCCGTGCGCCGCTTGTCGCCGGCCTTCAGCGCCGTCTTGTAGCCTTCGCCGATCGCATCACGCATTCACTAGCTCCTTGGTGCAGGCGGCACGTCGGCCACCATCAACAGATTTCCGTCCGGGTCCTTGAAGGTGAAGAACACCCCATCGGTGACCGGTCCCACCTCCGCGGCGCCGGCGGCCACCGCCTGCTCGCGGGCCGCATGCACGTCGGAGGTATTGAAGTGAAAGGCCGGCTTCTTGTCGTGCGGGCCGGCGAATCCCTTGCTGTCGAGCACCAGCCCGCTGCCTTCCGCCATCGGCAGCACATGGATGTGCCCGAAGAAGATTTCGCCGCCCGGCTCGAGGCCGAACAGACCGCGATACCAGTCCCGCGCTCGCTCGATGTTACTCACCGGAACGAACACCCCGCCGATCTCACGCTCGATCGCACTCACCGCGACTTGTCCCCTCATTGCCGCACCCCATATAGCGCAATAATACCCGCGCGCCACTTGCGCTTGGGCCGGGCCCCTTCTAAGGAGAGCCCTCAACCGACACCGACCCGAACCCTTGGAGCCCCGCCATGACCGGCTGGCAGCAAAAACCTGCGACCGCCCTCCTGCTGCTCGAGGACGGCACCCGCCTCGAAGGTCACGGCATCGGCGCCATCGGCCACGCCGCCGGCGAGGTCTGCTTCAATACCGCAATGACCGGCTACCAGGAGATCCTCACCGATCCCTCCTATGCCGGGCAGATCATCACCTTCACCTTCCCGCATATCGGCAATGTCGGCACCAACGACGAGGACATCGAGACGGTCAACATGGCCGCGCTCTCCGGCATCCGGGGCTGCGTGCTGCGCGCCGATATCACCAACCCGTCGAACTACCGGGCGGTCGAAAAGCTCGATGCCTGGCTGAAGAAGCGCAACATCATCGGCATCGCCGGCGTCGATACCCGGGCGCTGACCGCCCGCATCCGCGAGCACGGCATGCCGAACGGCGTCATCGCGCACGCCCCCGACGGCTATTTCCACGAGCCATCGATGCTGGCCGAACTGAAGAACTTTCCCGGCCTCGAGGGGCTCGATCTCGCCCGCGAAGTCACCACCGCGCAGACCTACCATTGGGACCAGACCTCCTGGACCCGGACCGAAGGCTATGGCCGGGTGGAGAACCCCGAATTCCACGTCGTCGCCATCGACTACGGCGCCAAGCGCAACATCCTGCGCCAGCTCGCCGACCAGGGCGCACGGGTCACGGTGGTGCCGGCCACCGCCACGGCCAAGGATGTGATGTCGCACAACCCCGACGCGATCTTTCTCTCCAACGGCCCGGGCGATCCGGCAGCCACCGGCAAGTATGCCGTGCCGACGATCAGGACGCTGATGGAGACCGGCAAGCCGATGTTCGGCATCTGCCTCGGCCACCAGTTGCTCGGCCTTGCGGTGGGTGGCAAGACCCAGAAGATGCATCAGGGCCACCACGGCGCCAACCATCCGGTCAAGGACCTGACCACCGGCAAGGTCGAGATCACCTCGATGAACCATGGTTTTGCCGTGGACACTGAGAGCCTCCCCGGCAACGTCAAGCAGACCCATGTGTCGCTGTTCGATGGCTCCAACGCCGGCCTCGAAGTCGAGGGCAAGCCGATCTTTTCGGTGCAGTATCACCCGGAAGCCAGCCCTGGTCCGCACGACAGCCACTACCTGTTCACCCGCTTCCTCAACCTGGTGCGCGCCCAGAAGGGCGTGGCGCAGGTGCCGGAGCAGGTGAAGGCGGGCGAGTAACGACTGGCGAAACTGCGTGTTTCGCATTAGGCTTCGGTTATGGATCAGACGATCACCATCACCGTGACCGAGGACGAAGCACGTCGCATTGAAGAGCGCGTTGCTACGGGGGACTTTTCGTCCCCGGCGGACTTGGTGCACACCGCGGTCGTCAACTACATCGAGCAAGACGGCTTCGAGCTAGACGACGCTCAATTGCGGCAACTCATTGCCGAGGCCGATGCAGATGTTCGTCCCGACATGGACGCCAAAGAAGCGTTTGCCTCGGTCTATGCCTATATCGAGGAGTTAGCGGCCAAGCGCGATGCCAAGTCGTGAGCTCCAGCTCACCAGCGCTACGCATGACGACCTTCGGCGGTTAGCGAAGTATATCATCGAGAGCGCCGGAATGCCGGCAACCGCTGCTGCGTATGTGCGACGCATCGAAGAGCGATGTGCCGACCTCTGCGACTTCCCCGCGGTAGGTAGGAACCTGTCCGATGTTCGTGCGGGCCTGAGAGTGCTGCCCTTCGAAGGAGTTGTCATCGTCTTCGAGACAACCAGTACCGTCGTCCGAGTGCTCAGGATCTACGGGCAGCGCCAGAACTACGAACGGCACCTGCGGCACCAGCACCGTCGCCGCTAAAGAAAAAGGGGCCGCCGGTGGCCGGGCGACCCCTCTCAGCCATGGCTGGCCGAATTACTGCGCGGCCGGAGCCGGAAGCGTCGCTACATAGGCATCGAACTCGGCCTGGTCGAGCGAACCGTCCTTGCTCGTATCGGCGGCGTCGAACGCCTCCTGGGTCAGATCAGGCCAGGCAACCTGTGCCTCGGCCAGGCTCACACCGCCACTGGTGTCGGCATCGACCGACGTGAAGGTGACTGCCGCCGCCTGGGCGAAAGCCGCCGAGGAAAGGCCAATGGCTGCGATGGTGATCAGGAGCTTCTTCATGGAGTTTTGTCCTTCCATGTGAGGTTCAAATCGGCACCCGGTGGCCCAGGTCCGGCCCACAGCCTCAACGCTGTCGGCGAGGACAAAGACTAAGCCTGATTGTGATCGCAAACCGGCTGGATCGCGGCGTCGTGGCGATCATTTGCTGGTCATTTTGAGGGCCGAGGGGAACCCAACAGGAACGGGGAACCGATTGGGAAGTCAGGCGTTTTGCAGGGTTTTTGGCAACGCTTCCGCCCCCTCGCCGCCGCCCTCGGCGCGGTCTCGGCCACCCCGCTTGGCGCGATACAGCGCGATGTCGGCGACGCGCATCAGCGCCCCCAGGTCGATCGATTCGACGTTGGCTGCCGAGATGCCGATGCTGGTGGTCGGGCGCAGCGGGCCAGCCGGGGTCCACACCATAACGCCGCGCACCGCGCGCAGCACCCGCTCGGCCACGACGCCGGCAACATCAGGGGTCGCGCCGGGCAACAGGGCTGCGAATTCCTCCCCGCCATAGCGGCAGAACAGGTCGCGGGGCCCGAGGCAGCGGCTCACCGCCGTTGCGACGCCGGCCAGCACCTCGTCGCCGATCGCGTGGCCATGCGTGTCGTTGATCCGCTTGAAGTGGTCGAGATCGAGCAGCAGCAGTGCATAGCCCTCGTCGCGCTCGCCTGCGTCCCGGATTTCCCGCTCGGCCAGGCGGGTGAACTCCGAGCGGTTCAGCACTCCGGTGAGGCCATCGCGCGTCGCCGCCTGTTTCAGCGCCGCCTCGGAGACCTCTTTGCCCAGTGCCACCATCGAGAAGCTGGAAATGACGATCAGCAGCAGCACGCAGATTGTCGCGGCCTCCGAGCCAAAGGCCAGCGCGAAGCGCGGATCGTCCGGCCCGAACGCCACGAACGCGACGAGCCGGAACAGGTAGAACACCGAGCCGCCGGCCCAGGCGACAGCCAGCACCACGTGGTTGCGCATCCGCGGTCCCACCGGTCGCCAGCATTCGAGCGCCGCCAGCATGTTGAACACCACCACCCCACCGGCCAGTAGCGGGAAGCCGCTCCAGGTCACCAGCGGCTGCTCGAGCGCGAAGGGCAGCGCAGCCGCGAGCACGGCGGGTCCGACCCAGGCCACTACTGGCGTGCGCTTGTGGCTGAAGGCGCGGGCGCCTACCCAGAGCAGCGAACTGCCGGCGACCACGAGGCCATTGCCGATAGGGTTGAGCACGACGAACTCGGGCGCCTGCCCGGCAAGCGCATAGATCACCGCCGGAGTGATGGCGAAGAGGAACGCGAGGCCCCACCAGCGCAGCGCCGGATCGGGCCGGCCGCGCATGTCGAGCAGGAACAGCAGCCCCGACATGCCGGTCACCATGGCGGAAACCAGATAGAGCGTGGTGAGATCGAGCGACATCGAATAGGCCCCAGGCGTGTCGAGGCGCACCCTATTCCGAGCCCGATTAACGAGTTCCCACTCGCCAGTGCTTCGCCAGCGGCCCGTCTGCACCGCCCACCGGATCGGTGCGGGGGAGCGGCACACGTTCGATATTGCGATCCGCTGCGGGCCGATCGCCCGCCTCGCCGCGCAGCAGGTCCCAGCTCTGCCCCAGCGGATAGCAGCCGACGACGAGGAAATCGCCACTCGAATCGAGCCGTCGATGCGCCACCCCGGAGGGGATGACGATCACATCGCCCGGCTCGACATCGAACTCGCGCCCCTCCGGCCCGCCGAGCAGCAGCCGCGCGGTACCGCGAACCACACCCAAGGTCTCATGCGCCGTCGAGTGATAGTGATGGTAGGTGAACACCGAGGCGCGCCAGGCCGGCGGCCAGCCATTGGCGGTGAACAGCGCCTCCATCGCCTCGGCATCGGTTTCGCCGCGCGGCAACGCCTCCTCGTAGAACAGCAGGGGCAGCGCGCTGTTGGGATAGGTGCCGTCATCGAAGAAGCGTTCGACCCGCAACCCGTCGATCCGGCCGCTCATCTCACAC
>NZ_LAJE02000345.1 GCF_000970465.2 Devosia insulae DS-56
ATATTGCAGCAGCCAGGACAGCAGCCAGTTCTGGCTGCCGGCGAGGGAGGCGACGTCGTCCACCTTCCAGCCATCGGCCTCGCGCACCATGGCGACGCTGATCAGGCTGAGGTGGTCGAAATTGTGGAAGCTCACAGTCGCAACCGCACGGTCGCCATTCAGCACCGGCTCGCTGATCACCAGGTCAAGCAGCAGCGAGTTCTGCCCCTCGATGAACGGATCGAATGCCAGCATATCCGGCGCGTCCGGATCGACCGAGGCGCCCTTCTCGTCGACGCTTTGCCGTTCGAGGTTGGCAGCGTAGAGATCCTTGAGCCGCGCCGAATAGAACTGCTCGAGTCCCTCCTCGTGCTGCTGGCCGACGCCGTAAGGCTGGTAGATCGCCTCGACCAACGCTTTGGGATTGTCATAGGCGCTCGCCGCGCCGATAAAGCCAATGATCAGCAGAAGACTTGCTATGATGCGACGCATGACCGCCCCGTCGTGCCCGGTTTCGATTGCACCCGGCTAACAAGGGGTTTGGGCGCATTGAGGGCTGCGCCGTGCCGCAATCAAGGCAGCGGCGACTGCAGGATGTCGAGCAGGTCGTAGCTGTAGTCGGGACTCCCACCCCACACGTCGTCGATCTTCCAGCCATCCTCGTTGACCAGCAGGAAGCCGAGCTCCTGCGGGGTGTCGAAGTTGCGGAAGGTGACCTTCACCACGGCCTTGCCGCCGGCGATGTAGGGTTCGCCAATGACCAGGTCGCTGACCTGATAATCCTGCCCGTTGATATAAGGGCCGAAATCGATGCGGCCGATCTCGCCATTCGCTTCCTGCTGGTCCTTCTCGAACAGCCCGTTGAGCCGCTCGCTCTGCAACGGCTTCTCGTCGGGCGGATAGTCGTTGGGCGGCATATAGCCGGCATAGAGCGCCTCGAGCAGCGCCTTCGTATCGGAGAATGCTTGCGCGAAGGCCGGCTGCCCCAGCAAGAGCAGCGCGCAGATGGCGATCAGCAGGCGCATGTCCAAAACCCCCTCAGTTGAACCAGAACGCATAGCCGATCAGCGCGTCACCGAACACCGCGTTGGCCTCGGCGAACGACTCGGCGCTGGCGATCGGGCCGTCCTTGAGGAACGGCAGCGCGTCATAGCCGGTGATCAGCATCACCAGGTCGGTCTTCTTGGCGCTCTCGAAATAGGCTTTGAGATCAAACCCTTTCTGGAAGCGCCAATGCGGCAGCAGCAGATTGCCGTCGAGGATCAGGTCGGCGGTGTCGAGCGTCGCCATCCACGCCTGCACCTGCGCATCGGTGATCCTGGCGTCGGGCGTGATGCCGCTCTGCTTCGGGCTCGGCAGCAATTCGCGATTGTCGTCGGTTTCGGCGAGGATCGCTTCCCAGTTACGACGGGAAAGCCCGGTAATGATCTTGAAGCGGGACAGGACGCGCTTCAGCCGGTCAGCATCGGTGACCGGCCAATTGAGATGGTGGATCGCCGCCAGCGCGTCGGCGATGGCGTTGTCCGACTCCGGATCGAGCATCAGCGTGCCGGTGGAACGGGTGTAGTCCTGCATCGGCAGCCCGGCGCGCGGGAACAGCCGGTGGAAGGTGGTGTCGAACAGCGCCCGGAAATCGTGGGCGAGCAGGAAATCCGCCTGCGCCGCCAGCACCTGCGAATAGCCGGCAAGCCAGATCGCATCGGCCCGATCGAAGCCGATGGTGGAATCGGGCGGTGTCGGTGGCGTTGGCGCCGGTGCGCCCGGGTCGGTTGGGCCGGGCACCGTCGCCGCGCCGAACATCGCGTTGAGCACGTTGCCGATGCTCTCGGCGTCGCTGCCCTTGCCATCGCCGTCGAGATCGATCCGCACTTTCAGCACTTCGACCGGCACGACATAGTCGCCGGTCTCGCCGGCGGTCAGCAGCGCATCGCGGGCGGCGTCCATGTCATCGACCAGCAGCTGCAGGATGGCGCGGAACTTATCATAGTCGAGCGGCTCGGGGTTCGGGTTGACCGGCACCGGCATGGCCAGCGGCGCCCCCATGATCGGGCCGGCGTCGGGCGACGCGAAGCCGTGCCGGTAGAGCCCCTGGGCAAAATGCTCGACGCCCTGGATGAAGCTCAACAGCCCCACGCCGAAGCGCCCCTCGAGGTCCTGCCGCTCGTAAAACGGCTTGAGTTCAGTGAGCCCCTGCCCGATCGTTCCCTCATAGAGATGCTTGCGTGCGAGGTCACCCGCCTCGTCGGCGAGCACCGGGCTAGACAGCAGCGAGACGGACAGCGCCGCGCACAACACGACAGTCGCCAGTTTCAGCATCCCGGTACTCCCAAGCAGTTGGCCATCTGGCCGCAGGCTATTTTGCAGCCAACTCAAGCCATTGATCTTCGTCGAGAATAAGGATGTCGAGGGCCTGCGCATCCTTGAGCTTGGAGCCGGCGCCGGGACCGGCGACGAGGATATCGGTGTTCTTGGACACCGAACCCGCCACCTTGGCGCCCAACCGCTCCGCCATCGCCTTGGCTTCGCCACGCGTCAGCTTCTCGAGGCTGCCGGTGAACACGATGGTCTTGCCCGCCACTTCGCTGGTGGCCGAGACGGTGACCACGTAGGGCTTGGGTCGCACCTGCCGCAGCAGCGCCTCCAGCACGTCGTCGTTGCGCTCGTTGCCGAAGAAATCGATCAGCGCTTCGATGACCGTATCGCCGATGCCGTCGACCGACGGAAACACCGAGTGCGGGTCGTCGGCGTGCGCAGCGGTTTCCTTGCCGACGCGGATCAGCTCCTCGATGCTCGAGAAGGTCTTGGCCAGCACCGCCGCCGTGGTCTCGCCGATATGGCGGATGCCGAGCGCGAAGATGAACCGATCGAGTTCCGGCTCGCGCCGGGCGTCGATGGCGGCGAACAGTTTTTCGAGGCCCTCAAAACTCCGGTCCTCGACGCTGCGGGCGTTCTTGCGCGTCTTGCCCGACGCTGCCTCTCGCAGCCGCGCCTGCTCGTCACGCCGCGCCGCAAACGCCTGCTGCACCTCCGGCCGGCGATCGCGCAGCGTAAAAATGTCGGCGGCGGTTTTGACCAGGCCCGAGTTGAAGAACAGGTCGATATTCTCCGACCCCAGCCCTTCGATATCCATGGCGCCACGCGACACGAAATGGCGCAACCGCTCGACTGCCTGCGCTGCGCAGATCAGCTCGCCAGTGCAGCGGCGGCGCGAATCTTCCTTGCCGGTCTTCTCGTTGAGCTCGCGTGTCGCGGGTGAACCGCAGACCGGGCAGACATGCGGGAACACATAGGGCGCGGCGTCCGCCGGGCGCTTTTCCAGGACCACCCGGACGATCTGCGGGATCACGTCGCCGGCGCGCTGGATCACCACGGTGTCGCCAATGCGCACATCGATAGGCTCGTCGCCGCGGATCGGCGCGCCGGTCGAGTCGATGCCGGCGATATAGTCCTCGTTATGGAGCGTGACGTTCTCCACCACCACGCCGCCGACGCCGACCGGCGCCAGCCGCGCCACCGGCGCCAGCGTGCCGGTACGGCCGACCTGGATGTCGATGGCCCGGATCGTGGTGAAGGCCTGCTCAGCGGCGAACTTGTGGGCCACCGCCCAGCGCGGCTCGCCGCTCGAAAAGCCCCAGCGGCGCTGCAGCTCGAGATTGTCGACCTTATAGACCACGCCGTCGATGTCGTAGCCGAGCGAGGAGCGCAACTCCTCGATCTTCTTGTACTGGGCGATCAGCTCTTCGATCGAGCTGGCGCGTACCATCAGCGGGCTGATGGCAAAGCCCCATTCACCGAACCTCTGCACCGCATCGTACTGCGTCGCCGCCGGCTCGGCCGAGCTGGCGCCCCAGGCATAGGCAAAGAATTTCAGGTTGCGGCTGGCGGTGACCGACGGATCCTTCTGCCGCAGCGAGCCGGCCGCGGTGTTGCGCGGGTTGACATATTCCTGCCCGCCGACCGCGGCCGAACGCGCCTTCAGCGCCTCGAACTCGGCCATGGTCATATAGACCTCGCCGCGGATTTCGATGCTCTGCGGCCAGCCCGAGCCTTTGAGCTTATGCGGGATGTCCGCGATGGTCCTGAGGTTGGCGGTGATATCCTCGCCCACCGTGCCGTCGCCGCGGGTGGCGCCCTGCACGAACACGCCGTTCTCGTAGCGCAGCGATGCCGACAGCCCATCGATCTTGGGCTCGGCGGTGAACACCAGCTTCAGCTCCTTGTCGCGCTCGAAGAAGCGCCGGCCGCGCTCGATGAAATCGACCACGTCCTCGTCGCTATAGGCCTTGGCAAGGCTGAGCATCGGCACGGCATGCCGAACCTTGGAAAACCCCTCGACTGGGGCGCCGGCGACCTTGTCGCTCAGGCTGTCGGCGCGCTTCAATTGCGGGAAGGCAATCTCGAACGCCTGGTAGCGGCGCTTCAGCCCGTCATACTGGGCGTCGGTGATCTCGGGAGCGTCGTTCTCGAAGTAAGCGCGGTCCGCCTCGCTCAGCACCTCGTGCAGCCGGTCGAGCTCCGCCTTGGCCTCCGCCTCGGAGAAGCTCTCGATCTCACGTTCCGCCTCGCTCACGATACCTCCGAAATCAACTTCCCGGCCGCGGCGCGCGCCTCGTCGGTGACCTTGGCGCCCGCCAGCATGCGCGCCACTTCTTCCTGCCGCGCCTTGCCGTCGAGGCGGCGCACATGGGTACGCACGAATGCCCCCTCCTCGATCGCCTGCTTCTCGATCAGGAGATGGCTCTGCGCCCGCGCCGCCACCTGCGGCGCATGGGTGACGGTCAGCACCTGCACCTTGCCGGCCAAACGCGCCAGCCGGCGCCCGATGGCGTCGGCAACGGCGCCGCCTACGCCGGTGTCGATTTCGTCGAAGATCAAGACCGGCGCCGAGCCGCGATCGGCGAGCACCACCTTGAGCGCCAGCAGGAACCGGCTGAGTTCGCCACCCGAAGCGACCTTGAGGATCGGCCCAGGCTGGGTGCCCGGATTGGTCTGTACGTGAAAGGCAATCTGATCGTGGCCCGAGGCGGCGACGCGAGACGCATCGACCTGCCGGTCGACGATGAACCGCGCGGCGCCGAGCTTTAGGTCGGGTAGTTCCGCTTCCACGGCCTTGGTGAGGGCGCCAGCCGCCTTTTCGCGCGCCGTGCTGAGGGCAGAGGCGGCGGCGGCATAGGCACTGCGGGCGGCCTCGGCAGCGATCTCCAGCACCTTCAGCGATTGCTCGCCGCTTTGCAGCATATCGAGATCGTTCTGGTACTTGGCCAGCACCTCACCCAGCCCGTCGCAGGTGGTGTGGTGCTTGCGGGCCGCGGCGCGCAATGCGAACAGCCGCTCCTCGACCTTTTCGAGATCGGCCGGATCGAACGCCATGTCGCGCTTCAGCACTTCCAGCGCGTCCGAGGTGGCGTCGAGCGACACCAGCGCGGTGTCGAGCGCCTCGACAATCGGCTGGAACACCGCAGCGCCGGCATCGGCCTTGCGCACCAGCCGCCGCATCAAGCCGGCCAGCACCGGACCGGGCGCCGTCGGGCCGTTGAGGATTTCATCGGCGTCGCGCACTTCCTCGGCGGCCTTCTCCAGCGTCATCAGGCGCTGGCGGCGCTCGGCAAGGACTTCCTCCTCGCCCGCCTCGAGATGCATCTCGCCCAGTTCCGCGACGACGTGCCGGGCATACTCCTCGCGCGCCATGGCCTCGGCGATCACCGCGCGCTGCCCGGCCACGGCGGCGTCTGCCTCGACCAGCGCCTCGTAGGTGCTCCACACGGCGCTGACCATCGATTCGTGGCCACCAAACGCATCGAGCGCCGAGCGGTGCGTTGCGACATCGATCAGCGCCCGGTCGTCATGCTGGCCATGGATTTCGACGATCAGCCGGCCAACCGCCTGCAGCAGCCCGGCGGAAACCGGCTGGTCATTGATGAAGGCGCGGGTGCGGCCATCGGCCAGCTGCACACGGCGGAGGATGATGTCCTCGTCGTCTGCGATGGCGTTCTCGCGCAGCGCTTCGCGCGCCGGATGATTGCGTGGCAGCTGCAGCACCGCCACCACCTGCCCGCTCTCGGCCCCAGCTCTCACCAGCGAAGCATCGCCGCGGCCCCCAAGCGCCAGCGTCAGCGCATCGAGCAGGATGGATTTGCCCGCACCGGTCTCACCGGTGAGCGCGGTGAGGCCGTCTTCGAGCGTGAGATCGAGCTGGTCGATCAGGACGATGTTTCGAACCGAAAGCGCATTGAGCATTCGGGAGTGGCCCCTCGGTGGTCGACCGGCCTGATGGGGCCGAACAAACTCGCGCTTTGCAGCTTAGCTCATAGGGGAACAAACAGGCAACAGGCTTGTTTTCGCCTTAGCTCTTCTTCAGCTGTGCGAGGCTGCTGCCGGCGTTCACCTGGGGCGAGATGCCCTGCTTGGCGAGCAGGTCGAATGCCTGCTTGTACCAGCTGCTCTGCGGATAGTTGTGGCCAAGCACGG
Source organism: Devosia insulae DS-56 (assembly GCF_000970465.2). Lineage (GTDB taxonomy): Bacteria > Pseudomonadota > Alphaproteobacteria > Rhizobiales > Devosiaceae > Devosia_A > Devosia_A insulae. Next base: position 6,448 of record NZ_LAJE02000345.1, read on the forward strand.
CAGCGGCAGTCTGCGCCTCGGAGATCAAGCCAAGCGCCAGGTTCGCCTCGGTCAGGCGGAACAGCGCCTCTTCGATGTGAGTCGAGGTCTGGAACTGCTCGGCCACCACACGGAAACGGTTGATCGCGGCCGGATAGTTGCCGTTGCCGAGATAGTAGCGGCCGACCGACATCTCCTTGCCGGCGATCTGGTCGACGCCGACCACCATCTTTTCCTGCGCGTCCTTGGCGTACTTGCTGTCAGGATAGTTGGCGACGATCATCGAGTAGGTCTCGATAGCGTTCTTCGAGATCTGCTGATCGCGGGTGATGTCCTTGATCTGCCCGAAATACGAGTTGCCCTTGAGGTAGAGCACGTAGGGCAGCTCCTTGGAGCCCGGGTAGAGCGCAATGTAGCGGTCGGCGGCGAGAATCGCTTCCTCGAACTTGCCGATGCGGTAGTTGCCGAACACCTGCATCAGCTTGGCCTTCTCGTTGAACTCCGAGAACGGATGCTGACGCTCAAGCTTCTCCAGCGTCTTGACGGCAGTGACGTAGCGCTGCGCGTCCATCTCGTCGAGCGCCTGCTGGTACAGGACCTCGGGGGCGACGATCGCTTCTTCCTTGATCTTGGGCTGGCCGAACAGGTTGCAGCCCGCCAGCAGCACCACGATAGCGCCCATCAGCACGAAACGTGCGAACCGGCTCGAAATACCTGCATGCTGAGAGATCGTCACGACCTGCCCCATCCCTTAACGCACTACCCTAACGTGGCAGGCGAACTACTGACAAAAAAGATCAAAACTGTGGCGCGGGCTGGTCAGCCAACCGACCGCAGGTACGATTGTACGTTGAGCCCTTCGGGCATGTCATCCAGCGCGTCGAACGCCGCCGGCAACTGGTCCGCCGTGACGATCTCGTAATTGGCCTCGCTGGCGAACAGCCCATGCAGCACCAGGGCATTGAGGGCGTGGCCACCCTTGTAGGAGCGGAAGCGGCCGTAGATCGGCAGCCCGCACAGCGCCAGGTCGCCGATGGCGTCGAGCAGCTTGTGGCGGACGAACTCGTCCTCGTAGCGCAGGCCACCCGGATTAAGGATCCGGTCTTCGTGCACGGTGATGGAATTTTCCATCGAGGAGCCGAGCGCATAGCCGGCCTGCCGGAGAATCTTGGCGTCGCGCACGAACCCGAAGGTGCGGGCCCGCGACACGTCTTCGAAATATTTGCGCGGCGTCCAGTCGAAGATCATCCGCTGGCGGCCGATCACCCGGCTGTCGAAATCGATCTCGAGGTCCAGCAGCCGGCCGTTATAGGGCTCGAGCGCGGCGGACGCCTCGTTGTTGCGCACCAGCACCTGGCGCATGATCTTGATGTAGCGGCGCGGCGCCGGCTGCACCACAAGGCCAACCTGCTGGATGGCCTGTACGAACGGCCAGGCGCTGCCATCGAGGATCGGGCACTCGCCGCCGGTCAGCACCATATGGGCATTGTCGACACCCATGCCGGAAAGCGCCGAAACCACGTGCTCGACGGTCGCTACGGAGACGCTGTCGCCGAGGTCGAGCGTGGTGCACAGCGTCGTGCGCGTCACGCGGGAGAAGTGCACCGGCACGGGGCCGTGACGGCGGCCGTCATCGAGCAAACGCGTGATGGTGTAACCGCTATCGGGCGCAGCAGGCTCGAGAGTGAGGGTAACAGGGGCGCCGGAATGAACACCGAAACCGCTGAATTCGAGCGCATCGGCCAAAGTCCGCTGCCGCGCCGAAAGTTTATGCATGCTCTAAGGACTCCAGCCCCGTCTGCGACCCGGTGCAGTCATAGACAATAAAATCCCGGCGCGGAAGCCGCGCCGGGGGCGTGTACTCGGGCTTTCCCCCGCGGCTATTAGCCGTGCTTACGAAGGAAGGCGGGGATTTCGATATGCTCTTTCTGTGCCGGCTGCGACGGTGCGCGACCGTACTGGTCGGCATTGCCGCGAGCCCCTTCGGCACCACCGGAAACCCGCGAATTCCGGGCGCCTCCGGCTTCGATCGCGCTCCGCGCGGCGGCATCGTCGGCGCTCGGCTCGACCGCCGGCTCGGCCCGCGCCGGCTCATTCGACTTAAGGCTAATGCCGACATTGGAGGCCAGCCGCTTGAACAGCGCACGCGCATTGCGCGGCTCCGGTTCCTGCTTTTCTTGCGCCGCGAGTGACTGCCTTGCAACAGCCGGGAACTCCTCGGTGCGCGGCATCCGGCGCTGACCATCGGGACGCTCGGCGCTGGAGGGCACATAAGCGCTCGGAATCGGCGCCTCGATGAGTCGCGGCGCTTCTTCGAGATGGGTATGGCTGGCCTGCGGGATGTAAGGCTCGACGGTGATGCCGTCGTCTTCCTGGTACTCCTGGTAAGCCGGCTCGGCGTAGGAGATCGCCTCGGCGACTGCCTGCTCGACCTGGGTCTCGAACTCGGGTTCGGGCTGAGCCTCGGCAACCACCGCAGTACGCTCCGGCATGGCCTGGCGCATCACCGCGGCCTGCAGCGGCACGCGGGCCGGGTTGGCCTTCATCGGCTCGAGCGCCTGGACCATCGTCGCATCGGTGCCGGTGGCCACGACGGAGACGCGGATCGTGCCGGTCATATCCGGATCGAAGGTGGCGCCGAGGATGATGTTGGCATCCGAGTCGACTTCCTCGCGGATGCGGCTTGCCGCCTCGTCGACTTCGTAGAGGGTAAGATCGGGGCCGCCGGTGATCGAGATCAGGAGGCCACGTGCGCCCTGCATCGAGACATCGTCGAGCAGCGGGTTGGCGATTGCCGCCTCGGCGGCATGCCGTGCGCGATCCTCGCCGGATGCCTCGCCCGTCCCCATCATCGCCTTGCCCATGCCGCGCATCACGGCGCGTACGTCGGCGAAGTCGAGGTTGATCAGGCCTTCCTTGACCATCAGGTCGGTGATGCAGGCGACGCCCGAATAGAGCACCTGATCCGCCATCTTGAAGGCGTCGGCGAAGGTGGTCTTCTCGTTGGCGACGCGGAAGAGGTTCTGGTTCGGGATGACGATCAGCGTATCGACATGCCGGTGCAGCTCGTCGATGCCGTCTTCAGCCAGTCGCGAGCGGCGATTGCCCTCGAACTGGAAGGGCTTGGTCACCACGCCGACTGTCAGGATGCCCTGCTCGCGGGCCGCACGAGCTACCACGGGAGCAGCGCCGGTACCGGTGCCGCCACCCATGCCCGCGGTGATGAACACCATGTGCGCGCCGCTCAGGTGATCGTTGATCTCGTCGTAGCTCTCTTCAGCCGCTGCCCTGCCCACTTCCGGGTGGGAGCCGGCGCCGAGACCCTCGGTGACCGAGACGCCTAGCTGGATGATCCGCTGCGCGCTACTGAGCGCCAGGGCCTGTGCGTCGGTATTGGCGCAGACGAAGTCCACTCCGGAAAGGCCCGACGCGATCATGTTGTTGACCGCGTTGCCGCCAGCCCCGCCCACACCGAAGACGGTGATGCGCGGCTTCAATTCTTGAATGTCCGGGATGGTGAGGTTGATGGTCATGAATGGCCCCATGCGTGGCGTGTGAGACCAGTATTAGTCGCCAATTCGTTAACCAGACCCTAACAATGCCCTCAAAACCGTTAACGTGATGGCAATTTGCAAGGCAGGCTAAGCGTTTGGATACGTTACGTTAAGCATGAAGTTGAGGGGCGCCCGGCGAAGGCCGGGGCCGAGAGCGCCGAGACTCAGAAGCTGGTGCGTAGCCAATTGCCGACGCGGGCGAAATAGCCGTCGGTGCCGGTGAGCCGGGCCGCGCGATGCGGTTCGACGAATTCCTGGGCGCAGACCTGCGGGTAGATCAGCATCCCCGCGACCGTTGCGAATCCTGGGCCCTTGGCCATCTCAGGCAGGCCGGAAATCCCCATCGGACGGCCGTTGCGGACGTTGCGGGCCAAGACGCGGCGCGCCACTTCCGGCAGGCCGGTGAGTTCGCTGGCGCCGCCGGTGAGGACGAATCGACGGCCGCAAATGTCCATCATGCCGGTCGCCTGCATCCGATCCTTGATGGCGGTGAGCACTTCCTCGACCCGCGGACGGATGATGCGGGTGATGTGCGAACGCGGAATCTGCCCCGGGGCTTCGTCGCGAGTCGCGCCGACCGGGGTGATGGCGATCATGTCGCGCTCGTCGGTCTGACCCGGCAGTACCGAGCCATACATGGTCTTGAGTCGCTCGGCATCGGCGATGCCGACCGAGAGCTGGCGCGCGATATCGAGCGTCAGGTGATGCCCGCCGATGGCGATGGCATCGGCGTAGACGAGCTGCCCCTCCGAGAACACCGAGACGGTGGTAGTGGCGCCGCCAAAATCGATGCAGGCAACGCCGAGCGAGCTTTCGTCATCGACCAGGGTCGCAAGGCCAGAGGCATACGGAGTCGCCATCAGCGCTTCGATCTGCAGGTGGCAGCGGTGCAGCACCAGCTCGATATTGCGCATGGCAAGCGTTTCGGCCGAGACTACCGCGACATCGATCGACAGCTTCTCGCCGACCATGTTCTTGGGATCCTTGATGCCCTTCTGGCCATCGAGGGCGTAGCCGATCGGCAGCGCGTGGACGATCGAACGTTCGGGGCGGACGGAGCGGTCATTCACCGCGCGCAGCACCCGCTGGATATCGGCGCGCTCCACTTCCTGGCCACCGAGATTGACGCCGGCCGAGAAGGTTTCGGAGCCCAGGCGCCCGGCGGTGACATTGACGATCACCGACTGCACGGTGACGCCGGCGGCGCGCTCGGCGATGCCGACGACGGTGCGCACCGCCTGCTCGGCCTTGTCGAGGTCGGTGATGACGCCGCTCTTGATCCCCGAGGACGGACCGTAGCCGAAGCCGATCACTTCGACATTGTGGGTCCGACCGCGCAGCGACTTACCCTCGGGACGCGGCACCAGCCGGGCGATGACACAGCAGATCTTGGTTGAGCCGATGTCGAGCACCGTCACCAGCGAAGTGCGGCCGGGCTGTACGGGCTTGAGCCGCGCGGTCAGGGCATCGGTCATCATGGTCTTACTGAGTCCGAGTTACAGGCACGACGGGAGCCGCGGCTTGCGGCGCCGCAGCGGGAGCGGTCGCCGCCGGGGCGCTCGCGGGTTTCTTGGCCGGCTTCTTGCCCTTACTGCCCTTCGCCTCGGCGATCTGCGCCGCCGCGATCTCACCGGGCTTCAGGGTCACAATGCCGGGAACGCGCAGGTCGATCACCGACACGTCGCGCTCGAGCAGCGCATAGTCGGCCTGGTACATTTCGAGCTGGTCGAGCGCCTGCGCCACGCCGCTTTCGGGCAGTTGTACGCGCAGGCCATTGCGATAGATCAGGTCCCAGCGGCGATCGCCGATGCGGCTGAGCGCGGCGAGCTGATCGTCGAGCCCATCGTGCCGCGCCAAAACGCGCACCATGGCAACGCCGTCATCGCCGGCCCCTTCCCCGATCAGCAGCGGCAGGTCGGTATAGGAGCTGATGTCGGTGCCGATCTTCTTGCCGGTGTCGTCGATCAGCCAGGTGGTGTCGCCAATGCGCCAGCGCGCTACCGGCACCTTCTCGACGATCGAGACGATGACGCGGTTGGGATAGACCTTGCGGACGGTTGCGGATTTGACGGCGCGCAGCCACTCGAGCCGCGCCTGCGCCTTCTGCGCATCGAAGGTCAGCGTCGAATTGCCGGTGCCGACAGTCAACAGCGTGATGATGTCCTTGTCGTCGGTCAGCGTCTGGCCGGTGATCTCGATCGCATCGATGCCGAAGCCGGCCTGCGCGAACTCGCCCTGGACGAACCGGTAAGCGGTCAGCCCGGCCGAGCCGATCACATCGCGCGCCTCATAGAGGCCGAATGCCACCAGCAGCGCCAGGATCGCTGCGACGATACGGGTGATGACCTGCTTGTGCAGCACCCAGACGTGACTGGCTTTGACCAGGGCGCGCCGGCCGGTGCGGGGCAGCGTAACGGGGAAATGACGGGGATCGACAGGCTGGGCGTTGGCGAAACTCTTGGCCCCTACCTGTTGCAACTCGCATCCTCCACCATCCAGGCAACCAGCTCCTCGAACGAGTGGCCGGCATGGCGGGCCTGTTCGGGAACCAGTGACGTTTCGGTCATGCCTGGCTGGGTGTTGATCTCGAGGCAGACGAGCTCGCCGTCCGGCCCTGCCTGGTCGTTGTAGCGGAAGTCACTCCGCGACACGCCCCGGCACCCAAGCGCAGCATGCGCCTTAAGCGCCATCTTCTGCACTTTGTCGTAAATTTTCGGTTGAATTTCAGCCGGAATGACGTGCCGCGAGCCGCCGTGAGCGTACTTTGCCTCATAATTGTAGAAGCTGAGGTCCGTAATGATCTCGGTAACCCCCAGCGCCACGTCGCCCATCACCGCGCAGGTCAGCTCGCGGCCGGGGATGTAGCGCTCGACCATCACCTCTTCGCCCGAGTTCCAGTCCTCGCGCAGCAGTTCCTGCGGCGGGTGCGACTGGTCGGCCTTGACGATGAAAACGCCGAAGCTCGAGCCGTCGGCAACCGGCTTCACCACATAGGGCGGCGCCATGACGTGGGAGCGCGCGACTTCAGCGCGGTTGGCAATGGTGTGATCGGTGACCGGGATGCCGGCCGCCTTGAACATGATCTTGGCCTGGTGCTTGTCCATCGCCAGCGCCGAAGCCAGGACGCCCGAGTGGGTGTAGGGGATGCGCAGGAATTCCAGCACGCCCTGGATGGTGCCATCCTCGCCATAGCGCCCGTGCAGCGCGTTGAAGGCGACGTCGGGTTTCAGCTCACGCAGCACTTCGGCAATATCGTAGCCGACATCCACCTCGGTGACCTGGTAGCCGCCATTACGCAGCGCCTGAGCGCACCCGGTGCCCGAAGCGATCGACACCGGCCGCTCGTTCGAAATACCGCCCATCAGGACGGCGACGTGCTTGGTCATTCCGGCTGCTTTCCAAAGTCAGGTTGAAGCCGAGACGGCCCCCTCCCGGCGCCCCCCGTGAAGGGGGAGGTGAAGGGTCGAGCGCTTGGCGAGATGGTGCCAACGGCACGATGCGGCACCTCCCCCGTTGTGGGGGAGGATGGGAGGGGGCCGTCTGCTGCAGTCGGCACTACACCGCTCCCGTGAACGGCGCGCCGTCCATGAACTCACGCACTTCGCGGCCGGGCACGAAATGGCCCATGCGGCGAACTTCCCACTTGAGCTCGATGCCGTGCTTGTCGCGCACCTTCTGGCGGATCGACTCGCCGACGGTCTCGACCTCGAACGCGTCGGCTTCGCCCATATTGATGAGGAAGTTGGAGTGCATCTCGCTCATCTGCGCCCGGCCGAAGGTGAAACCGCGGCCGCCGGCCTCGTCGATCACCTTCCAGCTCGAATGCCCCTCGGGGTTCTTGAAGGTCGAGCCGGCGGTCTTGGCGCGGGTTGGTTGCGTGCTTTCACGCCGCTCGGTGACGGTGCGCATCTCGGTGAGGATCTTTTCCGGATCGCCGGCAAAGCCCTGGTAGGTGGCCGAAGTGAACACCGCGCCGCGCGGGCCGTTCGACTTACGGTAGAGGTAGCCCATCTGCTCGTTGGTGAGCGTGATGATCTCGCCCTGCCGGGTCACGGCACGCAGCTCGACCATGCGGTTGCGCGTCTCGGTGCCGTAGCAGCCGGCATTCATGTAGAGCGCTCCGCCGATGCCGCCGGGGATGCCGCGATAGAACCACAGCCCATCGATGCCGGCCTCGGCCGAGGCGGTCGCGACCTTCACGTCGGGCACCGCAGCACCGGCCCGCACCCGGTGGCCATCGAGGATATCGATGGCGCCAAAGCCCTTGGCCGGCAGGCGGATCACCACGCCGTCGAGCCCGCCATCGCGGATCAGCAGGTTCGAGCCGAGCCCGACCACGGTAACGCGGATTTCCGCCGGCAGGTGCTTGAGGAAGAACGCCAGGTCGTCTTCATCGACCGGGCGGAAGAACAGCTGCGCCGGCCCCCCTACCCTCAGCGTCGTCATCTCGTCGAGCGGCTGGTTCGGGATCAGCTGGCCGCGGATCTCCGCGGTCCAGCTGCCAAGCGTCGGAAGCAGGTCAGGCCACTGGGGGAGATGGACGTTCATGTGAGCTCAGGCTCCTTACCGATCAGGGCGCCAAGTTCGGCGGGCAGCGAGGCCGCCCACTGCGTGATGTTACCGGCGCCGAGCAGCACGACATAATCGCCTTCCGCGGCGCGCGAGGCGATCAGCGGCGCTAGGGCCTCCGGCCGGTCGATGACCCGCGCATCGCGATGCCCGCGGGCCCGGATGCGGGCCACCAGCTCTTCATGCGTGACGCCATCGATCGGCGTCTCACCGGCCGCATAGATCGGCGCGACGATCACCGTATCGGCATCGTTGAAGCAGGTGGCGAACTCGTTGAACAGGTCGTGGACGCGCGAATAGCGGTGCGGCTGCACCACGGCAATGACATCGCGCCGGGCCGATTGCCGCGCCGCCTTCAGCACCGCACTGATTTCGACCGGGTGGTGGCCGTAATCGTCGATGATGGTGATGCCGCCGACCGTGCCGGTCTTGGTGAAGCGCCGCTTCACCCCGGAGAAGTTCTTCAGCCCCTTGCGGATCGCCTCGGCCGGCACTTTCAGCTGGTCGGCGACGGCAATCGCTGCCGTGGCGTTGAGCGCATTGTGCTCGCCCGGCATTGGCAGCTCGAGTCCGTCGATCCGCAAATGCGTCATGCGGATACGGTCGCGGATCTCGACCGAGAAATGCTGCACCCCGTCATGGTTCTCGAGATCGACCAGCCGTACATCGGCCTGCGGGTTGCGGCCATAGGTGATGACGCGGCGGTCGCGGATCTGCCCGACCAGCGCCTGCACTTCGGGGTGATCGAGACACATCACGGCGAAGCCGTAGAAGGGCACGTTCTCGACGAAGTTGATGAAGGCCTGCTTCACCTTGTCGAAGTCCCCGTAATAGTCGAGGTGCTCGGGATCGACATTGGTGACGATGGCGACGTCGGCCGGCAGCTTGACGAAAGTGCCGTCGGATTCGTCCGCCTCGACCACCATCCACTCGCCGTCGCCGAGGCGGGCATTGGTGCCATAGGCATTGATGATGCCGCCATTGATCACGGTGGGGTCGTAGTTCGCCGCATCGAGCAGCGTCGCCACCAGTGTCGTGGTGGTGGTCTTGCCATGCGTGCCGCCGATGGCGATGGCGTTCTTGAACCGCATGATCTCGGCCAGCATTTCGGCGCGGCGCACCACCGGCAGGCCACGGGCCCGGGCGGCGGCGAGTTCCGGGTTGCCCTTCTTGATCGCCGAGGAGATGACGACGACGGCCGCATCCTTGAGGTTGTCGGCGCTCTGGCCGATCTCCACTTCGATGCCCATCTTCCTGAGCCGCTGCACGTTGGGGTTCTCGGCGCTGTCCGAGCCGCGGACCTTATAGCCCTGGTTGTGCAGGATCTCGGCGATGCCGCTCATGCCGATGCCGCCGATGCCGACGAAGTGCACCGGTCCGATGTTGCGCGGCATCTTCATTGTGGTTTGTTCCCCTTGGCCGCGAGGCGTTCTGCCGCGTCGGCGAGCTTGGTGACGGCGTCGGGCTGGCCCAGCAATCTGGCCGCGGCTGCGGCTCGCTGCAGCACATCCCGGTCACCCAGAAGTGATGCCAAGCGAGTGCCAAGCGATAGTGGCGTAAGCGTGGCTTGCTCGGCGATCCAGCCACCACCGGCGGCCTCCATCACCAGCGCATTGTTCTTCTGGTCGGCATCGATAGCACCGGGCAGCGGCACCAGGATGGCCGGCCGGCCGATGGCGGTGAGTTCGGCAATGGTCGAGGCGCCCGAGCGCGACACGACGAGGTGCGACGCGGCCATGCGCTCCGGCAGGTCATCGAAGAACGAGGCGAGCTCGACATTGACCTTGGCCTGCCGATAGGTCTCGGCGACCCGGTCGAGATCCTCGGCCCGGCACTGCTGCACGACGCGCAGCCGCGAACGGATCTCCTGAGGCAGCTCGGCAATGGCCGGCGGCACCAGATCGGCGAACACGCGGGCGCCCTGGCTGCCGCCGAACACCAGCAGCCGGATCGAGCCGCCGGCATCGAGATCGGGATATGGTACCTTGGCGACGTTGCGGACGCGGTCGCGCACCGGGTTGCCGACCAGCACCGATTTCTCGGCAAAGGCCTCGGCCTTGAGGGTGCGCGCAAAGCTCAGCGCGATCAGCCTGGCCATTTTGGCGAGGGCTCGATTTGCCCGCCCCATCACCGCGTTCTGTTCGTGCAGGATCCCCGGAATACCGCGCAGGCTCGCCGCGACGAAGGGCGGGAACACCGGATAGCCGCCGAAGCCGATCACCGCGTCGGGCTTCACCCGCCCAAGCGCGCCATGGGCGACGCCGATACCGCCAAGGATCTTGAAGCCGGCAGTGACGAACTTGATCGGGTTGCTGACCGAGGGCGTCGCCGACGGCACGATATGCGTGGCGCTGGCGGGAAAGCCGTCGCCATAGGAGGCGACGCGGTGATCGGTCATCAACTGGATATCGTGACCACGCCGGCGCAGTTCCTGCGCCAACGCCATTGCCGGGAAGAGATGGCCTCCCGTACCGCCGGCCATAAGGACGAATCTGCTCATTCGGCGGGGGATAGCACTCCGCTGCGATAAACGGGAAGCCCGGTCGCGAGACGCTCTTCCGGCTTCTTGCGGGTCAGCGCCAGCATCAGCCCCATGGCGAAGGCGATGGCGAGCATCGAAGTGCCGCCATAGGAGACGAATGGCAGGGTCATGCCCTTGGGCGGGATCAGGCTGAGATTGACCGCGAGGTTGATCGCGCACTGCAGCCCAAACTGGATCGCGATGGTCGAGGCAGCGAGGCGCGAGAACAGGCTCGACTGCTGCTGCGCCCCGATCAGCGCCTTGATCACGATGAAGCCGACCAGCGCCACGAGGAACAGGCAGAACAGGATGCCGAACTCGCCCGCCGCGGCCGAGAACACGTAGTCGGCATGGGCGTCGGGGATCACCTTGTTGGCCAGCGACTCGCCCGGGCCGCGCCCGAACCAGCCACCTTCGAGCAGCGAGCTCAGCGCCTTGTCGACCTGGTAGGTGTTGCCGCCTTCCGGGTTGACGAAGCTGTCGATGCGCTTGGCGAAGTGCGGGAAGAAGATATAGGCGGCGAATAACAGGCCAACGCCCGCAGCGCCGAGCCCGATGATCACGAACCACGAGATGCCGGAGAGGAACAGCAGCACGCCCCAGGTGGCGAGCACCAGCGCTGTCTGCCCGATATCGGGCTGCAGCAGCAGCCCGCCGACGATCACCAGCATGATGCCGGTGGCGATGATGCGGGCCGGCACGCCCGGCCGCTTCATGCTCTCAGCGAACAGCCACGCGCCGATCACGGCGAAGGCCGGCTTGACGAACTCGGATGGCTGCACCGTGTTGCCGGCGATCGAAATCCAGCGCTTAGCGCCCTTGACCTCGACGCCGAAGCGCAAGGTCAGCCACAGCATGATGATGGATACGACCAGCACCCCCAGCGCGGCAAAGCGCGCCGCCCGGTGCGGCAGCATTGAAGCAGCGACCATCACCGGCACGGCAAGGGCCGCGAAGATCGCCTGGCGGATGATGAAGTGCCAGGGCCCGAGGCCCAACCGCTCGGCCACCGGCGGGCTCGCCGCAAAGCTCAGCAGCACCCCAACCAGCAGCAGCAGGATCAATGCGGCAAGCAGCGACTTGTCGATCGTCCACCACCACTCGGCGATGGGGGTCTTACGCTCGCGTGAAAACATGCTTTGACGCCGCCTGATCGGGACGGCCTCCCGTACGCACAACTAGATGCAAATTGTAGCGCCCGGTTGGTTACCAACTTCGCAACGACACTCGCGTTTTGCGAGTCGGGGGGCGATGGGCGGGGTGGGACGCGGTGGCGGGGCCGGCGAGGGGGGGCTTGAGGGGCGGGGGGGTGAGGGGGCGGGCGGGGGGGCGGGCGCGACGGGGCGGCCGGCGGCGGAGGGTCAGCGGCGCGATGGTCGCCGCTGCCGGCAGCACCGGCACATAAGGGCCGTCACCGCTGGCAGCGCGCAGCCACCAGCGCACCACCCGGGGCTCACCGCGTGCATCCTGCCCGGCCGCCTCGACCAGCATGCCGCCATCGGCGGTGCCGAAGCGATCCAGCCAAAGTGCGATCTGCGTCCCCAACCCGGCGAATACGCCTGCCGATTTGATCAGCCCCCAGCGCACCGGCACCGCCGCGACGCCGATCAGCCAATTGAGCACCGGCAGCTCCATCCCAGCATCGAACCCGGCCCGTACCCGCGGCGCAAACCGCGCCGGCAGCAGGTCGAGATCGGGAACGTCGGCCAACATGGCGCGGCGGGGAGGCAGCCCTTCGATGGTGACCGAGCGGCCGCCGCTCCAGCCGCGGCCCCGCTCCCAGCCGGCTTCGCGGAACACCCGCACCGGCTGACCGACCCAGCTCAGAATACCTTCGATCACCGAGCGTCCCTTGGGCGTCTTGTTGCCGGGGACGATCGCCACATCGACGCTGTCGACGGCGAGCCAGGCGCTGGTGAGTTGGTCGAGCACGGCATGTGTCAGGCCCGGCGTCGAGCTGGCGCCAGAGATCACCGAGATGGCGACGGCTCGCGCCGCGCTGTCGAACCTGGCGATGCCGGCAACGAAGCTGCGGGAGTCAGCGATGTCGACATAATGGCAGCGCGCGCCGATTGCCGCCTCGATCAGCTGGGTGCCGCTGAGCTGGAACGGGCCCGAGCAATCGACGACGACGTCGCAGTCGATCTCTTTCAGCCGCTCGACGCCGATGCGGTCGCGATCGATCAGCACGAAGCCATACTCACCCTGCTCGTCGATCGCCCGCAGTTCGCGCTGCAGCGCCTGTGCCCGGCGTTCGGTGCGCCCCCCGAGGCTGACGCGAAAGCCCTTGCGGCGCGCCAGGAGCCGCGCCAGACGCGAGCCGAAGACGCCCGCGCCACCGACGATGAGGATGTGCGGCCGGCTCATGCCACAACCTCGCGTAACGATTCCGCTTCCAGTTGCAACGCTTTGAGTGGGTTGAGCAACTGTCCGGAGACCATGGCAGCAAGCACCCAAGGGGCTGGCGGCACCTTGGCCGCGGCTGCCACCAGTACGTCGCGAACCACCGGCAGCACGACGCCATCGGACTGGTAGAACGGGGTAAGCGTCAGCGACAGCAGCTGGTAGAGCCGCACGTGCCAACGGCGCAGCCGGGCATACTCCGCGAGGGCATCGCCAACCGAGGCGGCCCTGGCGAGCGCGCCGGTCAGTGCCGCAGCATCGAGCAGCGCCATGTTGGCCCCCTGCCCGAGCTGCGGGCTGGTGGCGTGGGCGCTGTCGCCGATGAAGACGATGCCGTCGCCGGCGGGAACCACGAGCGTATGGTGGGCATAGCGCGCCAGCGTCATCTCATCGAAGCCGCGGATGGCCTGGAGATGCGGCGCCGTTTCCGGCCAATGCCCCAGCACTTCGTCGCGCCAGCCATCGATCCCGGTGGCCTGCAGCGCCTCGAAGGTCTCGGGCTTGAGGCTCCAGAAGAAGGCCGCGAGCTCCGGCCCGTCGCGGCGCTGGCGGCCGACCGGCAGCACGCCGATCATCACGCTGGCCTTGCGGTAGCGCTGCATCAGCGCATCGCGGCGGAAGCCTTGATCGACCCAGGGCACCGTGCCCCAAATGGCGCCGAAGCTCAGCGGGCGCGCCCGGCTCGGCAGCTTCGCCTCGACCTTCAGCGGCGAGGCCGACCCCAGCGCGTCGACCACCAGGTCGAACGGGCCGTCACGCCCTTGCGGCGCGCGCAACCACTGCTTGCCGCCGGCGCGCTCCAGCGCCTCGATGGCGAAGCCGGTGCGGATTGGCAGGCGCGCGGCCACCACGGCGTCATGCAGCACATTGAACAGCGCCGCGCGATGCACGGCGATGGCATGTACCTCCGGGCCGAGGGGCCGGTAGCCCACATCGAGCACCACCCGGCCACTTTGCGCGTCGGTGCCGATCAGCCGCTCGACTCGCGAGCCGAGCGCGGCGATCTCGGGGTAGAGGCCGAGCGCCCCCAGCACGGCGAGGCCGGTCGGCTGCAGCATCAGGCCCGAACCGAGCGGACGGGGCGTGTCGAAGCGCTCGAACAGCCGCACGCGATGGCCAGCTCGGCTCAACAGCAGGGCCGTCGCCAATCCGCCCGGGCCAGCGCCCGCGATCGCAATATCAAGTGATTTCAGCAGTCTCTAGTCCCCGGCTGACCAAGGGGACTAGATCACCACCTGCGTGCCGATTTCAACCACACGGCCAGTAGGAATATGGAAGTATTCCGTGGCATCGGTAGCATTGCGGGCGAGGCCGATGAAGATCTTGTCGAGGAACAAGGGCATCCCGCCCTTTGGCGACGATTTCAGCGAACGACGCGACAGGAAGAAGGAGGTCGACATGATGTCGAACTTCCAGCCGAGCTTGCGGGCCAGCGCCAGGGCCTTGGGAATGTTCGGCGTCTCCATGTAGCCGAAGGTGACGACCACCCGGTAGAACAGGTCATTATAGGCGTCGATCCTGATCTTCTCGTCGTCCGGCACGCGTGGCTTGTCGGAGGTGAGCACCGTCAGGATGACGTTCTTTTCGTGCAGCACCTTGTAGTGCTTGAGGCTATGCAGAAGCGCGGTTGGCGCCCCCTCGATGTCGCTGGTGAGGAATACCGCCGTCCCCGGCACCGTCATCGGCTTCTTCTTGCTGAGGTTCTCGACCAGGAACTCGAGCGGCACCTCGTCGCGGCGGGTCTTCTCGCTGAGCCGCTTGCGGCCCATGATCCATACCCACATCAGCGCCGCAACCACCAGAGCGGCAACCGCCGGCACCCAGCCGCCCTGCAGGATCTTGGAGGCGTTGGCGGTGAAGAACGCCCCGTCCAGCAGCAGGAACGGCACGATTACCAGCAGCACGGCGCCGGGATGCCAGTTCCAGCGCCGCCACATCACCACGGCAAGCAGCACGCCGGTGACCAGCATCACGCCGCTCACGGCGATGCCGTAAGCGTTGGAGAGTGCCGCCGAGCTGCCGAACGACAACACCAGCAGCAGCACCAGGATCATCAGCATCGCATTGATCTGCGGCATGTAGATCTGGCCGGATTGCGTGTCGGAGGTGTGCTGCACCGTCATGCGGGGCAGGAAGTTGAGCGCGATGGCCTGCTGCGCGAGGCTATAGGTGCCGGTGATCACCGCCTGGCTGGCGATAACGGTCGCGACCGTCGCCAGCAGGACGAAAGGCAGCAGGAACCAGTCCGGATGCATCTGGAAGAACGGGTTATCCGTTGCTCCTACCCCATGATAGAGGACGAACGCCCCCTGCCCGAAATAGTTGAGCAGCAGGCACGGAAACACCAGGACAAACCAGGCGATGACGATCGGCCTGCGGCCGAAGTGCCCGAGGTCGACATAGAGCGCCTCGGCGCCGGTGATGGCGAGGAAGATCGCGCCGATCACCACGAAGGCGATGTTCCAGTGGGTGATCAGGAAGCTGATGCCGTAGGCCGGGTTCAGGGCCAGCAGGACCTCGGGCTTGTCGATGATATGGATCAGCCCCGAGATCCCCAGCGTCAGGAACCACAGCCCCATGATCGGTCCGAAAGCGATCGAGATTTTGGCCGTGCCGAACCTCTGTACCGCGAACAGGCCGATGATAATGACCACCGTCATCGGCACCACCCAGCTGGTCAACTGAGGAGCGATCAGTTCGACGCCTTCCACGGCGGAAAGCACGGAAATGGCGGGCGTAATGATGGCGTCGCCGAAGAACAGCGCCGCCCCCAGCACGCCGAGCGCGGTGATCCAGCCGCCTTTCGCGACGCCGGATCGCGCCAGACTCATCAGCGACAGCGTGCCGCCCTCGCCCTTGTTGTCGGCGCGGGTGACGAAGAAAATGTACTTGATGGTGACCGTAGCGGTCAGCGCCCAGACAATGAGCGACAGCAGCCCCAGCACTTCAGCTTCGGTCGAAGCGGCCCCCGGCCGCACGGCCATCGCTTGTCGAAAGGCATAGATCGGGCTGGTCCCGATATCGCCGTAGACGACGCCAAGGGCGCCGAGGGTGAGGATGGGTAGTCTGCCTTTGGCGTGGCCGGTTTGTTCGGTCGCCGCAGCGCCGGCCGTCACGCCGGACGAAGTGGTCTGGGTCATATGCCCTTCGCTCACCCTGTTATGGGGTGGGCGGCTGTCTACACCCGACCACCGGCGCACTCAACGGTCAAATTCCGCTAAGGTTCGCATTTGCTGATGGACAGTTATGCGGATTTGCGGGGGCAAGACAAAGAAAAAGGGGACGGCGCCATGGGAAGCGCCGCCCCCGACCGGGGTGCGAAAGGAGGAGAACCCCGGAAACTACCGGCGGTCGCCCTTAAGCGGCCTTGGCCGCGGCAGCCGCATCGGCCTGGCGGGCATTGCGGGTGGCATTGGTCCACCAGACCAGGTTGTCGAGCATCTCGGGCACGAAGAAGTCGAAGTTGCCCTTGGTCTCGTCCCAGCTCTTCTGGCCCATCATGATCGGGATGAAGTCCGAGCCACCGATGTGGACAGCGTGACGAACGGGCACGGCCTGCAGCTCAACCATGATGTTGCGCAGGTGCTCGATGGCGCGGGCGCCGCCGACCGAACCGTAGCCCACGAAGGCCACGGCCTTCTTGATGAAGGGCTTGTAAGCCCAGTCGATGGCGTTCTTCAGCGCGCCGGTGATCGAGCGGTTGTACTCGGCGGTGACGACGATGTAGCCGTCGAACTCGTTGAGCTTGGCCTGCCACTTGGCGGCAATCTCGTTCGGCGTCGGCATCCAGAAGTCGGATGCGGCCGCGTCGAACAGCGGAAGCGGGTAATCCTTCAGGTCGACGATCTCGACATCGACATCGCCGCGGGCGGCGACGTGGCCGGCGATCCAGCTGGCCGGCTTGTCGCCGAAGCGGGTCGGGCGGATCGAGCTGATGATCACGGCAATCTTGGGTTTGGACATTTGCTGCACTCCAGTATCAAAATGTGACTAGCGGCAAATAAGTGCCCAAGGTGGTGCCGCACAAGCAGGCACCTCGATGAAGCGAAGGCACACAGCCCAGCCCCGGTTACATCCCTGTGCGTGGGGTTACAGCGTTGTAAGTGAAGCAGTTCCGGCGGTTTCGCGACCCGGGTCGGGCGTGCGTCGGCCAACGCCGCTCATTCGCACGGGAGGCGAAATGCAGCGTTCGCGATTATCGAACGATGGGTAGCCGAAGACGGATCAGCGCAGGCCGAACGAATAGGTCCAGGCGAGCGCCTTGAGCCCGGAATCGTCGAGCTCGGGGTGTTTTGGCTGCAGTTGCTCGATGGCGCGCTCGGTGAGGCTCTTCTTGGAGCGTTTCTCCAGCCCGTCGACTGGCTGCTGCAGCTCCTCGAGCAGGGCGAGGATGCGTTGCTTGAGCTCGGTGCCCTCGGCTTCACCGAAGCGCTGCACCAGATGCGGCGTCTTGGCCCGCGGGAACGGCGAGTTGCCGAAACCGGTATAGAGCACCAGGGCTTCGTTGATCGGGTCGCTCATCGCCTGCTCGTATGCAACTGCTCTCAAAGCCATATGGCAACCCGCCCAATCCGTGGAAGGCTCCAACTTGGTCCATCCACCGTTGAAGCGAAATAAGCGGCAATGGCGGTAGTTAAGTCGGATTTGACCGCCAACCACGGGTTGCCCGTTAACATATGTGCGAAAGCGCACAGTCGGCTGCGGTATTCACTACGCCTGGCAGAGCCGATTGCGCAGAGCACGTAGTCGGGTCAGTGTCCGCCCCATCGTTTTGGGGAATTTTGATGAAGCTGTTCGTTGTGGCCGTGCTGGCCATCATGTCGTTGTTCACGACCACTGCTATGGCCGGTCCAGCGCTGCGGCTCTGGGTCAAGAGCGCCTCGAAGGTGACGATCAGCGAACTCTACATCAGGAGAATGGCCACGGACGACTGGGGCGCCGAACGCCTGCGTGGCAAGCACCTCGAACCGAAGGGCAAGATGCAGTTCATGCTCGAGGACGGCGTCGATAAGTGCTGGGTCGACCTTCGGATGCTTTCGATGGCAGGCAAGGAGTATGCCTACTACGCCGCCAACCTCTGCGAGGAAGGCCACACCTTCACCTTCCGCGGCCGGCCCTAACCAACTGCCCCGCCTTCGCCCATATGCGCTAAGTTAGGGTCGTGCCCCACCCACCGGGTCATTCCCGCGAAAGCGGGAACCTCTGTTTTCGTGCCCGCGGCACGATCGCAAACGTAGTTCCCCGCTTTCGCGGGGATGACACCGAGTTTGGGGGATTGGCAGAGCCTCAGGCGGCACGACCTTAACTTAGCGCGTATGCCTTCGCGGGGCCAGACTTCACGAGCGCTCGCGCGTCAGGCGCAGGCGATCTTGTAGTGCCGCACGGTCTCGGCCATGCCGTAGATCAGCGCGTCGGCAGTGATGGCGTGACCGATCGAAACCTCGGCGAGGTCCGGGATCGCCTGCTTCAGCGGCGGCAGGTTGACGAGGTTGAGGTCGTGCCCGGCATTGACCAGTAAACCACCCTGCCCCGGCCGCGCATTGTGCCCGGCGGCGCGGGCCGCATCGGCAGTCTCGCGCAGCGCTTCGAGATGTACGGCCTGCAACTCCGGCTTCAGCGATCCGCCATAGGGGCCGGTATAGAGCTCCACCCGGTCCGCCCCGACATTGGCCGCCGCCGCCGGAGCCGCGGGGTCGGCATTGATGAACAGCGACACCCGGATGCCGGCCTGCCGCATCCGCTCGATCGCCGGGGTCAGCACGGCGCGATTGGCCTCGATGTTCCAGCCGTGGTCGGAGGTCGATTGCAGGGGATCGTCGGGCACGAGGGTCACCTGGTCCGGCGCGGCGCGCTCGACCAGGGTCAGGAAATCCTCGGTCGGATAGCCTTCGATGTTGAACTCACGCCCCGGGTAATCCTGGCGCAGCAGGGTCACCAGCTCAAACACGTCGGTGCGCCGGATGTGCCGCTCGTCGGGCCGCGGATGCACGGTGATGCCGTCAGCACCCGCATCGAGCGCGATGCGGGCAATGCCGGTAACGCTCGGCCAGGGCACGGAGCGCCGGTTGCGCAGCATGGCGACGGCATTGAGATTGACGCTGAGATGAGTCATCGCGGGACCTCGGCAGAACTGGGCGGAGGCTTACCCCATCGGATGCCACCGGGCCAATCGAACGTTTTGATGAGCCCGATCAGCGGCGGAGATGGCCTCGCGCGGCGCGGGCCGGCATCACGCCACCGGCACGAGCCGGCGCTTGCGCTCATCGAGCACCACGATGGTGAGGCCGGCGGCCACCACCAGCACTATGCCGCTGATGGCGAGGAGGTTCGGGAACTGACCGAACACGACGAGACCCGACAGCACCGCCCAGAAGGTGAAGAAGTAGTAGAACGGCGCGACGACGCCGGTTGGCCCGACGCGATAGGCCATGAAGATGAAGAAGTGCCCGAAGATCAGGAACAGCCCGGCGCCGGCGAGCAGCAGCAGGTGACGCGTCTGAGGCACCACCCAGTTTTCGGTCAAGAGGTGCATCGCCGCTGCCCCGAGCAGGACGACAATGATGGCCGACATGGCGACGATCATCCCCGGCACCTCGGCTGCGACCCGCCGGCCGGCGAGATCGCGCACCGCGCAGAGCACGGCATTGGCCAGCGCCAGCACCGCATAGATCGAGATCCCCTGCATGGTCGGCTGCGCCACCATGATGGCGCCGATGAAGCCGACGCCGATCAGCGCCATGCGCACCCCGCCGATCCGCTCGCGGAACAGGATCGAGGCGCCGAGCAGCACCAGCAGCGGGGTGATCTGCCCCAGCGCCGAGGCATCGGCGATCGGCATGTTGGCGAGCGCCACGACGTAGCAGAGGATCGCCACGGTCTCGGCGAGGTTGCGCGCCAGCACGCGCCGCTCGAACACCAGCGGCAATTGCCGGCCGTAGCCCAGCGCCAGCATCAGCGGCAGCCCCCAGATGAGGCCGGCGCAACCGCGCAGCATCAGCACCTGATAGGGCGGCAGGCCCTCGGTCGCGAGCTTCATCAGCGTGTCGTTGATCACATACGAACAGGTCGCGATGACCATGAACAAGGGCCCGCGAAACGGGTGCGATGCGAACGACACTGGTGACTTCCCCTCGAAGAAAAGCCGGGATCGCTCCCGGCCCAGACCTTCTACATGCTTTCCGGCCCGGGCGAAATCGCCGAGGCCTTGCGCTGTCGCCGCGCGCTGATCTCGGTGATATGCGCATCCCCCCAGGCGCCCAGCGGCTCCAGCGCCTTGTTGAGCGAAGCGCCCAGTTCGGTCGCTGAATACACCACCTTGGGGGGAATCTCGTGGAACACTTCGCGGTGCACGATGCCATCGGCCTCGAGTTCGCGCAGGTGCTGGATCAGCATCTTCTCGGTGATGCCGGGAACGGCGCGCTTCAGCTCGCCGAAGCGGCAGGGTTTTTCGGCGATGGCCCAGAGCAGCAGGGCTTTCCATTTGCCGCTGATCACATCGATCGCCGGGGCGAGCCCGCAGACATAGGGAACCTCGACGGCGGCATCATGGCCATTCCGCCGATGATCGGCCGACCGGAGACGCTGATCCTCACCAGCGGCTCAGCGGCGGCCCGGGCGGTATCGCACGACGTTCTGGCGAGCTTCGGCTCCAGCCGCTACCTCGGTGGCGACCCCGGACACGCCGCGCTCTACGACCTGGCGCTGCTCACCGCGATGTACGGCATGTTCGGCGGCTACCTGCAGGGCACTGCGCTGCTCCGGGCCGACGGAATTGCGGCAGCCGACTTCGTCGAGATGGCGCAAGCCTGGCTCACGGCAATGCAAGCGAGCCTGCCCGAGATGGCGCGGCAGATCGATGCTGCCGATTACGGCCGCAACGTCGCCTCCAACCTCGCCATGCAGGACGCCGCCTATATCAATCTGATCGATGCCAGCCGGGCGCGAAAGCTCTCGACCGATTTGATCGAGCCGATGCAGCGGCTGTTGCAGAAGGCGGTGGCCACCGGCCGAGGCGGTCACGACATCGGCAGCATGGCCGAGCTGATCCCCGTCGCTTATTCCCACTTGA
>NZ_LAJE02000346.1 GCF_000970465.2 Devosia insulae DS-56
TCAAGGGGGAGGGGAGCTGTTGCCACCCCTCGGCCAGCACATCGCGATCGCCCGCGACGATGCCTTTGCCTTCCTCTACCCGCACTGGCTCAATGATTGGCGAGAGGCCGGCGCCAGCTTCAGCTTCTTCTCGCCGCTCGCCGACGAAGCGCCCGACACCACGGCGGATGCCGTCTTCCTCCCCGGCGGTTATCCCGAACTGCACGCTGCCCGCCTCGCCGCCGCCGAGACTTTCATGCGCGGCTTGCGGGCGAGCGCCGAGCGGTCGGCGCTGGTCTATGGCGAATGCGGGGGCTTCATGGTGCTGGGCGCCAGCCTCACCGACAAGGCCGGTGCGACCTACCCGATGTCCGGCCTATTGCCGCACGAAACCCGCATCGACCGCCCCAAGCGGGTCCTCGGCTATCGTCGCCTCGTCCACCAGAGCCCGCTGCCGTTCCCGCAACACCTCGCCGGCCACGAGTTCCACTACTCATCCGCCCGCAAGACCCATGGCACGCCGCTGTTCGGTGCCACCGATGCGCTCGGTGAGGCACTGCCGCCGATGGGGCTCGTCGAGGGACGCATCATGGGCTCCTACGCCCACGTGATCGATGTCGATCAATCCGCCTGAGGCTTGCGGATCATGTACGTGTCCATGATCCAGCCATGGCGGGCCTGCGCCTCGCGCCGTTTCGCGTCGATCTCGTCCATCACCTCGGAGACCTTTCCGGCAACCAGAATCTCGTCTGCCGTCCCGAGATAGGCGCCCCAGAAGATCTCCGCCTCGTCCATAGCGAAGCGCCGGAATACCTGGTGGTTGTCCAGCATCACCACGGCGCTGCTGAGCGCGTCCGCCTCGCCTTCACCGACCCGACGGCCGGTGGTGATAGTCACCGCCTCGCCCACCCGGTTGAGCGTTACCTGATGCTGGGCGGCCAGTGCCTGCGGCGCCGAAATCCCGGGGATCACCTCGATGGCGATCGGGGAGCCGGCTGCCTGCATATCCCTGAGGATGCGTAGCGTTCCGTCGTAAAGCGCCGGATCGCCCCAGACCAGGAAGGCGCCGACGCCATCGTCTGGCAGTTCCGCGAACATTCGCTGGTAGGCCACCTCCAGCTTGTCCCGCCACTCCTCGACGCTGTCGCGATAGTCCGGCGTTGCGGCCTTGCGGCGCGACGGGATGGCGAACTCCACCAGCCGGTAGCGCGGCTCGCTGACGAACTGCTCGAGCATCGCCAGCCGGATGGCGTTGAGCCCGGCCTTCTCCTCGCCCTTGTCGGGCATGAAGAACACTTCGGCGCGGTTCATCGCCTTGATCGCCTGAAGCGTGAGGTAATCCGGGTTGCCGGCCCCGATGCCGATGACAAGGATGGTGCGCATCCGTCCTCCCTATCGGATCGCTGCTTCACCGGCTAGAACCGCAGCATGGCGAAATCCCTGATGTTCATGGGCACCGGGTCCGATGTCGGCAAATCGCTGCTGGTCGCAGGCCTTTGTCGCGCCTACACAAATCGCGGGCTGCGGGTCGCGCCGTTCAAACCGCAGAACATGTCCAACAATGCCGCCGTCACCACCGATGGCGGCGAGATCGGCCGGGCCCAGGCGCTGCAGGCAAGGGCGGCCCGGCGCGACCCCGTCACCGCCATGAACCCGGTGCTGCTGAAGCCCGAGGGTGAGACCGGCTCGCAGCTGGTGCTGCGTGGCCAGCGCATCGGCAGCTTCCCGGCCCGCGAATACTGGAAGAAGCGCGGCGAGCTGCTCCCTCAGGTGCTCGCCGCCCACAGTGAGCTTGGCTCGGACGCCGACCTGATCGTCGTCGAAGGCGCCGGCAGCGCCTCCGAGGTCAACCTCCGCGCCAACGACATCGCCAATTTCGGTTTCGCCCGGGCCGCCGACCTGCCGGTGATCCTCGCCGGCGATATCCAGCGCGGCGGCGTCATCGCCGCCTTGGTCGGCACCTTCGCGGTGATCGATCCCGATGATGCCGCACTGATCGCCGCGACGCTGGTGAACAAGTTCCAGGGCGATCCGGCCCTGTTCGAAGACGGCAAGCGCTTCATTGCCGAGCGCACCGGCGTGCCTTGCCTCGGCCCGATCCCCTGGTTCGGCGACGCGCGCCAACTCCCAGCCGAGGACGCGCTGGCGCTTGAGGAGCAGCAGACGCTGGGGCAGGGCGGCTATCGCATCGTCGTGCCGCGCCTGCCGCGCATCGCGAATTTCGACGATCTCGATCCGCTGCGGCTCGAGCCCGGTGTCAGCCTCG
>NZ_LAJE02000347.1 GCF_000970465.2 Devosia insulae DS-56
TCCTTGCGCATGCTGAGGCCGATGCGTTTGCGCGGTACGTCGACTTCGACGACGCGGACCTTGACCACGTCGCCGGCCTTGACCACCTCGTGTGGGTCCTTGACGAACTTGTCGGCCAGTTGCGAGACGTGCACCAGCCCATCCTGATGCACGCCGATATCGACGAACGCCCCGAAGGCGGCGACGTTGGTGACGGTGCCTTCCAGCAGCATGCCGGGCTTGAGGTGTTTGATATCGTCGACGCCCTCGGCAAAGGTCGCGGTCTTGAAGGCGGGGCGGGGGTCGCGGCCGGGTTTTTCGAGTTCGGCGAGGATGTCGCGCACCGTCGGCAGGCCGAAGCGGTCATCGACGAAGCGCTGCGGATCGAGGCCCGCGAGCGCCGACTTGTCGCCCATGATGCTGCGTAGGTCGCGGCCGCAGGCGGCGACGATCTGGCGGGCGACGCCATAGGCCTCAGGGTGCACCGAAGACGCATCGAGCGGCTCGGCGCCGCCGGTGATGCGCAGGAACCCGGCGCTCTGCTCGAAGGTGCGCTGGCCCAGCCGCGGCACTTCGAGCAGCGCCTTGCGCGAGCGGAACGGGCCATTGGCGTCGCGATGCGTGACGATGGCTTCGGCGACGGACGGGCCGAGGCCCGAGACCCGGGCGAGCAGCGGCGCCGAGGCGGTGTTGAGGTCGACGCCCACCGCGTTCACGGCGTCTTCGACCACGGCATCGAGCGAGCGGCCGAGCCGGTACTGGTCGAGATCGTGCTGATACTGGCCAACGCCGATCGCCTTGGGCTCGATCTTGACCAGTTCGGCAAGCGGGTCCTGCAGACGGCGGGCGATGGAGACGGCGCCGCGCAGCGACACGTCGAGATTGGGGAACTCGGCCGCAGCCAACTCGGAGGCCGAGTAAACCGAGGCGCCGGCCTCGGAGACGATGACCTTGGTCGGCTTCGGCGCGGGCAGGCGCTCGATCAGGTCGGCGACCAGCTTTTCGGTCTCGCGGCTGCCGGTGCCATTGCCGATGGCGATGAGCTCGACGCCGTGCTTTTTGATCAGCCCCTGAATGGCGGCCTGCGCGCCCATCACGTCGTTGCGGGGCGGGAAGGGGTAGATGGTTTCGGTGTCGAGCAGCTTGCCGGTGGCGTCGATGACCGCGACCTTGACGCCAGTGCGGATGCCGGGGTCGAGCCCCATGGTGGCGCGGGCACCGGCCGGGGCCGCCAGCAGCAGATCCTTGAGGTTGCGGGCGAAGACGCCGATGGCCTCGAGCTCGGCGCGCTCGCGCAGCTCGACCATCAGGTCGATGGAGAGCGAGAGGCGGAGGCGCGTGCGCCAGGCCCAGCCCGCCACGTCGCGGAGCCATTTGTCGCCCGCGCCTTGGCCTTGCGCATTGAGCGCGGCAGCAACGAAGCGCTCGACGGGCTTGACCGGGTCGGTGAGGTCGGCATCTACCTCGATTTCGAGGCTGAGGAACTCCTCGTCGCGGCCGCGCATCATGGCGAGGGCGCGGTGGCCGGCAACTTTGTTCCAGCGTTCGGAATGCTCGAAATAGTCGGAAAACTTGGCCCCGGCCTCTTCCTTGCCCTTCAGCACTTTGGCGCTGAGCATGGCTTTGTCGCGCATATAGGTGCGAAGCTGGCCAAGCAGGGCGGCGTTTTCCGACAGGCCCTCGATGACGATGTCGCGGGCGCCCTCGAGCGCCTCCTTGGTGCCGGGCACCTCGTCGGTGATGTAGCCCTCGGCGAGCAACAGGGGGTCGGCGCTGCGATTGGCGAGGATGGCTTCGGCGAGCGGGCCAAGGCCGCGTTCCCGCGCAATCTCGGCTTTGGTGCGGCGTTTGGGCTTGAACGGCAGATAGAGGTCCTCGAGCTCGGCCTTGGTTGCCGCGCCAGTGATAGAGGCGGTCAGCTCGACGGTGAGCTTGCCCTGTTCGTCGATCGATTTGAGGATCGCGGCGCGGCGGGCTTCCAGTTCGCGCAGATAGGTCAGCCGCTCGGCCAGGAGGCGCAACTGCGTGTCATCGAGCCCACCGGTCACTTCCTTGCGGTAGCGCGCGATGAACGGCACCGTGGCGCCGCCATCGAGCAGTTCCACGGCAGCCCGGACCTGGTCGGGGCGGGCAGCGACTTCGGTGGCGATCTGGGCGGCGATGCGGGTATCGAGCTGGGACATAGAGCTACTTGTTGGTTTGGCTGGCGCGACCATAGTCGCCTCCGGCCAGCGGTCACACCCAGTGCGGGACGATTTCCCTGAATTGTGAGAGCGGCGATGCGCCGCGCTTCGCTCGATGCCAGCCCGGCCCGCCGCCTACTCCTCGCCGTAAACCGGCAGATGCTCGGTTTCGGTCAGCAGCTAGAGCTGCTCCAGGAGCCAGCGACGGAACACCTTCACCCGAGGGAGCTCGCTTTTTGCCGCCGAGGTGACGAGGTAATAGGCACCCGGACCCGAAACTCGCACCGGAAAGGGTGAGACCAGGGCACCGTTTCGGATGTCGTCCTCGACGAGGAAGCTCGGAAGCAGCGCGACGCCGAGGCCCGCAATAGCTGCCTGGATCACCATGAAGAAGTGCTCAAGGCTCGGGCCCCATTGCAGGTGCGCAGGGTGGACCCCGACCGAGCGGAACCAGTGCTCCCAGCCATTGGGCCGCGTTGAATGGCGGATCAGCCGGTGGTTGAGCAGCGACTCGTAGCTGTCGATCGGGTACTCGCCCTCCATAAGGCGCGGGCTGCAGACCACGACGATATCCTCGCCCATCAGCGGGTCGCAGATCGCATCCGCCCAGTTGCCATGACCGAAGCGGATGGCGACGTCGATGCGCTCCTTGACGAAATCGAGGTCGCCGTCGGACGAAATGATGTTGAGCGCGATTTCCGGGTGCGCCTCCTGGAACGAGGGGAGGCGGGGCACCAGCCAGCGAGTGCCGAAGGTGGGCAGCATGCCGATCGACAACGTTCCCTTGCCGGCTTTTGATGAGATCAGCTCAACCGTGCCAGCCTCGATCAAGTCGAGGGAATCGCGCACCAGCTCGTTGTAGAAGCGGCCCTGGTCGGTGAGCTCGATGCGCCGACTCTGCCGGACGAACAGCGGCACCTGCAGGTATTCCTCGAGGCTGCGCACCAGACGACTGGCGGCGCTCTGCGTCACGTTCAGCTCCTCGGCGGCGCGCGTAAAACTGTTGTGACGCGCCACCGCCTCGAAGGTGCGGATGGCGTTCAAAGAGGGGAGCAAGCGGCCACGCACGGGTTTCACCCATTCATTCAAGTCATGGAAGCCAAATCTTTATGCGACTTGCGAGACCCCGCCAAGGGGCTAGCCTTTCAATCGATCGGCCCATTCCCTTCTGCAGGGCATCCACCACAAGGCAACAAGCATGATCCCCTTTCACATGGCGTTCGCCATCGACGACAAGGAAACGGCGCGGCACTTCTACGGCGACGTTATCGGTTGCGAGGTGGGGCGCGAGGCCGACAACTGGATCGACTTCGATTTCTTCGGCCACCAGATCTCGGCGCACCTCAACAAGGATCCGAAATCGACCGCCACCAGCAAGGTGGGCAATGACCTGGTGCCGCTGCATCACTTCGGCGCGGTGCTGCCGTGGGAGACCTGGAACGCCCTGATTTCTCGGCTCAAGGGTGAGAGGTACCCCTTCGTGATGGAGCCGAAAGTCCGCTTTGAAGGGCAGCCGGGCGAGCAGGGGACCTTCTTCCTCAAGGACCCGGCCGGTAACGCGCTGGAGTTTAAATCCTTCCGCAACCCCGATGCGATTTTCGAGCACTGAGACGGATGGCGATGAACAGTTTTGACATTGGGCGGGAGCTTACGGCCGTCACCACCGGGATCGACGCCTTTGAGCTTACTCAGCCGGACAGCCTGCTCAACGATGGCCTCGTGCCGATCTACCTGGGCCGCGGCAAGGTGGAGCAGAAGACCTACACGAACCGCGAGGCGATGAAGGCCGATCTCGACCGGCTCGAGGCCGATGTCGCGGAACTCGCTTCGGGCCCACGCCAGGTATTCCTTCAAGGCATGCTGAAATCACTGCGCGTGGCGGTGAAGATGGCCTCGGGGGCCAGCCCGTCATTCGAGGAAAAGGTGGCCGATCTCGTCGGCGCGCCTACCGGCCGCGAAGATCCGGCGGTGATCGAGGATGCGCGCGGCAAGCTCGACGGGCTGCTGCGAAAGTCGGGCTTCGTCACCGGCGGCCTCGGCGAGCGGGTCGCGGCGTGGGAAGAGGCCCGGGCAGTGCCAGCCGAGCAGGTCGAAACGGTGTTCCGCGAACTGATGGTCGAGGCGAAGGCCAAGACCGATGCGCTGATCTTCGACACCGGCGACTACGACATGAAGCTCAACCCGGTACGCGGCATGATGTACACCGCCCGCTGCAGCTTCGATGAAGGCAAGATGGACTTGAACTTCGACTTGAGCTTCACTCGCGCTGCGCTGAAGCATCTGGTCTGCCACGAAGTGTATCCCGGTCATTCGACCCAGCTGCTCTCGACCAAGGCTGCTTTCGAGGCGGGCGAGGCCCCGGCCGATGCGCTGCTCATCACCACCGACGCCATTACCGGTTGCGTGCAGGAAGGCATTGGCGACCAGGGCGCGCACCTCATCGATTTCATCGAGGATAGTGACGACGAAATCCATGTCGAACTGCGTCGTGTCCGCTCGGCGGCGCAGACCAGCGCGGCGTGGATGCTGATGGTGGAAGGCGTGCCCCACGAGGATGTCGCCAACTACCTCCGCACCACCGCGATGGGGCAGGAGGCCTGGGTGCAGGGCCGGCTCCGCATGGCGGCGCATCCGTTCCGGGGTCCGTTCATCTCGTCCTACTGGGCCGGCAACGAGTGCGTGCGCAAGGTGCGCGAGCGCGTCACCAAGGCCCAGTGGCCGAAATTCCTCGAGGCGCTTTACAGTCATGCCAACAGCCCGGCGAGCCTCTCCATGTTCCCGCAAACCGTCGTCGAGGCCCACTGAATGAAGTTCACCATCATCGGCTCGGGCGCAATCGGCGGGCTGGCCGGCGCGTATCTGCACAAGGCGGGGCACGACGTCACCTTCGTCGACCGCTGGAAGGAGCATGTCGATGCGCTGAATGAAAACGGCCTCAAGGTCGACGGCGTGCGCGGCGACATACATTTCGCTGGCGTGAAGGCGAAGACGCCGGACCAACTGTCCGGCGATCTGGGCGCGGTGCTGGTGGCAACCAAGTCGCAGCACACGCTGGAGGCCCTGAAGCAGATAATGCCGCTGCTCAATTCCGACAGCATCGTCGTTTCTTACCAGAACGGGTTCAACGAGCCGGACATGGTGGCACTGCTGAGCGAGGCCGGGTTGCCGGGCGACAAGATCGTCATCGGCTCCATTCCCAACTACGGCGGCGCGCTGGTCGATCCGGGCTATATCGAGTTCGTGCATGAGGGCCCGGTCCAACTGGGCGAGCTTTCGGGCGAGATGACGCCGCGGCTGCAGGCCGTCGGCGATGCGCTGTCGGCGCTGACCGAGGTGCAGTATTCCGACCATATCTGGGGACAGATCTGGGCCAAGGAGGTGTACTCCGCCCAAGTCGTGTTCTCGGCGCTGGCCGACGCCAAGATCCGTGACACGCTTGGGGTCGAGCGCTATGCGCGCATTGCAGGTGCAGTGGTGAAGGAAGCGCTCGAGATCGCCGATGCCAACGGCATCGACGTGCAGGCCTTCGACTTTTTCGACCCGGCCAACTACCGGGTGAAGACGGCGGCCGACACGCAAAAGCTGCTCGACAACGTCAACCACGCGATCTGGCTGCTGAAGAAAGACCAGGACACCAAGCCGGCCCACGACTTCAAGAAGAAGGGTTCAGGCATCTGGTGGGACATCGTGTATCGCAAGCGCCCATCCGAGACCCGCGCCTTTGCCGGCAAGCTGATCGAGTACGGCAAGAAGGCCGGCGCCGATACGCGGCTCAACGAGAAGATGACCTCGATGATCTACGAGATCGAGGACGGCAAGCGTGCCCTCGGCTTCCACAATTTCGATGAACTCGAGGCCTACGCGGCCTCGATCGGAAAGACCCTGCCATGACCACGAAACTCGGTGTTGGCCTCATCGGCACGCACACCTGGGCCGACAAGGCGCACCTCCCCGGCTACAAGGCGCATGAGCGTGTTGACCTCGTCGCGGTGTGCGACATCGATCCGGTCCGCGCCAAGGCGATGGGCGAGAAATATGGGGCGCGGAAGGTCTATTCAGATCCGGACCAGCTGATTGCCGACCCTGATGTGCAGATGGTGGATGTCTGCACTCCTACCCATACTCACCTGCCGCTCTCCCTCGCGGCGATCGGTGGTGGCAAGCACGTGCTCAGCGAAAAGCCGCTGCACACGCTGGCCGCCCCTGCCTTCGACGCCGCCAGCAAGGCAGACGCGGCGGGGGTGCGCACCAAGCTGGGGTTCACCTTCCGCTATTCGCCTGCCATCCGGCAGATCAAGCGCTGGATCGATGACGGCACGCTGGGCGAAATCTTCCACATCCACGGCTTCGAGCAAAATAGCCAATGGCTCGACCCCGACTTTCCGCTCCGCCAGGTGGCGCCGGATGCGGTGCGCGACAAGCTGATCCCATCTTCGATCATCGGCTACGGCTCGCACCTGATCGACTTGATGCGCTGGCTCGGCGGCGAGTTCAAATCCGTCGCCTCGACGATGAAGAACTTCATCCCCGACCGGGTAATCCGTGGCGAGCCCGGCCGGCAGCGCATCCTGATCGAGGATGGTGCGACGGCCATCGTGGAATACGCCAACGGCACGCAGGGCATGCTGCAGACAAGCTATATCGCAGTGGGTAATTACCCCGGTGTAGAGATCCGCGTCTATGGCAGCAAAGGAGCGGCAGTGGCGCGGCTGATCGACGAGTTCGGGGTGGCCGAGACGCTGAAGCTCGCCACTGCCGACGCGGTGGAATTCAAGCCGATCGAGATCACGCAGGATGCGCTGCCGCCGGGCACAACCCTGAACACGCCATGGCCCGAACTCTACTACCGCAACCTCGTGCGCTTCTTCGTCGACGAAATCCTCGAGGACCGGCCGCAGGAATGCACGTTCTACGACGGTGCCAAGAGTCAAGAAATCGTCGACGCGATCATCAAGGCGCACTATGAGCGCCGCTGGGTCGACCTGCCGGCTGCTACGGCATGACGAAGTACGATCCGTCGCTGGTCGACGACTTCCTCTCCCATCATTGGACCTGGCGGCCGGTCGACGCGACTTTCATGGGCGACAAGGCGCATGACGCGCTGCTGCCGCCGGTGGGTGACGACGTGATCGACGAGGAGCGTCGCAGCATCGCGGCGCTCCGCGAGCGGCTGCAGGACACGGCCATCCCCGACGATATCGGCAACCGGCTCGACCGGCGGATGATGCTGGCCGAACTCGCGGTGCAGGACATGGCCGCGGCGGAGAGGTCTCGGCTCCGCAACCCGGCCTGGTATTCGGGCGAGGCGGCGTTCGCGGTGATTTCTCTGCTCCTGCCGCAATCGGCGCCGGTCCGGCATGACGCGCTGATCGCGCGGCTCGGCGCCATCCCAGGCTTTCTCCATGCCGCTGCAGGAGGCCTGGCGCGCCGGCCGACGCCGGCCGGATGGGTCAATCGGGCGCGCCGCGAAGCCGCGGCGATGGCCGAGTTCCTCGCCGGCGACATCAAGCTGCACGAGGAGTTTGCCGATGACTGGGCGTCGCCCGCCCTTGCAGCAGCGGCGGCATTCACCGACTTCGCCACGGCGATCGCCGGCCTGCCCGACGCCGATCCGGCCTGCGGCGAGGTCTATCTCGCGCGGCTGTTCGAGACGCAGCACGGCTTGTCGATCAGGCCCGCCAGCGCGGTTGACCTGGCCGAGGCGTCGTTCGAGCGGCTGGGTGCGGAGCTCGAGGACATGGCCGCCGCCGTCGACCCGAACCGGACCTGGGAGGAGATCATCGCCGGGCTCAGCGCCGAGCATCCCGGCGACGCCGAGGCGGTGATCGACAGCTATATGCACTGGGACGTGCAAGCGGTGGTGGACGGCCACCGACTGGTGACGCCGGCGCAGGAATACGACCTCGACTATCGCTGGATGGCGCCGTGCTTTCGCAAGGTCAGCCAGTCGCTCTACTTCCTGTTCTACCGTTCGCCGCCGGGGCTGAAGCCGGGGGAGGGCTCGGTCTATTGGGTGACGCCGCCAGGCGAGAACATCGAGACCTTTCTCGCCAGCAACAACAGGGCGACGGTCAAGACCATTCACTCCGTGCATCACGGCAGCGTCGGGCATCACACGCAGAACACGCGCGCGCGGGCATCGGAATCGCGTCTGGCGCGGATCGCGGGCACCGACTGTGCGCTCGGCCTCGCCTTCCTCGGTTCGATCACGCTGATCGAGGGCTGGGCCTGCTACGTCGAGGACCTGCTGATGGAGGCGCCGGGCTTTTACAGCCCCGCCGAGGTCCTGCTGCTCAAGCAATACGAGCGCCGCAATGCGGCGAGCGTACTGGTCGATGTGCGGCTGCACACCGGTGAGTGGAGCATGGAGGAGGCGATGGCCTTCTACCGCGACAAGGCCGGTTTTGCGCCGGCCCGCGTCGAGGCCGAAGTCGTCCGCAACTCGATGATGCCGGGCTCGCGCGCCATGTACTGGCTGGGCGTCGAAGGCATCAGGGCGCTGCGCCGCCGCTGGAAAGGCGATACGCTCAGCTTCCACGATACGCTGCTCAGCTTCGGCCATGTGCCGCTGGCCTGGATCGGTGAGGAAATGCACCGTGCCGGCCTCCTCAACCCGGGACCCTCGATCCTATGACGGCTGTGCCGCTGCTCGACATTCGGGGCCTGGTCACCGAGTTTCGCACCGAGACCGGAGTGGTTCGCGCAGTGAAGGGCGTGGACCTCACGGTCAATGCCGGCGAGACCGTCGCGGTGGTCGGTGAATCGGGGTCGGGCAAGTCGGTTACGTCACTGTCGGTGATGCGGCTGATCCCCAAGGCGGTAGGCGGCATCGCAGCGGGAGAGGTGCTGTTCAAGGGCCGGGATGGCGTCGTGCGCGACTTGGCGCAGGAACCCGAGCTTGCCATGCGCAAGGTGCGTGGCAACGAGATCTCGATGATCTTCCAGGAGCCGATGACCAGCCTCAACCCGACCGTCAAGGTGGGCTCGCAGATCGCCGAGGCCGCACTGCTGCATCAGGGGCTGACGCAGAAGCAGGCCTGGGATCGGGCGGTCGAGATGCTGGCGCTGGTCGAAATCCCCGAACCGAAGCGGCGCGCCGACGTGTTTCCGCACCAGATGTCGGGCGGCATGCGGCAGCGGGTGATGATCGCCATGGCGCTCGCCTGCAACCCGGCGCTGCTGATCGCCGACGAACCGACGACGGCGCTGGACGTGACGGTGCAGTTGCAGATCCTGGAACTGATGCGGCGGCTGCAGCGTGAAATCGGCATGGGCATCCTGTTCATCACCCACAATCTCGGCGTCGTCGCCGAAATCGCCGACCGGGTGGCGGTGATGTATGGCGGCCGCATCGTCGAGAGCGCTTCGGTGACGCAGCTCTTCGACAAGCCGAGCCATCCCTATACGCGCGGGCTGCTGGCTTCGATGCCGGTGGTGGACCATGCGGCGCGGCTGCGCGGTGAAGTGCCGAGGCTGAAGGCCATTCCCGGCAGCGTCGTCGATCCGCGCCGGCCGCCGGCCGGTTGTGATTTCAACCCGCGCTGCGGCTGGGCGGTCGAACGCTGCCGTAGCGAAGTGCCGCCGGTCTTCGCCGTCAATCCGGGACACGGCTCGCGCTGCTTCCGCTGGAGCGAACTCGATGGCTGAGGCGCTGCTCAAGGTCACCGACCTCAAGGTGCATTTCCCCATCGGCAAGACGCTGCTGTCGCCGGGCCAGACGGTGCGCGCCGTCGACGGCGTGTCACTCGAAGTGCGGCGCGGCGAAGTGGTCGGCCTCGTCGGCGAAAGCGGTTCGGGCAAGACGACGCTCGGCCGCTCGGTGCTGCGATTGGTCGAGCCGACCGCCGGGTCGGTGACTTTCGACGGCGAGGAACTGACCGGCGTGCCGCCGCAGCGGATGAAGGCGCTGCGCAGCCGCATGCAGATCATCTTTCAGGACCCGTATGCCAGCCTTAACCCGCGCATGAGCGTGGGGCAGATCATCGGCGAAGCGCTGCTGCTGCATCATATCGGCACCGGCAAGGATCGGGGGCAGCGGGTCGGCGACCTGCTGCAGCAGGTCGGGCTGCCGCGCGAGGCGGCGGCGCGCTTCCCGCATGAGTTTTCCGGTGGGCAACGGCAGCGCATCGGCATCGCCCGGGCGCTCGCCGTGAACCCTGATTTCATCGTCGCCGATGAGCCGGTTTCAGCGCTCGACGTGTCGATCCAGGCCCAGATCATCAACCTGATCCAAGACCTGCGGCAGGCACTGGGGCTGTCGCTCCTCTTTATCGGGCACGACCTCAGCGTCATCGAGTTTCTGTGCGACCGCGTCGTCGTGCTGTACCTCGGCAAGGTGATGGAGACGGCAACCGCGGCCGATCTCTACGCCAACCCGCGCCACCCCTACACGCGCGCGCTGCTCGACGCGGCCCCGGTGCCTGATCCGCGGGTACGGCGCCAACGCATCACCCTCAAGGGCGACCTGCCGAGCCCGATCGCGCCGCCCTCGGGCTGCGTGTTCCGCACCCGCTGCCCGTTCGCGATCGAGGACTGCGCCAGGGCCATTCCACCCTTGGAAACCGTCGGAAGCGACCATTCCGTCGCCTGCATCCGCGCAGCAGAGCTTAACCTGACGGAATAGATCGGCAATTAATCGCGACAGGCGACGCGGCCGGACCAGTCCGGCTGTGTCGCCCGCATTTGCTCAATTACTGAGCATGTCGCCGGGTTTTTCGACCCGCTCAC
Organism: Devosia insulae DS-56; assembly: GCF_000970465.2. Lineage (GTDB taxonomy): Bacteria > Pseudomonadota > Alphaproteobacteria > Rhizobiales > Devosiaceae > Devosia_A > Devosia_A insulae. The sequence goes on from NZ_LAJE02000347.1 coordinate 10,890, forward strand.
CGATGCGGCGATGCATGAGATGATTGCATGACAAAGCCGATAATTTCGGGCATTGCGTGCCGCGCTCGCGCCACCTCATGCTCCCTGTCATGAAACGGATATTTATCTCGTCGCGCGGCAATCCCGAGCACCTCGCCGGCCTGTTCCGGGCCGAGCTGCCGACCCATGAAGTGCTCACCGCGCAGCCGCAGCCAGGAGACGCTGCCGTGCAGTACATCGTTGTCGGCCGACCATCCCCGGGCGTCATCGCCTCGGTGCCTGGGCTCGAGCTGGTTGTCAGTCTCAACGCCGGTATCGAGCACCTGCTCAATTCGGGCGAAGTCCCGGATGGCCTCCCGATCGTCCGCCTCGTCGACGACGGCCTGGCGCTCGGCATGGCCGACTGGGTGCTGGCGCAGGCCCTGGCCTGGCACCGCAACATCCTCGTCTACAAGGACCTGCAGGCGGAAAAGCACTGGGCTCCGCAAGCCGAGAAGCTGGCCCGCGAGCGCAAGGTCACGGTGTTGGGCGCCGGGGCGCTTGGCATGCCCGTCGCGGAGCACTTCGTCCGCTTCGGCTTCGATACCCGCGTTTGGAGCCGCTCGGGCCGCGCCGTCGAGCACGCCAGGGCCTTTGCCGGCAAGGAGCAGCTGCTCGCTGCGGTCGAGGGCTCGGACATTCTCGTCAACCTGCTGCCGCTCACAGCGGAGACGGCGAACATCGTCGACAAGACCGTGCTGGGCGCGTTGGCCCATGGCGGCTTCTTCATCAACGGCGCCCGTGGCGCGCATGTGGTCGACGCCGACCTCATCGCGGCGCTCGATGCGGGCCAGCTCAGCGGCGCGGCGCTCGATGTGTTCCGCACCGAACCGCTCCCGGCGGACGATCCGCTGTGGAGCCATCCGAAGATCCTCGTCTCTCCGCACGTCGCGGCGCCCACCCATGCGCATACTGCGGTCAAGGAGATGGCGGAGAACATCCGGCGCTTCGAGCGCGGCGAAAGTCTGCCACATCTCGTAGACCGGACGCTAGGCTACTAACCAGACCCGTCCCCGTGAGGGGGCATCAAGGCACGAAGGACGCATCATGACGCTGAAACTGACCCGCCGCGCCACGCTCAAGGGCATGCTTGCCGGCACCGCCGCGTTTGCCACCATCGGGCTGCTGCCCGCATGGGCTCAGCAGAAGGGCGGCACGCTCACCGTCGGCCTCACCTATGAGATCGACACGATGAACGTCTACTCGACTGGTTTCCTCGGAGATGCCCAGGCGGCCGTGGTCGAGGGCCTGCTGGCGCCCGACAAGGACGCCAAATATGTGCCTGTGCTGGCCACCGAGGTGCCGACCATCGAGAATGGCGGCATTGTCGTCTCCGAGGACGGCAAGACGATGAAGATCACCTACAAGCTCCGTCCCGGGGTGACCTGGCATGACGGCAAGCCGTTCACCTCGGCCGACGTGAAGTACACCTGGGAAGCGGTGAAGGACGAAAAGTTCATCGCCGAGTCCAAGGACGGTTCAGCTGAAGTCGCGAGCATCGACACGCCGGACGAGCTGACCGCGGTGGTCAACTACAACACGATCCTGCCGACCTTCGCCTCGACGCTCTTCACCTTCGGCATCTTCCCCAAGCACCTGCTCGAAGGCACCGACCTCAACACCTCGTCCTACAACGAGACGCCGGTCGGCACCGGCCCGTTCAAGGTCACCGAGTTCCAGCGCGGCCAGTACGTGGTGACCGAGCGCTATGACGGCTACTGGAAGAAGGCCGAGAACGGCGATGCGCTGCCCTACCTCGACAAGCTCATCTTCAAGATGATCCCCGACACCAACACGCTGATCACCCAACTGAAGTCGGGTGAAGTGAACCTCGTGGTGCAGACCCCGTACAGCCAGGCCAAGCAGGTCGAGGGCATCGACGATATCGAGCTGATCAAGGGGCCGCTGCTCAGCTGGCAGCACCTCGATTTCAACTTCAAGCGCCCCTCGCTCGCCGATATCGCAGTGCGCAAGGCCATTGCCGCCGGTATCGACCGCAATGTGCTGATCAAGGCGCAGGGCGGTTTCCCGGAAGCCATCAAGTCCCCGGTCGTGCCGGTGTTCGAGTTCTACGACCCCAACACCCCGGAAGTGGCCTATGATCCGGCCGCTGCGGCGAAACTCCTCGACGATGCCGGCTACGTGGTCGGCGCCGACGGCATCCGCGCCAAGGGCGACGAGAAGCTGAGCTATACCTTCATGGTGCAGGCCGGCCGCGCCGACGACGAACTGGCACAGCAGGTGATCATCGCCCAGCTCAAGGCCATCGGCATCGAGGCGACGGCCGACAACAAGACCGGCGTGGCCTATCGCGAGGCCCGCTACAACGGCGGCTACGACCTGATCTATGGTCGCTGGATCACCTCGGCCGACCCGGTCTACTCGGTGTTCTGGGGCACGGGCGGCGCCAATAACGGCCAGTCCTACTCCAACCCCACCCTCGATGCGGCATTCCAGAAGTTCGAGAACACACTCGATCCCGCCGTCCGCAAGGACGCGGCGATCGAGTTCCAGAAGATTCTCGCCGAGGAGCTGCCGACGATCTCGCTGACCACCAACGTGGCGCTGATCGCCAAGACCAAGAAGCTCAAGAACTTCGTTCCGAACCCGACGAACATGACCAACTTCGTCGACACAGCCGCATGGTACATGGAATAACACCACCTGACCTGACCTCGCGCCCCCGGCTCAAGCCGGGGGCCATTTCTCTTCCGAGACTGGGGGCGGCATGAGTCTGGGCTACATCGTGCGCCGGTTGCTCGGCGCCATCCCCCTCCTGTTCGGCATCTCGCTGATCCTGTTCACCATCGTGCACCTCGCGCCTGGCGGGCCGCTCGACGTTTATGTCGACAACCCGTCCGTCTCGAAGGAAGCGCTCGACCAGATCGCGAAGGCCTATGGGCTCGACCAGCCCGTACCGGTGCAGTACGTGCTGTGGCTCAAATCGATGCTGGTGGGCGACTGGGGCTATTCCATCCGTACCGGACGGCCAGTGCTCAGCGAGATCGTGCTGCGCCTCGGGCCGACGATGGAGCTCGGCGGACTTGCGCTGCTACTTTCGCTGCTCATCGCCATCCCGCTCGGCATCATCAGCGCTTCGCGCCGCGGCTCCAAGCTGGACGGCACGCTAACGCTGGTGAGCTTTGCCGGCATCTCGACGCCGGTGTTCTGGCTGGCGCTGCTGCTGCAGCTGCTGTTCTCGGTGCACCTCGGCTGGCTGCCATCGGCCGGCTACAAGTCGATTGGTGACGGCTCCTTCCCCGATCGGCTGGCCCACATCGTCATGCCGGCGGCGGTGCTGTCGCTTGCCACCATCGCCAGCTGGAGCCGCTTTATCCGCTCCGGCATGGTCGATGTGCTGAATCAGGACTATATCCGCACCGCCTACGCCAAGGGGCGCGGCGAGCGCGGCGTGGTGTTCTTTCACGCCCTGCGCAATGCGCTGATCCCGGCGGTCACGGTCATCGCGGTGGATTTTGGCACGGTGATATCGGGTGCGGTGATCACCGAGACCGTATTCGCCTGGCCCGGCATCGGGCGGCTGTTCATGGAGAGCATGGACGGTCGCGATTATCCCATGCTGATGGGCCTGATGATGATGGGCTCGGTCGGCATCATCGTCGCCAATATCGTTGCCGATCTGACCTACGCGGCGCTCGACCCAAGGATCCGCTATGGTTGACAGCACGATCGAGGCCATCGCCACCACCCCGCCGCAGAGTTACGGCCGTCGTGCGCTGAAGCGCTTCCTGAAGCGGCCGATGGCGGTGCTGGGGCTGGCGTTCCTCGTACTACTGGCGCTGATCGTGATCTTCGGTCCGCTGATCTCTCCGTACTCTTTCGACGGGCAGGATTTCTCGCTGATCGGCTCGCCCGGTCCGATGACCGCCGAACATTGGCTTGGCACCGACGAGCTGGGCCGAGACGCGCTGACACGACTGATCTATGGTGGCCGCGTGTCGCTGGCGGTGGGCCTCGCCGGCGCCATCATTTCGACGCTGGTCGGCACGGTCGTCGGGGCTTTCGCCGGGTTCTATCGCGGCTGGACCGATACGCTGCTGATGCGTTTCACCGACGTGATGCTGTCGATCCCGACCCTGCCGCTGGTGCTGTTGCTGTCCGGACTGTTTCGCCCCGGCCCGGTGCTGCTCGTCGCCATTGTCGGCACGCTGATCTGGATGGGCACGGCGCGCCTGGTGCGCAGCCAGTTCATGGCGCTGCGCGAGCGTGAGTTCGTCGAGGCCGCACGGGCACTGGGGGCGGGCGGCTTCCGCCTGATGTTCCGACACATACTGCCCACCGCCATCGGCCCGATCACCGTAGCGGCCACCCTCGCGGTTGGCAGCGCCATCATGCTGGAATCGGCGCTGAGCTTTCTCGGCTTCGGCATCCAGCCGCCGGTGCCGACCTGGGGCAACCTGCTGAACTCGGCCAGCTCCTGGCTGTCGGTAGCGCCTTGGCTTGCCATACCGCCCGGCCTCTGCATCCTGTTCACGGTGCTCAGTGTCAACTTCCTCGGTGATGGCCTGCGCGACGCGCTGGAGCCGAAGGAATGAGCAACCCGTACATTGTCGACCAGGGTCCGAAGCCGCTCGCCAGCGGCAAGGCCGTGGCTTCGACGGGCAGTCCAATCGTCACTGAGGCCGTGCTGGAGATCCTCAAGGCCGGTGGTAACGCGGCCGATGCTGCGATCGCCGGCGCGCTGGTGCAGGCGGTGGTCGAGCCGCATCTCACCAGCCATGCCGGCATGGTGTCGTTCCTGTACTGGGACGCGGCGAACAACAATGCACATCAGCTCAATTCGCTCGGAACGCTGCCCGCTGACCTGCCGGCCTTCCGGCCGATCAACGGCGTCGGCGGCTGGGCGCGCGAAGGCGCACCCGGGCCGCAGGCGGCTATCCCCGGCTTCATGCCCGGCGTGGCCGAAATGCACCGCCGCTTCGGCACGCTGCCCTGGGCGCGACTGGTCGAGCCGGCCATCCACTGGGCCGAGCACGGCCACCCGGTCTCCTCGTTCGAATACGGCGTCAACGTCTTCGCCGCGCCGTTCTTAACTTGGTTCGAGGAAGGCCGAGAGGTGTTCATGCCCGCGGGCTATCTGACCCCGGTCGGCGCCACCATGCGCAACCCTAAGCTTGCCAAGACCCTGCACGCCCTCGCCGCCGAAGGGCCGGAACTATTCACCACGGGGCAATGGGCACGCGATTTCGTCGCCGCCGGCAATGCGCTCGGCTGGAACGTTCGCCTCGACCACATGACCGCCAATCCGCCCCGCTGGCAGGAACCACTGAGCTTTTCGCATCGCGGCCACGAGGTGATGAGCCTCGCGCCACCTGAGCGGCAAGCCGCCTTCTGCGCGCTGATCCTCGGGGTGCTTGATGAAGCCGGCATTGCCGACATGGAACCGTTCGGGGCCGAGTACCTGTTCTTCATGGGGCACGCGTTGCGGCTCGCCGAACACGCCTGCGGCTTCCTGCACGACCCCGAATTCTTCGGCCCCGCCGCCGAGACGCTGATGGATCGCGACTACCAGCGTTCGCTGGCGAAACTCATCCGTGCCAGCATGCCGAAGGTCGATCTCACCGATCACGTCAAGCTCACCGCCGGCCCAAGCGCCATGGCGGCTTCGGGCTGGAACAGCGCGAAGTCGAAGGCGCCGGTGGGCAGCTGCGAAATCTCCATCGTCGATGCTCAGGGCAACTGGCTGCAGATGATGAACACCGTACAGTCTGGCGGCATCCCCGGCATGGCGGTCGGCGGTGTCGCCATGATGGGCTCGCATGAGCAATCAAGCATGAACGCGCATTTTCAGAACTGGCGTGTCCCCGGCGCTCGCATGCGCAACATCCTCGGCAATACCTTCGTGCTGAAGGACGGAAAGCCCTGGCTGGCACTCGGCACGCCCGGCAACGTGTACGCCACCGTGGTGCAGATGCTGGTCAACATCCTCGACTTCGGGCTGGACCCACAGGCGGCATCCGATGCGCCGCGCATGCTGCCGCTTGAAGACGATTACGGCCTGACCGTCGAGAGCCGGCTGTCGCCCGAGGCGGTGCTGGGCATCACGGCGCTGGGACTGCACCTGAAGCCGATGCCGGCCTGGGATTGGAACATGGGTTCGTTCCAGATGTGCTGGCGTGACATCGGCGGCTCCTTGATGGCATCAGCGGACTTCAGACGAACTGGCGTCGCCGGCGCAACGCCCTGAACACGGGTTCTCGGCCCATTGGCCGGGCGGGGCAGCGCGGCCGCCCTGGTCCGCCAGGCGGTGCGCGCAGTGGCGCTGCATTTCGACCGCGGTGGCGATGCTACCGAGCCACTCGCCGCCGTCATCCTCACCTCGCTCGAAGTCAAAGCCATCCAGCAGCACGGCAGCACGCTGGGTCAGCCCGGCTCGGCCGCCGAAGTCGACGTCCACGCCGTGGCAATATTCGCCGCCGAACAGGGCTCGCAGTTGGCGGTGATCCGCGAAGGCGGCCGCATGCGGGCCGAACTCGCGTCCTTGCTGGATGCACGCAGGGCAGGGGCTGCGCATATGGCAGCCGGCGGCAGCGTGGCGGGGAAGTGCGCGCTGGCGCGGTTGCAGAGGAATCGTTGCACCTGCAACTGCAGCGGGTGCTGCGAAACGCTACAGTCCATACCCGGTGATGTTGGGGGATTGATGGTAGCGGAGGAGGGATTTGAACCCCCGACACACGGATTATGATTCCGCTGCTCTAACCAACTGAGCTACTCCGCCCCGAGGTGCGGGCGGTCAGGGACCACCGGCGGGGCGCTATGCGCGGCGCCTTCTTAGGTTTGGCAGGGGTGGGTGTCAAGCACGGTGGCGAGCGAATAGCGAGTAGCGAGGTAGCGCGTGGTTCTTTCTCTACTCGCTATTCGCTACTCGCTACCTCACTTAGCGACACCGACACTCGTCACCACCCCATCCGGCCCGACATTGCCGCGCCAGACGATGCGGTCGGCGGGCAGTTTCTCGCCGAAGCGCGGGGCGACCCAGCCGCCGGAGCCGGGGGAGTCGCCGCCGCGGGCCACGGCGATGGCGGGAGAGGGGAAGCGCAGCGTCAGCACGGGGACGCCGGCGCGCTGTACCCGCACCGTGTCGCCGTCGATCCGGGTGTCGAGGTCGGGCGCCAGCTGGAACGCCAGCTCGGCTTCCTCGGTGCCGCCGTTGAGCTTGTCGGTGATGGCGAAGCCATCGGGCGCGAGCGCGATACGCCGCTCGTGGGTGACGCCGAAGGCCTTTGCATAGCCGTCATGGCTGGCGCGCAGCGGGCCGAGCCAGAGCGGGCGTGCCTTGTCGGCCCAGTTGAAGGCCCCGGAGATGCGGCTCTGGTTGTGGCCGTAAAGGGTCAGCGTATTGTGCGCCGCGGTGCCGCGGAACCAGTCGCGCCAGGCGCCGCCCGAGCCATAGAGGTAAGTGCCGGGGTCGACCAGCACCGGCTGGCCGTCGAGCGCGAGGGTGACCGAGAGCGCGTCGGCATGGCCATGTGCGGCGATTGAGAGATAGCCGAGCGGGCCGTGGTCGAAGCTGAGCGTGGCGCTGTGCCCGTTGAGCGGCCCGCGCCACATGGTAAGGCCGCCATCGGAGAAGGTGGTGAGGCCTTCGGGCGGGGTGGAAACCGCCGATGGCTGGCCGAAAATGGCGCTGCGGAGGTCGCCCGGCGCCGGGGCGATGCCGGGGGCGCCGAGGAAGCCGGCGATGGCGCCGGCGATGGAGCGGGCATAGCCCGGCTCGCTAACGCCAAGCGTCAGCACCCGGCCTTCGTCATCATCACCCAATGCTGGAGCTGGCTCGCCAAGTGAATCAATAAAGCCGGCGAAGGCGCTGATCCGCTTGTTGAAACTTTCGGGGAAGGGCACGCCGGCGGCGCGCGCCGCGAAAGCACAGAGCAATGCCAGCTCGACGCTGAAGGCGGCATAGGTCTGGGTCTGCTCGGCGCCGCTGCCATCGGCGAGGATCTGCTTATTGATCTCGGCAATCAGCGTCGCGCGGGTCGCCGGCGGTTCGGCGCCATAGGCGAGGCCGATGAGGTATTCGCCGGCGAGCTCTGCCACCAGGTGGTTATTGGCCGAGGAGAATCTTGATGGAAAGCGCGGCAGCCAGAAGCGGCTGGCGGCGAGGATCTCGCTGATCATTCGTCTGGCGCCAGGGCTCAGGCTATCGCCGGCGAGGCTCGCGACGACGAGCAGGCTGATGGCGCGCAGCGCCACCTCGATGCCCGAGGCCCAGCCGACGCCACGGAACGGCGGGTTGGCGGCGTGCCAGCTGGCAATGGCGGCCTCGATGGCGGCAAGCGCCCGGGCGTTGTCGTTCAGCAGCAGGTCGGCGGCGAGCGGCACGAGCCACTGCAGCCGGTTGAGCTCCCAGACATATTTGATATCGCCGCGGCTGCCATCGTGGCGGAAATCGATCTCCAGCGCATAGGCCTCGGGGCCGGGCCAGGCGCCTGATGTGACCGGGTCGAAGCGCCAGAGGGTTGCGGGGAACAGCTCAGCCGGGTTGCGCGCTGGCCAGTCACGCCCGAGTGCGCTGAAACGGCCGGCCAGCGTCTTGGCTGCCGCGGCGGCGATGGCGGCGCGGGTGGCCTCGTCAGCATCGGCGAGGCGATCGCGCAGGCCGGGCAGGGTGGGAAGAGTCTGCCGCGCCGGGTAGCGGGCCCAGCCTTCGTGCCGCCCCTTCGAGGCGCGCTGCTTCACCGCCTCGCCGAGGCGGTGGACCACCTCGGCCGGCTCCATGCTGCGCAGTCGGTTGATGTACCAGCCGAGCCTCATCGGCGCTCCCAGCGTTTGACGTCTGATACACCATAGGCGGCGATTTCGGCGCGGGGGAAACCGCGCGATCGCCTCGTGCGGTTAACATCGGCCGGTTGAAGTGGAGCGGGCGATGACGACGATCTTGAGGGTGATGCTGATGCTGGTGCTGCTGGCGGGCAGTGCCGTGGCGGCCCCGCTGCCGCTGCAACGCGGGGTGAATATCCACGAGTGGCTCAACTGGTCGCCGCTGGACGATGAAGGTAACTATCGCTGGCCGCCTTATCGGTCGGTTGCCGAGTGGCTGGCGGGCGGGCGCTCGGCCGAGGACTGGCCGGCTACCGATCCGCTCGCCGATATCCGGGCGCTGGGCTTCGACTATGTGCGGCTGACTGTCGATCCGGGTCCGCTGCTGGCGAGCGAAGGCGACAGGCGACGGGAGGCGCTGGCGGTGCTGGCCGATGCGGTGCGCCAGCTGAATGCCGCCGATCTCAGGGTGGTGTTCAACCTCCACTCGGTGTCGCAGCTGCCGCAATACGGCATGGATGTGGTCAACGGGCCAGCCGGTTCCGAGGCCGTTGCCGGCTATAGCGCCATGGTGGCAGATGTGGCCCGCATGCTGGCGCCGCTCGGCGCCGGGCGGGTGGCGATCGAGCCCTATAACGAGCCGGCGCATTACCCCTGCGACGCCTCGGGCAGCGAGGATTGGCAGGAGATCATGACGGCGACGGTCGCGGCGATCCGCGCCGTCAGCAGCGAGCTCACCATTGTCGCCACCGGCGGCTGCGGCGGCAGCGTCACGGGCCTGACCGACATCAAACCCACGTTCGACGACCCGAACCTGCTCTACAGTTTCCACATGTACGAGCCGCACAGTTTTACCCACCAGCGCTCGGATATCGAGGGCGATTTTGCCTCGGGCCTGCCGTGGCCGGCGAGCGCGGGCTCGGCCGAGCTGACGGTCGAAATGCTGAAGGCGCATATGATGGCGGCGGGGCTCAGCGAGGCGGAGCAGGCGCGCAACCTTTCGGCTGTCGGCGGGGCAATCGAGGAGTATTTTGCCGAGGACTGGGGCGAGGCGCAGGTCACGGCCCGCATCGGCGAGGCAGTGGATTGGGCCGAGGCCAACGGCATCCCGTCGGAGCGGCTGTTCATGGGCGAGTTCGGGGCCATCCTGATGAGCGCCGATGGCCGGATGGGCGCCTTCAATGCCGACCGACTGCGCTACCTCACCGCGGTACGTGCGGCGGCCGAGGCGAACGGGATCCCGTGGGCGATCTGGGAATATGCCAACCCCTACGGGATGAGCGTCATCGCGCCGAGCGGGCCGGCCGTGCCGGACCGGGAGATGCTGGGGGCTTTGGGGTTGTAGGGGACGCGGCGGGCTGCCGCTAAAGCTGGCAGTCGGCGTTCCCTCCCCCGCAAGCGGGAGAGGGCGCCCGACTGCTAGATCCAGCTAATACTTCGAAATATCCAGCCGCTGGTCGATGAAGGCGCGCTTACCGGCGCGGCCGCCGGCCAGCCGTTCCACCTGTTCGGTGGTGAAGACGATCTTGCCGTGGGTGCGCCTGGTCAGGCCGTTGGCGACGCGCAGGGCGTCGGTTTCGCTGCCATCGGCGGTGGGGATGTAGCGGATGGTGCTGTGGCCCGGCCGATCCTGGAAGAACTGGTATTCCTCGATGCCCTCGAAATAGCGCGGGTTTTCCGGGGTGAAGTCGATGGTGACGACGCGGTTGCCATCGGCCGAGATCAGGAAATCCGGCTTGCGACGCGGGGTCAGCCGCTCGACCGTCAGGCGCTGGCCATTGCCGGAGGTGGGGGGCTCGACCAGGGTGGCGCGGTCCTCGGTGTCATAGCGCAGGAACGGCATGCTCATGCCGGTAAAGCCGGTGCCGAGCAGCCGGCCTTCGCGGCCGATTTCGGTGACCGGCTGGCCATCCTCGTCGACCAGCTCGGCCAGGCCGTAAAGCGGGTCGAACTGATAGAAGCCGTCGCTGCTGATCTCACGGGCGAACAGCACTTTTTCGCTGAGGCCATAGAAATTGGCGATCGGCACGTTGCCGAACACTTCGGTGATGATGCGGCGCTGATGCGGATAGAGCGGCTCGGAGATCGGCAGGATGCCCTTGAGCGGCCGCCTGGGCAGCCGGCCGATGCGGCACATGTGCCGGCACATCAGCTCGATCGCCGAGGGGTAGCCGTAGAGATATTCGAGCTCGTGCTTGTCGATCAGGTCGAGATAGTGACGCACGTCGTCATGCGTCATCGGGAACACCGACAGGCGCAGCTCGCGCAAAGCCGGCTCCCATTGCGAAATGCTGGTGCCCTTGGGATGGAGCCCAAAACCGCGCAAGACGATCTTGCCGGTCTGCTCCGTAAAGCCGATGCGGCTCCAGTTGTCGTAGACAAAGGCCATCTCGCGGGCGCTGCGGTCCTTGTCGAGATAGAAGGTGAAGGGCCGCTCGCCGTTCGAGCCGCTGGTATCGCCGCGGTCGGCCTCGCCGCGCGGCACGGTCAGCACCGCCTCACCGGCCAGCCGCAGCTCATCTTTGCGGAGGATCGGCAGGCGCTGGAGATCGCTGAGTTCAAAGCTGGAGGCGTCGAAGCTGCTGCCGAAGGCGCGTTCGATCAGCTCGCGATAGAACGGGCTCAGCGCGTGGGCGCGGCCGATAATGGCGCGCAGCGAAGCGAGGTGCTGCGCATCGGCGTAGGCGGGGTCGGCGCTGGCCAGAGCAATGCGCTCGCGCCACTTGCGGTAGCTGCCGCCGAACTTCAGCCTGGTCGGCACCAGTGAGATCAGCGGCGCCAGTGAGCGCCGCACCACTTCGGGGCTCCGCACATAGGCGCCGCGCGCCACATCCATCAGGCTCATCTGGTTTCCCCCTCGGCGCTACGCGCCGCATCCATCCGGCTCATCTTGGAGCCACGACCCTCAAAAGCTCATCCATTCGCCGGCGAGCTGATACTCGACCGGCTTCATCGTCTGCTTGAAACGCGTATAGCCGTCGCCGGGCTTCAGCCCACCGACGTCGAAAGTTCTGACGCCGCGGCGGTGCATTTCGCGGAGCACCTGCCACATCAGGAAATTGCCGGCATTGAGCTTGCGGCCCTCGGGGCCGAACCAGCCGATGTGATATTCGGCATGCGTGCCGAAGCGCACTACCGACATACCGGCGACCGGCGCGCCCTGGTGCAATAACTGGAACACCGAGACATCCTCGGGCGCGGTCTGGCGCAGGGCGCGCAGCAATTCCGGGCCGGCAGCGGCAAAGCCGCGCTCGGCCATGTTCTCGGCGTGGCGCGCCAGCATCCACTCATAGGTCGCGTCGTCCCCGGAGATGCGGAGCTCGGCGCCGGCCTTTTCGGCGTTGCGCACGCGATTGCGGAAACTGGAGGCGAGCCCGGCCCACAGCGCCTCTTCGCCGACGGTCAGATCGATGCGGCCCGATTGCCAGGAGCGGCGATGGCGCAGCCGGTAGCCGGCGCGGCGCAGCAACTGGTCGCTGTGCGGGCCGAAGCGGAGGGCAGGGGCGATGAGCAGCGGCGCGGTCCAGATGCGGCCCCAGTGGCGGCGAAGCGCGGCATAGACGCCGACGATCTCGGCTGCATCGGGGGTGGCGGCGAGGAAGAGGGGGCCGCGATTGACGCGGTTGACGAGGCGGAGGCCGAAGCGGCGAAGTTCCAGCACGGTGGCGATCGCCACCGGACGGCCGGCGTTCAGGAACACTACGCGCTTGATGGCCCACCCCTTCGCCGCCTTGCCTTCGCCATAGGCGAAGCCCTGTGGCAAGTGCGGGTCGGGGCATGAGGCGATCAGGCTATCCCACCGGGCTTTATCGGCCACAAGCTGGACGGTGATCACCTCCCTCGCGTCCCCGGTTTTCGCCGGGGAAACTTTGGTGACGGCGCTCAAGACGTCGTAGGTCATTTGCCGCTCCAAACGCGTCGACCTACCGTTCGCGGCGCGCTGGAAACGTGGTAGTCCCGGGCACGAAAACTGGGAACCAAAAGGTTACCTTAGTGTTAACGCGCGGCCCTTATCCACACCTCGCCCACAGCTTTGGCGTAGGGGGCGAGGTCGAGCCGCTCGCGGTGTAACCGCAAAGCGGCAGCCCCCAGTTTCTGGCGCAGTGGCTTGTCCTCGACGAGGCGGGTCAGCGCCGCCGCCAGCGCCTCGACATCGCCTACCGGCACCAGGAGGCCGGTCTCCTCATCCTTGACGATATCGGGCACCGCGCCGACCGGGGTCGCCACCACGGCGAGGCCCGAGGCCATGGCTTCGATGATCGACAGCGGCAGGTTCTCGGTGAACGAGGGCAGCACCAGGATATCGGCCGAGGCGATCAGCTCGGCGACCCGCGCGCCGTTCACCCAGCCGGGCAACTCGACGCGCTCGGCGAGGCCATATTCGGCGGCTTTGGCGCGCGCCGCCTCGACATGGCCGTCGCCGGCGATGGTGGCGCGCCAGTTGGGCAAATGCCGCATGCGGTGGAGCGCCTCGCCCAGCTGCGGCACGCCCTTGAGGTCGCCGATGCGGCCGAGAAACAGGATATGGGCCCGCTCGCCGCCGCCGACATGCGGGAGCGTCGGCTGCGCCGCGGCATTGGGCAGAACCACAATATTCTCAGTCACTTCCGGAGCGCGGCTGATGACGAAGTTGCGCCAAGTGTCGCCGAGGACAACGACCCGCGCGGCGCCTGCGAACATCTTTCGGATGTTGCGGCTCAGCGCGGTCTGGTCGCCCTTCCAGAAGTTCGGGTAATCCCCACCGTGCAGATGCAGCACGTAGGGGACGCCGAGCAGTCGGGCGAACCGGGCGATCTGGAGCTTGCGATAGGTGCTGCCGGCGCTGGCCAGGTTGATATGCACGACGTCGAGCCTGCCGGTGGCTTTCAGCCCGACCATGCGCAGCAGGAAGCCGCCGAGATAAAGCGGCGACAGCGCGATATGGCCGGGGCCGCGGGTGGCGCCGAAGCGCACGTTCAGCCCGGCGCCGCCCTGCCGCGCCAGCTCGTCGCGGAGGCCCCCCATCACCCGGTCGATACCGCCCTGGCCAGTGCCGCCCGAGGGGGTGGCGACCAGCACGTCGAGGGGTTTGATCTGGGTGTTGCGCTGCAGCATGCACGAGCCATAGCGCGCGCCGAAACCGGCGGGAAGCGAAGGCTCGCGTAAGGGTTTACGACCGGGGGCATTCGATACAATTGCCGGGATTCACCACCTGACGCCAAAGCGCTGTCAGGGCGGGGCCGGAAGGGTTAAGCGAAGGTGAAGATCACCCCCAGGGGGTGTTCGAAGAAGGTGACTGCCCGTGCTGCTGCGCTCGACCCTGATCTATGCCCCCGCCATCCTGCTGACGCGCCTGTCGGCGTTGCTCATGCTGGTCGTGGCGACGCGGCTGATCGACCAGACCGAGTATGGCCTCTTGACGCTCGTCGTCACCGTGGGCGAGCTCACCGATTCCGCCATCAGCAGCTGGCTGCGCATCGCGCTGCTGCGGCTTGGCGGCAAGGGCGAGATCAGCCATGGCAGCGTCAAGCTCGCGGCGCGTGTCCTGGTGGTGACGACGCTGCTGGGGCTCGTGGTCTCGGTCGCCGGCTCGGCGCTGGTGGCGCCGGAGCGCTGGGTCGAGTTCGCCATTGCCGTCGGCACCTACCTGAGCGTCGGCGCCCTCAGCCGCTTCGCGCTCACCCTGTTGCAGATGCAGCAGCGCCACGCGGCCTATTCGCTGCTTGAGTTCTTGCGTGCCGCGCTGCAACTGGCGCTGCCGATCGCGGCGATCTTGCTGATCCACGGCTCGTTTCTCGCGGTGTCGCTGGCCTCGAGCCTCGCCGTGCTGATCGCCGGCAGCGTCGCCCTGGTGCTCGCCAGTGGTCGCACCGTGGTCGGCCCATCCCGCTTCACTCATCGCGAGCTGTTCGCGCTCGGCATTCCGCTGATCGCCGTCGCCACCGTCAGCTTCGGGCTCAACGGCGCCGAGCGGGTGCTGCTCAAGCTCTATTATGATGCCGGGGCGGTCGCGGTGTTCGCCGCGGTCTATGCGCTGGCGCGGCAGCCGATCGACACCATTTCCAACGCCATCAATATGGGGGCCTTCCCCGAGCTGGTGAGCCGGTTCGACACCGAGGGCTCGGCAGCCGCCGGCCGGTTCCTGACCCATCAGATGGCGTTGATGGCCCGGCTCACCTTCCCGGTGGTCGCCCTGCTGATGGCGCTCTCGACCGAGATCGGCGGCCTGCTGCTGCCGCAGAGCTACCACCAGAACCTCGGCGTGCTGTTCCCGCTCATCGCGCTCAGCGTGCTGTTCTCGAATTTCAGCAGCTTCGTGTACGAAAACGTCTTTCACGCCCACAAGAAGCCGTGGCTGCAGATGGTGGCGCTGGTGCCCGGCTCGGTGGCGACCATCGCGCTGTCGCTGCTCTTGATCCCCGCCTATGCCGAGATCGGCGCGGCGCTGGCGCTCGCCGGCGGCATGCTGGTCGGCCTCTGCGCCGCCGCGGCAGGCAGCCACCGGCTCACCCCGGTGCCGATCCCCTATGCGGAGCTTGGGATTTCCGTCGCCGTGGCCGCCGCAACTGGCGTCAGCGCCTGGACCGCCAGTGCGCTGCTGGGCGACAGCTGGCCGGTGTTCAAGCTCATGGCGGGCTGGATGGCGTTCGGGCTGGTGTTC
>NZ_LAJE02000348.1 GCF_000970465.2 Devosia insulae DS-56
CAACTCATGCGTCCGTTCAGAACGGGCTTTCGGCGTCGAGGAACTCGGCGGCGTTGTCCTTGGTGATCAGCGTCGAATCGAGGATGTAGCGGCCGGCGACCTGGATGCCGCCGGTGAAGTGCGAGGTGGTCAGCTCGATCGCCGTGGCGATCATCGCCGGGCTGTAGCTGACATCGACGGGGACCAGCTTGTCGCCCGCCGCCACGCGCTGCAGCATCTGCTGCATGCCGGCGCCGCCGACGATGAACATGTCGTTCTCGCGGCCGGCCTGCTTGATCGCCTCGATGGCGCCCAGCGCAATGTCGTCGTCCTGCGCCCTCACCGCCTTGATGTCGGGGAAGCGGGTCAGGAAGTCCTGCATCACCTTGAAGCCGTCATCGCGGTTCCAGTTGGCGAACTCGTCATCCAGCACCTTGATGTTGGTGCCTTCGATGCCGGCCACGAACGCATCGAACCGCTGCTGGTCGATCGGGATCGGCAGACCGCGAAGGATCACGATGTTGCCGCCTTCCGGCAGCGCCTCTTTGAAGTAAGCCGCCGAGTTGGCGCCGAGCCCCGGATTGTCGCCCGCGACATAGAGGTTTTCGACGCCGTTGATCGACAGCTGGCGGTCGACGACGGTGACGAACTTGCCGGCGTCCTTGACCTGCTTAATCGCCGAGGTCATCGCATCGGGATCACCCGGCAGAATGACCAGCGCGTCGATGTTGCGGGTCGAGACCATGTCCTCGATATCGGCGATCTGCTTGGGCGCGTCGGGCGCCGAAGCAAAGACGAAATCGACATTGGGATAGGTGGTCTTCAGCCGCTCGATCGCCTGCTGGGCGAAGTAGTTGACGCCGCCGGTCCAGCCATGGTCGGCCGCCGGCACCGAGACGCCGATGGTGACCTTGTCCTGGGCCAAAGCGCTGCCGCCGAGAGCGCCGGCGATCACCGCCGCTCCCATAAGGGATTTCAGCAATTTCATGTAGTCCTCCCGTTGCTGCCCGCTCCTTGCGGGCATTGTGAAACCAATAAGCCTAGCTGGCGCGGCGACCCCGCTGCAGCAGCACGGCAAGAATGATGATGACGCCCTGGAACGCCCCGTTGAGGTAGGGGCTGATGAAGCTTTGCAGGTTCAGGATGTTGCCGATGAGCCCCAGGATCACCACGCCGACCACGGTGCCCCAGATCCGGCCATAGCCGCCCTTGAGCGTCGTGCCGCCGATGATCACCGCTGCAATCGCCTCGAGCTCCCAGAGCACACCGGTGGTGCTCGAGGCCGAACCGAGCCGCGGCACGTAGAGCAGCACCGCGACGCCGACCAGCACGCCTTGCAGGATGTAGGTCAGCAGCCGGACGTTATCGACATTGATCGAGGAGTAGCGCGCCACCTGCTCGTTCGAGCCGATCGCCGCGCAATAGCGCCCGAACGCGGTGCGGCGCATGACGATCTCGCCGCCGATCGCCACCACTGCGAACACGATGATCGGCCACGGCACGCCGAACAGCCCGTCGTAGTAGACCGGCCGATAGAGGTCGGCGACCTGGAAGTTGAGCGACAGCGTGCCGCCATCGGCGAGGAAGGTGACCAGCGAGCGGAAGATGCCCATGGTGCCGAGCGTCACGATGAACGCCTCGATGCGGCCGCGAGTGATCATCAGCCCGTTGCCGATGCCGGCCCCGCCGCCGACCACCAGGCCCGCTGCCATGCCGATCAGGATGACGCCCCAGGTGAGCCCCATCGAAGGGATCAGCGAGTTCATCACGATGATCATGATGCCGGCGATCACCGCCGCCATCGAGCCGACCGACAGGTCGAGCCCGCCCGAGGTGATGACGAAGGTCGCGCCGATGGCGATGATGCCGATGAACGACGAACGCGCCAGCACGTTGGTGAGGTTGGAGTAGCTGAGGAAATTCTCGTTGAGCGAGATGCCGAGCAGCACCAGCAGCGCCAGCGCCAACAGCGGGCCTACCGTTTTCAGATCGAGACGAAAGCCGCGTGCCGGCTTCACCGTTGCGTCAGGCGCTGATGCGCTCATCATTCCCACTCTGCTTGATGCCTGCGGCGTACCGCATGATTTCCGCCTCGGTGATCTCGGCGCCCTCGAGCAGGCCGGCCACAGAGCCTCGTCGGGCTGGCAGGGGTTGAGAACGCCGCCTGGGCCGGCGCTGTTCGCGTTGGCGGACCTGACGACCCGCTGTTCGGCTGGCGGGTGGCGCCGGTGAAGACCACCGATCCCGACCTCGA
>NZ_LAJE02000349.1 GCF_000970465.2 Devosia insulae DS-56
GACGCATACGTGGATGGATTAGGTGCAATATGGATAGTGAAAGCGATGACGACAACTGAGAGCCACAATGGGTCGCTCGTCGGCAGCGTCAGATGGGTATAAGAGACGGCACGGGCGCGCATCAGCTTCTGGCTGAGATTGTGGTCGCCGCCGCGGAACATGTTCCACAGCCCCATGCCGAGGATGATGGCGACCGCGCCAAGCGCGACGATGGTGATGATGCCGGTGATGTTCATAATGTCCTCGCGAGGAAACGGCTGAGGCCCTCGCCCAGTCGGTCATAGATGGCACGAATGCGACGGCTGGTGAACAGTTCGCGATGCGTGGTCAACCACACTTCCAAGGGCGGCGGGCGGAAATCGGGCAAGAGCGGCACCATGCCGCGCGTCTCGGCCACCAGCAGCTGCTGGGCGAAACCGACCCCGAGGCCAGCCTTGATCAGCTCCCAGGCATTGGTCTGGCTGTCGGTGCGGACGATGAAATCACTGCGCTTCAGTTCGAACCCCATGCGCCGGGCGGCGCCGATCAGCAGCTCGGAGCGATCAAAGCCGATCAGGTCGTGCTCGACCAGTTGCTCGGGCCGTTCCGGGCGTCCGCGCCTCAAAATGTAGCTTTCGTGGGCGCAGGTGACGATCGGGCTCTCGCCGAGCTTGCGGGTGATCAGCTCGAGCTGGGTGGGGCGGAACATGCGGACGGCGATATCGGCCTCGCGCAGCAACAGGTTCTCGGCCGAATCCGACGGCACCAGTTCAATCGCCACCTGCGGGAAGCTTTGGCGCAGGTCATTGAGGAAGGGCGGCAAGACATAGTGGCACATCACGGTGCTCGAGGTGATGCGGACCGAGCCGGTGAGCGCAGCGCTCGCCCCCTCGGCGATCAGCGCCGCTTCGGCCAGCGCCTGCTGCGCCGCCAGCACCGGCTCGTAAAGCTTCAGCGCGGTATCGGTGGCGTGGAAGCCGGTGAGCGTCCGCTCGAACAGGCTCATCCCCAATGCCTGCTCCAGCGCCTCGACGTGGCGGCCCAGCGTTGGCTGGCTGAGGCCGAGGGCGCGCGCGGCGGCCGAGAGCGAGCCGTGTTCGACGACGGCGCCAAAGCTGCGCCACAGCGACCAGTCGGGATCGGGCATGGTTCAAGCACCTCTTGCCATTCAATTCTGTATGGCAAGAGTACGATCTTGTCCAATTCATCAACACTGACGTTGCGCTTAGCTTAATCCTCACCAGCAAGGAGCCAAGCAAATGAGCACGCAGAAAGTCATCGTCATCGGCATCAACGGCCATGTCGGCCACCACATCGCCAAGGCCTTCGTCGCCGCCGGGTGGGACGTCGCCGGGTTCGGGCGGTCAAATAAGCAGCCGATATCAGGGGTGCGCTTCATCAAGGGCGATGCCGAGGATGTCGAGGCGATGCGGGCGGCGATCGGCGATACCGAGGTGGTGGTCAATGCGCTGAACCTGCCCTACCACCAGTGGGACCAGGGTCGGATGGAAGCGCAGAACCAGCGGGTGATCACCGCGCTCGGCCAGAGCGGCAAGACCCTGCTGTTCCCCGGCAATATCTACAACTACGCCGCCAGCGATCGGGCGGTGACGCCCGAGGTCAAGCCGCGGCCGCAGACGCCGCGCGGCGAGATCCGGGTGCGGGTCGAGGCGCTGTACGAAGCGGCGGCAAAGCGCGGCGACATCCAGGCCATCATCCTCCGTGCCGGCGATTTCTACGGGCCGGAGAGTTCGTTCGACTGGTTCGACCTCGCCATGCTGCGCGAGGCGAAGAAAGGCAAGTTCGCGATGATGGGCGTGCCGGGTGTCGGCCACTCCTGGGCCTATCTGCCGGATGTGGGCCGGGCGTTCGAGAAGCTCGCCTGGCACCGCAAAGAGTTCGGCGCCTTCGAGAACCTCCACTTCGCCGGCAACTACGTGACGCCCGAACAGATGGCTGCGGCCGCCGTGGCCGCGGCGCCGGTGACGCTCAAGGTTGGGACGTTCCCGCGCGTGCTGTTCAACGTCGTCGGCCTCGTCGATCCGCTGATGCGGGCGGTCAGCAAGATGAGCTACCTGTGGGAGAACCCGATGGAACTCAAGGACGCGCGCCTCGACGCCATCCTCGGCCCGGATTTTGCAACGCCGTTCGACGAAGCGGTGGCGGCGACAGTGGCGCCGTTCTTCGCGGCGGAGAGGTTGGCGGCTTGATCCGCAGAAGCTGGTGGC
>NZ_LAJE02000350.1 GCF_000970465.2 Devosia insulae DS-56
CCCCCGTTCCACGGGGGAGGATCACCGAGAGCCCGGGATCTCGCTAGCTCGGCATCATGTAGCCGACGCCGCGCACCGTCTGGATCAGCGACGGGGTGCCCTCGGTGTCGATCTTGGCCCTGAGATAGCGGACATAGACGTCGACGATCTTGGTGCCCGGATCGTAGCCATATTCCCAGACGCTGTTCAGCAGCCGCTGCCGGCTCACCACCTTGTCCGGGTTGCTCATCAGGTAGCGCAACAGGTCGAACTCGCGCACCGTCAGGCTGATCGGCTCGCCGGCGCGGCTGACCCGGCGCGATTGCGGATCGAGCGTCAACGGTCCGATGGCGAGCTGGCTCTCATGGTCGATTTCGCTGCGCCGCCGGCGCAAGGCCACGAGGCGGGCCAGTAGCTCGTCGAAGGCGAAGGGCTTGGTCAGGTAGTCGTCGGCGCCGCCTTTGAGGCCTTCGATCTTGTCGGCGAGGCTATCCTTGGCGGTCAGCATCAAAATCATCGACGGGCGCTTTTCCTCGCGCAGCAGCCGGGTGATCTCCAGGCCGTCGACATAGGGCAGCATGCGATCGAGGATGATCAGCTCGAAATCATCCTGCCGGGCCCGCTCCAGCCCGTCGCGGCCATCATTCTCGACGCTGACCTGATAGCCCTCGGCCGCCAGCCCGCGCTCGAGGAATGAGGCGATGCGCCGATCGTCTTCGACCACCAGAACCTTCATCGTGCCCCTCCTTGCGCCAGCGGCAGCTCGAGTGTGAGCACCGCGCCGCCGCTCGCGCCATTGTCGAGCCGGATAGTGCCGCCGTGCCGCTCGACAATATCCTTGGCGATGGCAAGACCGATTCCCAGCCCCTGGTTTTCCAGCGCGCCCTCGCCATGACCACGATAGAAGCGTTCGAACACCCGCGGCTGGTCCTCGTCGCTGACGCCCGGCCCCTGGTCGGCGATCGCCACCGTTGCCGTCGCAGCACCGCGACTGCTGCTGACGGTGATCCGGCTGCCGGGCGGCGAATGCTTCACCGCGTTGTCGAGCCCGATCATCAGCGCCTGCTTCAGCCGCCGGAAATCCGCGTCGATGTGGGCGCCATTGTCGCCCAGCTCAGTGATGACGCTGACCTCGCGCGGCTCGGCCAGCACCTGCGCTTCCTCGGCGGCCGCGGCGACGATCTCGTCGAGACGGACATCGGCGGGCAGGTGCTGCTGGCTTTCGGCATCGGTGCGGGCGAAGGCGATGAGGTCATCGAGCAGGCCCGACATATCGACCGACTGGCCGCGGATCCGCTCGAGCGATTGACGGAGGTCATCGAGCTTGGGCTGACCGCGCAGCGCCACGTCGGCCTCGCCGCGCAGCACCGTGAGCGGGGTGCGCAGCTCGTGGCTGACATCGGCGAGGAACTGCGTGCGCCGCACGTCCACCGCTCGCAGTCGCGCATTGGCGTCGCGCAGCTCGCTGGTGCGCGTCTCGATCTCGGCTTCGAGCCGCGCGCCCGAGCGACGCACCGCGCGGTAGAGCAGCACGCCCAAGAGACTCAGCACCGCCAGTGACAGCAGCGCCAGGATGCCGGCGACCACGAGGATGGTGCCCTGCGTCTGCTGCACCTGCTTCAGCTCGGCCGCCACTTCGTTGCGCTCCTCGGCCAGCGCTCGGTCGATCAGCGGCTGCAACTCGTTGGCGAGGCGAAAAGCGACGTCGCGGCCATAGAGCTGGGTGGCCTCGTCAGCCTTGCCGTCGCGCGCCGCTGCCAGCGCCCGCGCCGCCGAGGCATCGATGGCGTGGTAGAGCTCGATCATCCGGCGCACGTCCTCGAGCTGCTCAAGCTCGGGCACCATTTCGGCGATGCCGCCCAGCGTCGTCAGCTCGTCGCGGGTGGCGCGGCTGAGCCGGGCGAAGGTGCGCTCCATGTCGATGCGCGCCCGTTGCACCGCCGGCATTTCGGCACGCCCCAGCAGCAGCACGCCTGCCACCTGCTTGGCATAGGCATTGGCGCGGCCATCGAGCTCGGCGATCACCTCGAAGCGCCGGTGCACCGCATCGATCCGCTGCACGAAATGATCGGCGAGCCACAGCCCGTAGGCCATCACCCCGGTCATCGCGACGATCGACACCAGGCTTGCCAGCGCCAGTCCCACAATGCGCCAGCGCACCGTCACCCGATCATGCCTCCACTATCACTGGCGCTATCTCTAG
>NZ_LAJE02000351.1 GCF_000970465.2 Devosia insulae DS-56
GTCCTGAGCTCATGCGCGCTGCTCGCCGCAAAAGTGCGCTCGGCCTCCATGGCGGCGCGCAGCCGCTCCAGCAGGCCCTCGATCTCGCGGGCGATCGGCGCCAGTTCCGCCGGCTGGTCGTCATCGTTGAGCGGGGTGAGGTTGGTGCCGCTGCGCAGCGCCACGTCGCGGCTCAGGCGCTTGACCGGTTGCAGCGCCAGCCGCACCGCCTGCCAGATGCCGAGCCCGACCAGCGGCAGCAACGCCGCCAGCGGCCAGAGCAGCCCGGCGACGGCGCCCCACAGCGCATCGCCGCGGGCAGTCGAGGTTTCGAGCACCAGGATGCCCATGCCGTTGCGCCGGTCGGTGGATTTGAAGGCGCGGTGGCCATCGATGAAGGTGAGGCCATCCGTAGCCGGCAGCGCCGGCAGCACCAGGGGCGCGTCCTCGGCGCGGAGCCGGATCACCCCGTTCTGGTCGAACACCAGGTAGGTGAAGGCTTCGAGCTCAGGGGCCATTTCGTCGGGCCGGGGCAGGGGGCGACCCTTGGGCCCGCGATTATCGTCATCGCGCCCGAGCCGCGGCACCGGGGCGCGACCGTGCGAATCGTCGCCGACATCGCGGTTGGCGAGCGGCAACAGGCGATAGGCGCTCTGGCGCAGCGTTTCGTCGAACGCCTGTTCGAGTTCGCTGCGCAGCACCAGCGTGGAAATTGCGGCGCCGCCGAGCCAGAACACCAGCATGCCGGCGCTGAGCCATACTGCCAGCTGCAGCGCGATGGAGCGGCGCTTCATGGTTCGACCCGGTAGCCGAGGCCGCGCACCGTGGTGATGACGGCCTGGCCGAGTTTCTTGCGTAACCGGCTGACATAGACCTCGACGGCATTGCCCTCGATTTCGGCGCCGAACGGATAGAGCGAATCCTCGATCTCCGCCTTGGTGACGATGCCGCCGCGTCGGCTCAACAGCCGCTCCAGCACCGCCCATTCGCGCGCCGTGACGCCGATCGGCTTGCCGCTCAGCGTAATGGTGCGGGTCGCGAGGTTGACGCTGGCTTCCCCAAGGCGCAGTTCGGGCGTGGCGATGCCGGCATAGCGGCGGGCCACGGCCGAAACGCGGGCGCTCATTTCGTCGAGATCGAAGGGTTTGACCAGGTAATCGTCGGCCCCGGCATTCAGCCCCTCGATGCGGATGGCCACCTGATCCTGCGCCGTGGCGATGATCACCGGCACCGGATTGCCCGACTTGCGCAGGTGCTTCAACAGATCGAGCCCGCGCCCGTCGGGCAGGTTGAGATCGAGCAGGATCAACCCATAGTCGACGGTATCGAGCGCGGCGCGCGCATCATCGAGCCGCTGCATCCAATCGACGCCTTGGCCATCGGCGCGCAGCTGATCGCGCATCGCCTCGCCGAGCACATAGTCATCCTCAATCAGCAGAATGCGCACGCCACGGGCCCCTTTGGCGGGCTCCTGTAACCCGCCAAGCTGTCGCCAGCCTTACGAAAAATCTGCGCCCCCGCAAGGTCGCCGACAGCTTGGGCTGGTTGGTTGGCGCCGAGATCGCAGCGACCCCGCCGCGACCCCGCGCCGGCTCCAGCCGGCCAGCAAAGAGGATAGACGATCATGAACCGCATGCTTGTTACCACCGCCCTCGCCGCCATCATGGGCCTCACCGCCCTTGCACCTGGCGCCTATGCCCAGTCGGCCCCGGCAGCGCCCGATGCGCCGGCGGTGACGCAGCCCGACAAGGGGCCCGGCCCCCAGGGCGATCGCCCCGGTGAGCATAAGGGTGGCCAGCGCGGCGGCATTGCCGGGCTGATCTGCAGCACCGATGGCGCGGCGCAGCTCGAGACGAAACTCGCCAATATCGCGACCAAGCTGGCGCTCACCGCCGAGCAGCAGCCGCTGTTCGACGCCTACCGCACCGCCGCACTGACGGCCCAGACCAGCTTCGCCGAAACCTGCGCGACGCTGCAGCCGGCCACCGCTCCGACCACCCCGCCGGATGCGGTGACCATGCTGAAGGACCGCCAGGCCCATGAGACCGCCGAACTCGACGCGCTGAACGCCGTGCTGCCGAGCTTCGAGGCGCTCTACAACAGCCTCACCGATGCGCAGAAGGCAGAACTGATGCCGCTGGTCGGCGGGCCACAACATGGCCCGCGTGGGGATGACCACGGCGG
>NZ_LAJE02000352.1 GCF_000970465.2 Devosia insulae DS-56
GGCTAGGGACCTGCGGATTGCACCCCCACCTTGCATTCCCACCCGGCTCCGGGCGAAGTGACGCGCCAAATCTTCGGAGCCCGCGTCATGCCGACCATTGCCGACCTCGATACTCCCGCCGTCCTCATCGATATCGATCGCGTCGAGGCCAACCTGCAGCGGGCCCAGGCACATGCCACCGAGCAAGGCTATGCCCTGCGCCCGCACATCAAGACCCACAAGCTGCCGCGCTTTGCCCAGCGCCAGGTCGAACTCGGCGCCGTCGGTATCACGGTGCAGAAGCTGGGCGAGGCCGAGGTGATGGCCGATGCCGGCCTCGCCGACATCTTCCTCCCCTACAATATCCTTGGCGCCAGAAAGCTGGCGCGGCTCAAGGCGTTGAACGAGCGCGTCACCCTGTCGGTCACCGCCGACAGCCCCGACACGCTGTTCGGCTATGCCGCCACCTTCACTGCCGGCAAACCGTTGACCGTGCTGATCGAGTGCGATTCCGGTGGTGGCCGCTGTGGCGTGCAGACCCCGGCCCAGGCCCTGGCGCTGGCCCGCCAGATCGCGCTCGCCCCCGGCCTGCGCTTCGGTGGCCTAATGACCTATCCGCCGCTGCATGGGGTGGAGAAATCCAACGCCTGGCTCAGCGAGGCGGTGGCGCTGTTCGAGCAAGCCGGCATCGCCGTGCCGCGGGTCTCCTCTGGCAACAGTCCGGACATGTGGGCGCCGGCCGCGGCGCCGGTCACCGAGCGCCGCCCCGGCACTTACATCTACTACGATCGCTTCCAGGTGAAGGAGCGGGCGGCCGGCCTCGACGATTGCGCGCTGAGCGTCCTCGTCACCGTGGTCAGCCGTCCCACTGCCACGCGGGCGGTGATCGATGCCGGCTCCAAATCACTCACCTCCGACCTCCTCGGCATGGAGGGTTTTGGTCTGGTGATGGGCACCGATCTCACGGTGAAGGGGCTCTCCGAGGAGCACGGCGTCATCGAGCTGCCCGTCGCGTCGGATTGGCCGCGCGTCGGCGAGCGGCTGCGCATCATCCCCAACCACGCCTGCGTCATCTCCAATCTGTTCGACAGCGTGACGCTGATCTCCGGCGACGAGGTTCGCGAAGTGGTTCCTGTGGCGGCCCGCGGTCGCGTCGACTGAGCCCTTACCGGAAAAGTCGACAAAATCGAAAATCCAGCATTTCGGCGTTCCATTGCAGCGGCGAAATGCTCTAGAACTCCTCTCGCAAGGGAGTGGTATTCAAATGGTTGCTGATTGGTATGATGGTTTGACGCTGGCAACCGAGTGGCGTCCGGCCGCCGAAGGCGTGGCTGCGCGCTACCGGCTGATGCTCACCAACGATACGGGTGAAGCGCTGCGCGATTTCCGGCTCGGCATTTCCGGCCCGGCGCGGGTCAGCGACGATGCCGAGATCGTCGGCGCCAAGGTGGTGACCCAGCTTTCCAATTTCTGCGAGCTGGCGCCCGAGCGTGGCTTCGTCCTCGCCCCCGGCGCCCGCTGGACCATCGATGTGCTGAAGCTCGACTACCCGATCCGCCACTGGACGGATGGCGCCACCACCGGCTTCCTCGTCCTCGCCGATGGCACCACGCGCTCGCTGCGCACCGTGCCGACCCGGCGCGAGGGCAGCGACACCCTGCGCAAGAAAGGCACCGCCATCTACGAAGTGCCCGAGCACCCGCCGGTGCCGGTATCGATCGTCCCCTGGCCGCAGGATGTGGCGGTCTCCGGCCGCCGCACGGCGCCCGCCGGGCTCGCGCCGATCCCCTCGGCGATCGGCAAATCGGCCGCTACCGCCTTCGGCAAGCTGACGGAAAAGCTGTTCCCGGGCGAAGGCTTGGTCCGTCCCGCCCATGAAGGCGGCTTCCCGGTCGAGCTGGTCGCCGGGGCTGGCGGCAAGGAAGGCTATGCCATCGAGTTCGCCGCCGACCGGGCCCGCATCATCGGCGAAACCGAAACCGGCCTGCTCTACGGGCTGATCACGCTGGGCCAGATCCTCCGTGGCGCCCGCATCCACCTGCGCCAGTTCAACTTCCCCACTTCCGGCCGCATCGAGGATGCTCCGGCGATGGCGTGGCGCGGCAGCCATCTCGATGTGGCCCGCCGCTACTATGCCAAGGACGAGGTCGAGCGCTTCATCGCCATCCTCGCCTGGAACAAGCTCAACGTGCTGCACTGGCACCTGAGCGACGACGAGTCGTGGCGCGTCGAGATCGACGCCTATCCGCAGCTCACCGGCAAGGGCGCCTGGCGCGGTTACGGCATGCCCGTCCCGCCGCTTCTCGGTTCGGGTCCGGAGCGTACCGGCGGCTATTATTCGAAGGCCGATATCCACGCCATTGTCGGCTTCGCCACCGAAGTCGGCGTCGACGTGGTGCCCGAGATCGATATGCCGGGCCATTGCTACGCCATGCTGCAGGCCATCCCGGCACTGCGCGATCCCGGCGAGAACGCCCCCTACTACTCGATCCAGAGCTTCCCCAATAACTGCCTCAACCCGGGCGTCGAAGCCACTTATGGCGTGGTCGAGGCAATCATCGACGAGATGGTCGAGCTCTTCCCCTCGCGCTACTTCCATGTCGGCGCCGATGAAGTGCCCGAGGATGCCTGGCACTCCTCGCCCGCTGCCAACAAGCTGCGCAAAGAGCTCGGCGTTACCGGCGCCGCGCCGCTGCAGGCCCGCTTCCTGCAGCGCCTCCAGGCTTACCTGACCTCGAAGGGCAAGCTGACCGGCGCCTGGGAAGAGGCCTCGCATGGTGGCGGTCTCGACCGGGCCAACTGCTACCTCGTCGGCTGGAAGGACACCGCGATCAGCCAGAAGCTCGCTGCCGAAGGCTACGATGTCGTCGTTGCCCCGGCGCAGGCCTACTATCTCGACATGGCGAACTCCGAGGATTGGCATGAGTGTGGCGCTGCCTGGGCCGGCTGGTCGTCGCCCGAAAAGAGCTATGGCTTCGAGCCCATCGCCGGCTGGAGCGCGGTCGAGCGCGGCCACCTGCTCGGCATTCAGGCCTGTATCTGGTCCGAGCCGATGACCGACCGCGCCGTGTTCGACCGGCTGGTCTTCCCGCGCCTTTCGGCCATCGCCGAAACCGGCTGGAGTTCCAACCGCGATTTCAACCGCTTCAAGGCGCTGGTCGGCCTGATGCCGAACCTTTACGGTCGTTACGAAGGATTCTGAGTGAAGGACCGTTAGCACAATGGGCGATCTGCTGGTCCGGCTGTATGACCTGCCGGACATTGCCTCCGAAGCAAAGGTGAAGGCGGCCGGGGTGACCGTCCGCCGCGCCCTGCCACCGGAACGTCACGTCGTCGCCGCCTGGGTCGGCAAGCACTTCAGCCCGTTCTGGGTGTCCGAGGTCGAGGCGGCGATGAGCCGCCTGCCGGTCACCTGCTGGATTGCCGTGAAGGACAACCAGCTGCTCGGCTTCGCCTGCCACGATGCCACCACCAAAGGTTTCTTCGGCCCGACCGGGGTCGACGAAGCGGCGCGCGGGCAGGGCATTGGCGAGGCCCTGCTGATCGCCACGCTGCGCGGTATGCGCGAGGCGGGCTATGCCTATGCCGTGATCGGCGGCGCCGGTCCGGTCGAGTTCTACCAGAAGCGGCTTGACGCCATGGTGATCCCGAAGTCCGAGCCCGGCATCTACAATGGGATGCTGCGGCCCCCCAAGTCGGATTGAATGCAGCGTCTCGACTAACCTTGCATTTACTCGCTGGCGCTAGGCTATGAGCTTCGATCTCCTTGGGATTTCCGGGGCTCCAGCGCTTTGCCAAAGACCGGAAAGACACCCACCGCTCCGCCGGACGCGGCTGCGCCGCCTGAGGCCGACACCACGGCGCTGCTGAAACTCACCCGCTCGCTGGGCACGGCGCGCGGCAAGCTGCGCGCTCAGGACCTGCATCTGCGCGCTATCCTCGACAATCTGGCGCACGGCATTTCGCTCTACGATCGGCAGGGCCGGCTGGTGCTGTGCAACCAGCAATTCCTCGACATTTACCGCCTGCCGCCCGAGCTGGGGCGACGCGGCACGACGTTCCGGCAGATCCTCGAGGCGCGTGTCGCCGGTAATACGCATGTCGGCGATGACGTCGAGGACTACGTCGCCGATCGGCTGAGCGCCGTGCGCGAGCACCGCACCCTGGGCGGTATCCACCGGCTCAACTCGGGGCAGGTGATCTCGATGACCCACCAGCCGATCGACGATGGCGGCTGGATCTCGACCCACAAGGATGTGACCGAGCTGCACAACATGCAGGCCGAGCTCACCCACCTCGCCTATCACGATGCGCTGACGGGCCTGCCCAATCGCACGCTGTTCTACCGCCGGGTCGGCAACGCCTTCCATGATGTCGGCCGGGCCAGCGGCTTTGCCGTGCTCTGCCTCGATCTCGATGGCTTCAAGGCGATCAACGACAGCCTTGGCCATGCCGCCGGCGATGCGCTGCTGAAGCAGTTTGCCGGCCGCCTCGGCGGTTGCCTCGGCCCGATGGACAGCGCCGCCCGCATGGGCGGCGATGAATTCGCCGTGCTGCATCGCGGCGGCGACGCCGAGAGCGCGCTCGACCTCGCGACCAGCATCTGCGCCGCCACTGTCGCCCCCTACGATCTCGACGGCCAGGTGCTGACCATCGCCGTCGGCATCGGCATCGCCGTGGCGGGCGCCGACGGCAACGAGCCCGACGAGCTGCTGCATAATGCCGACGTCGCGCTCTATGCCGCCAAGCGCGACGGCCGCGGCGCCATCCGCTGCTTCGAGCCCGAGCTCAACCGCATCGGCGTCGATCGCCGCCGGCTCGAGGCCGACCTGCGTCGGGCCCTCGAGTTCGGCGAGTTCCAGCTCTATTTCCAGCCCATCCTCAACCTCCGCACCCATGCCTTCTCAGGTTTTGAGGCTTTGCTGCGCTGGCAGCATCCCGAGCGCGGGCTGGTGCCGCCCTGCGACTTCATCCCGGTCGCCGAGGAGACCGGCCTGATCGTCCCGATCGGCGACTGGGTGATCCGCGAAGCCCTGGCGGAAGCGGCCCGCTGGCCGGGTGAGTTGAAGATCGCCGTCAACGTCTCCTCGGTGCAACTGGTCCGCGGCAACCTCGTCACCACGCTGGTGCATGCGCTCGCTGCCTCCGGCATCGCCCATGAGCGGGTCGAGATCGAAATCACCGAGTCGGTGTTCCTCGAAAACTCCGACCAGAGCCTCGATACCCTGCGTCAGCTGCGCGCCCTCGGCGTCCGCATCGCGCTCGACGATTTCGGCACCGGGTTTTCGGCGCTCGGCTACCTGCTCGCCTTCCCGTTCGACAAGATCAAGATCGACGGCACCTTCATCAGGGCGCTCGACAGCGCCGAGGGGGCCGAAACCATCGTCGCCGCGGTGGCCGATATCGGCGCCCGCCTGATGATGGCGACCACCGCCGAAGGCATCGAAACCGCCGAGCAGCTGCGCGGCGTGCATGCCGCCGGCTATACCGAGGCGCAAGGCTACCTGATCTCCCGCCCGATGGCCCGCGACGCCGTCCGCCGCCTCGTCTTCGCCTCCGACGCCATGCCCGAGCCGCCGCTCGAGCAACGCGAAGCGGGGTAGGTTCGCAACGCCTTGCATCGGCGGTGCCACATCGCCCCCTCGCCCGTCGGGGGTGGGGGCGAGGGGACGCAAGAGCACTCCCGCCCAGCGTGAGCCCCGTCACCTGACCGTCATCGATCCGTCACAGCAGCTTCGCCTGCCGGGTGCACGCATCCCCACATACTTCCAGGGGAGCGTCACCATGACCGATCGTTTGAAGAGCCGCGCGCGCCCGACGCGCCGCCAGTCCTTCACCACCAAATATTCCGACCTGATGGCCGAGGGCTATTCGCGCCGCACCGTCTTGAAGGGGCTGCTCGCCGGCACCGCGCTCGCCACTTCCGGCCTCGGCTTCAGCCGCGCCGCCGCCGCATCCAACTCGCCGTCGAGCCTCACCTTCCCTGAGCTGAGCCGCGTCACCGACAAGACCGACCACTGGCCCGAGGGCTATTCGCGCCAGATCTTGCTCAAATGGGGCGACAAGCTGTTCCCCGACAGCCCGGCCTTCGACATCGCCAGCCTCGACGGCGCCGCCGCCGAAAAGCAGTTCGGCTACAACAACGACTTCACCGCCTTCCTGTCGCTGCCGCAGGGCAGTGAGAGCAACGACCATGGCCTGTTGGTGGTGAACCACGAGTATGCCTCGCCCTACCTGATGTTCCCCGGCATGACCGATGAGGATTACCGGGAAAAGCTCACCGACGCGCAGATCCGCGCTGTCGCCGCCTCCACCGGCATTTCCGTCGTCGAAGTGAAAAAGATCGGCACCGAATGGCAGGTGATCACCGACGGTCAGTACAACCGCCGCGTCCACATGGGCACCGAAATGCGGCTGAGCGGTCCTGCTGCCGGCGATGATCGGCTGAAGACCAGCATCGATCCCACCGGCACCATCGTTTTCGGCTCGATCTCCAACTGCTCGGGCGGCATCACCCCGTGGGGCACCATGCTCTCGGGCGAAGAGGGCGGCATGGACATCTTTGCCGGCGACTACACCACGCTGCCCGATCAGGACCTGGTCGAGCGCGAGGGCTGGGACGAGGACGAGAACGACGGCTATGCCCTGGGTCGCGTCGACGCCCGCCTGAAATTCGAGAACGAGCCCAACGAGTGGCTGAAGTTCGATTGGGTGGTCGAGATCGATCCGTTCGACCCGGCGGCAAAGCCGGTGAAGCGCACTGCGCTCGGCCGCTTCACTCACGAAGGGGCGCAGGTCGCCGTGGCGCCGGATGGCCGCGTCGTCCTCTACATGGGCGACGATGACGACTTCGAGTACCTCTACAAGTTCGTCACTTCGAAGCCGTGGAACCCCACCGATCGCGCCGCCAACAAGGACCTGCTCGACGAGGGCACGCTCTACACCGCCCGTTTCGATGCTGACGGCAAGCTGAGCTGGCTGCCGCTGGTGCAGGGGCAGGGGCCGCTGACGCCGGAGAATGGCTTTAGCACCCAGGCCGACGTGGTGCTCCGCACCCGTATGGCCGCGGACCTCCTCGGCGCCACCCCGATGGATGCGCCCGAAGGCTTCGTGCCGCACCCCAAAACCGGCCGCGTCTATATCGCCATGACCGAGAACGAGGATCGCCTGCCGGCTGGTGAGGGTGATGCCGGTGAACAGGTCAACGTCGCCAATCCGCGCGCGCCCAACCCCGATGGGCACATCCTCGAGCTCACCCCGCCCGGCGCCCCCGATGCGCCCGACCATGCCGCGACCGACTACACCTGGGACGCCTTCATCCTATGCGGCGACCCCACCGATCCGGCCTCGCACGCGCTCTGCCACCCCGAGACCTCGGCCAATGGCTGGTTCACCGACCCCGACAACCTGTCGGTCGACCCGGCCGGCCGCCTCTGGGTCACGACCGATGGCCCGCCCGATGCCGGCTTCAACGACGCGCTCTACGTCGCCGACACCGAAGGCGACGGCAAGGCGCTCAGCAAGCTGTTCTACTCACCGCCGGTCGGCTCGGAAGTTTGCTCGCCGGCCTTCACGCCCGACGGCAAGACCATGTTCCTCTCCATCCAGCACCCGGGCGAACTGCGGCTCGAGGACGGCGAGGATTCCACCTCGATCGCCGATGCCGGCACCAACTGGCCCGATTTCATCGACGGCCAGGGCCCGCGCCCCTCGCTGGTGGTGATCAGCAAGGACGATGGCGGGGTGATCGGCAGCTGAGGGGCGGGGGCGTACTGAAGCAGACGGCCCCCTCCCGGCCTCCCCCATAAAGGGGGAGGTGAAGAGCCGAGGCTCTGTCTTCGATCGTGCCTAACGCACCGGCGGGGCACCTCCCCCTTTATGGGGGAGGATGGGAGGGGGTCGTCTCTCTCAATCAGAGCAAACAAAAAGGGCGGGGATCGCTCCCCGCCTTCGTCATTTCGCTGTAACCGCCGCCGCTTACTTCAGCGCGTCGGTGATCACAGTGGTGTAGGCGCCTTCCGGGGCCTTGCTGATGATCTTCTGGTCGACCAGCGCCTTGATGGTGCGGTCGTAGGCGGCGAGGTCGAGCGCCGGGTCGGTGGCGTCGACCAGCTTCGACACTTCGCCGACCATGTAGCGCTGGTGCTTCAGCTCCGCAGCGCCGGTATCGTCCGAGTCGACCACGATCTGCGCGGCTTCATCGGCGTTGTCGAGCGCATACTGCCAGCCCTTCATCGAGGCCTTCACGAAGCGGGTATAGGCGTCGACCTTGGCGGCATCCTGCAGCGTCGGCTCCATCACATAGAGGCCGTCTTCGAGCAGGTCGTTGCCCATCTCGGTGTAGTTGAAGATGGTGAGGTTGTCCGGACCGTAGCCGGCATCGAGCGCCTGACCGTACTCGTTATAGGTCATCACCGAGATGCAGTCGGCCTGCTTCTGGATCATCGGCTGGATGTCGAAGGACTGCTGCAGCACCTTGACGTCGCCGCCTTCGGCCGTCGACAGGCCTTCCTTGTTCATCCAGGCGAAGAACGGATACTCGTTGCCGAAGAACCAGACGCCCAGCGTCTTGCCCTTGAAGTCGGCGACGGTGTTGATGTTGGTTTCCTTCGGACAGATCAGCTCGAGGCCGGAGCGCTTGAACGGCTGCGCGATGTTGACCAGCGGCACGCCCTTGTCGCGGGCTGCGGCCGCACCGCCCATCCAGTCGACGATGATGTCGGCGCCGCCGCCGGCGATCACCTGCTCCGGCGCCACGTTCGGGCCGCCCGGCAGGATCGTCACATCGAGCTTCTCGTCGGTGTAAAAGCCCTTCGCCTTGGCCACGATGTAGCCGGCGAACTGCGCCTGCGTCACCCACTTCAGCTGCAGCGTCAGCTTGTCCTGCGCCATCGCAGCGGACGCGGTAAGCGCCATTGCGCCCGCGGCCAATGCAAGAAGAAGTTTCTTCATTGTCGTTTCCCTTACCCCTGTTACGCCCGACCACCACGGCCGGGCGGATACGACAGAAACATCCGGGCCATCAGTCGCCCGTCGTTCCCCTTACCACGGCAAGTCCGACCACCACGGCCAAGCGGACGTTACGTCCGCCCACCTCGTATGGACGGATGCCAGAAGGTCACCGCGCGCTCGATGAGCGCGATGACCCCATAGAAGGCAGACCCTGCAACCGCCGCCACGGCGATCTCTGCCCAGACCAGGTCGATGTTGAGTTTTCCGACCTCGGTCGATATCCGGAACCCCATTCCCACGATGGGCGTACCGAAGAATTCCGCTACGATTGCGCCGATCAGCGCCAGAGTCGAGTTGATCTTCAAGGCGTTGAAGATGAACGGCCCGGCCGCCGGCAGCCGCAGCTTCAGCAGCGTCTGCCAGTAATTCGCCGCATAGGTCCGCATCAGATCGCGTTCGATCGATGACGAGGCATTGAGCCCGGCGACAGTGTTCACCAGCATCGGAAAGAACGTCATCGCCACGACCACCGCGGCCTTCGACGGCCAGTCGAAACCGAACCACATCACCATGATCGGCGCGATGCCGATGATCGGCAGCGCCGAAACGAAATTGCCGATCGGCAGCAGCCCGCGTTTGAGGAACGGCGAGCGGTCGACGAGGATGGCGACGACGAAGCCCGAGCCGCAGCCGAGCGTGAAGCCGACGATCACCGCCTTGAAGGTCTGCACGAAATCCGCCGCTAGTGTCGGGACCGACGCCGTGAGCCGCACCCAGATCATGCTCGGCGGCGGCAGCAGCACCTGTGGCACGTTGGCGCCGCGGGTGATGGCTTCCCAGGCAATCAGCACGGCAATGCCGAACGCCACCGGCACCAGCCAGCCGAACAGGCTGTCATTGGCCTTGCCTCGGCGGATGTCGGCCGAGAGCTGCTCGGCGAACAGCCAGCACAACAGCCAGGTGAGGACCAGCAGCGCCCAGAACCCGGCCAGCGCCTTGTCCATCGGTTCGACCCAGACGATCAGCAGCCCGCAGCCAACCGCGGCGAGAAGGCCCGTGGCGAGGGTCGGCGCGCGCAACCGGAACGCACCGATCGCTGCCAGCGTCGCAACGAGGAAGATCACTGTCGGGACGCTGGTGGCGGCGGCGGTCGGTACGCCGCCGAAACTGCCGATCGGCAGCACCAGGGTCAGCACTGCAAACAGCAGCGCGGCGACGGCGAGGATGGATTGCAGCCGGCTCATGCCCGCACCCCCATCCGCCGGTTGGCGAGCTTTTCGCCCCAGCCCACAAGGATCACGAGGATGGCCGCGAGCGCCGCGGCGATGAACAAAGCCGCCCAGATCTGGATGGTCTGGCCGTTATAGGAGCCGGTCAGCAGCCGTACCCCGAGCCCGCCGCCCGCGTTGTTGCTGAGCTCGCCCACCACTGCGCCAATCAGCGAAATGGCGATGCCCACCTTCATCGAGGCGAACAGGATCGGCACCGAAGCCGGCCAGCGCAGTTTGAGGAACACCTGCAGCGGCGACGCATTATAGGTGCGCATCAGGTCGAGCTGGATCTGCTCGGGTGTGCGCAGCCCCTTCACCATGCCGACCACCACCGGGAAGAAGCTGAGATACATCGAGATCAACGCCTTAGGGATCAGACCTGTCACCCCAACCGCGCCCAGGCCAACCACCACCATCGGCGCAATCGCCAGGATCGGCACGGTCTGGCTGGCAATGATCCACGGCATCAGCGAGCGGTCCGACGCGTTGTTGTGGACGATCATCACCGCCAGGACCACCCCCAGCAGCGTCCCCATGCCAAAGCCCAGCAGCGTCGCGCCCAGCGTAATGCCGGCATGGAAGGCCAGCGAGCGCGGCGCGGTGATGGCCGAACCGAACAGCCCAGTCCAGATCGCCCCGACCACCTGGTGCGGCGCCGGCAGCACCGGCTTGTCCTGCGTGAAGGTCTGCAGCGCGAACTCGGTGAACGGCACATTGGTGAGGTTGGCGCGCCCGTTCAGGGTGTCCTGCCATGGCGCATTCATCACGATCGCCATCACGTACCAGAACAGCACGATCGCCAGCAGCACGATCAGCACCGGAACCGTCTTGCCCCCCATCAGCCCCCGCATCGGCCTATTCCTCGTACGAGTGGCCGGCGCGCAGCCCGTCGCGGACGCGGGCAGCGAGCTGCAGGAACTCCGGCGTCTCGCGGATTTCGAGCGGGCGTTCGCCATGCGGCAAAGTGCTGTCGATGACGTCGGTTACCCGTCCCGGCCGCGGGCTCATCACCACGATCTTGGTACTGAGGTACACCGCCTCGGGGATCGAGTGGGTGACGAAGGCGATGGTCTTCTGCGTCGTCGCCCAGAGCTTGAGGAGCTCGGAGTTGAGGTGGTCGCGGACGATCTCGTCCAGTGCCCCGAACGGCTCGTCCATCAGTAAGAGGTCGGCATCGAACGCCAGCGCCCGGGCAATCGAGGCGCGCTGCTGCATGCCGCCACTGAGCTGCCAGGGGAATTTCTTCTCGAACCCCTCGAGGTTCACCAGCTCGACGGCCTTCTTGATCCGCGCCTTCCGGTCGGCGTCGCCATAGCCCATGATCTCGAGCGGCAGCGCCACGTTGTTCTCGATGGTGCGCCATGGAAACAGCGCCGGCGCCTGGAACACATAGCCATAGGAGCGGTTGAGCCGTGCATCGGTCGGCGAGGTGCCGTTGACGGTGATGGTCCCCGAGGTCGGCTGTTCGAGGTCGGCGATCACCCTGAGAAAGGTGGTCTTGCCGCAGCCCGAAGGTCCGATGAACGAGACGAACTCGCCTCGATTGATGCCCAGATTGACGTCCGACAGCGCCACCACGTCGCCATCCGCCGTCTTGAAAGTCAGGCCGAGACCCTTGGCCTCGACCACGCTCTGCGATTTGCCCCCGTCAGTCGTCAAACCCTCAAACCCCCGTCGCCGGAATACCTGTTCGTTCCACCTTGCGCGGCGCGGTGATCTCTTTCCACGTCGAAAGCGCCCGGTTCACCGGGTTCTTCGCCTCGCGGGCGACGAACTGGCCGTGGCCCTGCTCGGTGCTGATCTGGTCTTCGGTCACTGCCACCTGTCCACGCGTCAGCGTGAACCGCGGTAGCCCCTCGACCTCGATGCCCTCGAACACGTTGTAGTCGATCGCCGACTGCTGTTTGGCCGCGCTGATCGTCTTCTTGCGCTTGGGATCCCACACCACCAGGTCGGCATCTGCCCCGACCAGGATGGCGCCCTTTTTGGGGTACATGTTGAGGATCTTGGCGATGTTGGTCGAGGTCACCGCGACGAACTCGTTCATCGTCAGCCGGCCGGTCTTGACGCCCTTGGTCCACAGCACCGGCATGCGGTCTTCGAGCCCGCCAGTGCCATTCGGGATCTTGGCGAAGTTGCCGATCCCGTTGCGCTTCTGCGCCGTGGTAAAGGCGCAGTGATCGGTCGCCACCACTTGCAGCGAGCCCGAGGCCAGCCCCGCCCACAGCGAATCCTGGTGCTGCTTGTTGCGGAAGGGCGGGCTCATCACCCGGCGTGCCGCGTAATCCCAGTCGCGGTTGAAATACTCGGTTTCGTCGAGCACCAGGTGCTGGATCAAGGGCTCGCCATAGACGCGCTTGCCCGCCTGCCGCGCCCGGCGGATCGCCTCATGCGCCTGCTCGCACGAGGTGTGGACGATATAGACCGGCACCCCCGCCATGTCGGCGATCATGATCGCCCGGTTGGTTGCCTCGCCCTCCACCTCCGGCGGTCGCGAATAGGCATGCGCCTCCGGCCCGTTATTGCCCGCGGCAAGGAGTTTGGCCGTCATCTGCGCCACCACGTCGCCGTTCTCGGCATGAACCAGCGGCAGGGCGCCGAGGTCGGCGCAGCGCTGGAACGACGAGAACATCTCGTCGTCATCCACCATCAGCGCGCCCTTATAGGCCATGAAGTGCTTGAACGAGGTGATGCCGCGATCGACCACGTCGGCCATTTCGTTGAACACCTGTTCGCCCCACCAGGTGATCGCCATGTGGAACGAGTAGTCGCAGCTGGCCTTCGAGGTCTTGTTGTCCCACATCGCGAGCGCTTCGAGCAGCGACTGCTGCGGGCTGGGCAGGCAGAAATCCACCACCATGGTGGTGCCGCCGCTCAGCGCTGCCCGCGTGCCGCTCTCGAAATCGTCGCTCGAATAGGTGCCCATGAACGGCATTTCGAGATGCGTATGCGGATCGATACCGCCCGGCATCACGTAGCAGCCGCTGGCATCGAGCACCTCGCCACCGCTGAGGTTCTGCCCGATCTCGGTGATCCTGCCGCCTTCGACCCGGATATCGGCCGCATAGGTAAGGTCGGCGGTAACGACGGTGCCGTTCTTGATGATTTTGCTGGTCATTGCGTTCCCTCAAACGAACGAAAGCCGCCGCTGCTACACAGCGACGGCTTCTAAATTGATGCGATAGGTGGTCGGGTCAGGCTTCGACCAGTTCGAGGCGCTTTTCGACACGGTGCAGGCGCTCGTCCACCCGGTCCAGTCGAACCGAGATACTTGCGTACTGCTGTTCGAGCAGTCCAAGGCGCCCTTTGACCTCGACCATGTCGTCGGCCAGTCGATCGACCGTCGAACGAATTGCCCGCAGATGCTCGCGAACAAGATTGTCGGTCGACGACACCAGTCAGCCTCCATGCGTTCCCAACAATATAGGGCGGATGCGCTCACCCCACAATCTCCGCCGTCTCCAGCACCGCGCGCAACAGCACGTCGGTGCCGGCCGCTGCCCACTCCTTCGAGATCTCTTCCGCTTCATTATGCGAAAGCCCATCGACGCACGGGCACATGATCATTGCCGAGGGCGCCACCCGATTGATCCAGCACGCGTCATGCCCGGCGCCCGAGACGATGTCGCGGTGGGAGTAGCCGAGTTCCTTGGCTGCCTCGCGGATATTGCCCACCAGTGTCTTGTCGAACGTCACCGGGTCGAAATGCCCGACCTGCTCAACCTCGAAGCCGATATCGAGCGCCTCGGCGGTGTTCTGGATGCCGTAGCGAATGCGCTCGTCCATCTCGTCCAGCACCTGTTTATTCGGCGAGCGGATGTCGATGGTGAACACCGCCTTGCCGGCGATGATGTTGCGCGAGTTCGGGTAGACCTCGATATGCCCCACCGCGCCCACCGCGTCGGGCTGGTAGTCCATCGCCACTTCGTGCACCAGCTCGATCACCCGAGCCATGCCGAGGCTGGCATTGCGCCGCTTCGGCATCGGGGTGGAGCCGGTATGCGCCTCCTTGCCGGTCAGCGTCACCTGCAGCCACTTCAGCCCCTGGCCATGCGTCACCACGCCGATATCGACGTTCTCGTCCTCGAGGATCGGGCCCTGCTCGATATGCAGTTCGTAGTACGCATGGATCTTGCGTGCTCCGACCACCTCGTCGCCGCGCCAGCCGATCCGCTCCAGCTCCTCGCCGAAGCTCTTGCCGTCCTTGTCTTTGTGGGTATAGACGTCGGCCTGGTCGAGCACTCCGGCGAACACGCCCGAGGCCATCATCGCCGGGGCGAACCGCGCCCCTTCCTCGTTGGTCCAGTTGACCACCACGATCGGGCGCCTGGTGCGGATATCGAGATCGTTGAGCGTGCGGATCACTTCGAGCCCGCCCAGCACGCCGAGCACGCCATCGTAGCGCCCGCCGGTCGGCTGGGTATCGAGATGGCTGCCGACATAGACCGGATCGAGCCCCGGCTCGCTGCCTTCGCGCCGCGCGAACATGGTGCCCATCTGGTCGAGCCCCATCGCGAGGCCGGCCGTCTCGCACCAGCGCTTGAACAGCGCCCGGCCCTTGGCGTCGTCATCGGTCACCGTCTGCCGGTTGCTGCCCCCGGCGACGCCCGGCCCGATCTCGGCCAACTCATGAATGGAGCTCCAAAGGCGCTCGGGGTCGATACGAAGGTTTTCGCCAGGAGCTGCCATAGTTATTGGTCTTTCAGATCGTGTTCGGACGGTGCCGCCGCGTCCCCTCGCCCCTCTGGGGAGAGGGTGGCTGGCGCGAAGCGCCAGTCGGGTGAGGGGCAGTTGTGCAACGTCAGGAGCAGCGCTTCCAGAACGCCGTCGGTGTTCTCGATGACTTCATTGTTCCAGAAGCGGAGTACCGAGAAGCCCTGGTCATTCAGGTAGCGCGTTCGGCGCGCGTCGCTTGCCGATGCCGAATGCTGGCCGCCATCCACTTCCACGATCAGCATCGCCTCGCGGCACACGAAATCGGCAAAGTACTGGCCGATCGCGTACTGACGGACGAACTTGAACCCTCCCAGGCGACGGTCTCGCAGACGGGACCACAGGCGCGCCTCGGCATCAGTCGGTTGAGCCCGTAGGCCACGCGCCCGTTTCCGTATCTTCGGATCGCCGTGACTGCCCCTCACCCTGACCCTCTCCCCAGAGGGGAGAGGGGACGCATTTTGCGCCGCCGGTGCCCCATCGCCCCCTCTCCCCTCTGGGGAGAGGGTTGGGGTGAGGGGCAGTCCAGCAATGCTGGTGCTTGTCTGCATCCGCTACTTCTGGCTCGGGAAGCTGAACTCGGCGCCGCTCTTGATCCCCGCCGGCCAGCGCGTGGTGACCGTTTTCAGCCGGGTGTAGAAGTGCACGCCTTCTGGCCCGTAAATGCCGTGGTCGCCGAAGATCGAGCGTTTCCAGCCGCCGAACGAGTGGTAGGCCACGGGCACCGGGATCGGCACGTTGATGCCGACCATGCCCACTTCGATCTTGTCGGCGAAGTCGCGGGCCGCGTCGCCGTCGCGGGTGAAGATCGCCGTGCCATTGGCATATTCGTGCCCGTGGATCAGGTCGACCGCATCCTGGTAGCTCTGCGCCCGCACCACCGAGAGCACCGGCCCGAAAATCTCCTCGCGGTAGATCTTCATGTCGGGCTTCACATGGTCGAACAGCGTGCCGCCGACGAAGAACCCGTTCTCATAGCCCTGCAGCTTGAAGCCGCGGCCATCGACCACCAGCTCAGCCCCGGCTTCGACGCCTGCATCGATATAGCCGACGATCTTGTCGCGCTGCGCCTCGGAGACGATCGGGCCCATCTGCGCGTCCTTGTCGGTCGCCGGGCCGATCTTCAGCGCTTCGACCCGCGGCTTCAGCCGGGCAATCAGCGCGTCCGCGGTCTTGTCGCCCACCGGCACCGCCACCGAGATCGCCATGCAGCGCTCGCCGGCCGAGCCGTACCCGGCGCCCATCAGTGCATCGGCGGCCTGGTCCATGTCGGCATCGGGCAACACGATCATGTGGTTCTTGGCGCCGCCCAGCGCCTGTATGCGCTTACCGGCCTGGGTGCCGCGCCGATAGACGTACTCGGCGATCGGCGTCGAGCCGACAAAGCTCACCGCCTTGATGTCGGGGTGGTCGAGAATGGTATCGACCGCTTCCTTGTCGCCATGGACGACATTCAGCACGCCGTCGGGCAGGCCGGCATCCATCAGCAGCTGCCAGGCGAACATCGGCGCGCTCGGATCGCGCTCTGACGGCTTCAAGACGAAGGTGTTGCCGCAGGCGATGGCCAGCGGATACATCCACATCGGCACCATGGCCGGGAAGTTGAACGGCGTGATGCCGGCGACCACGCCCAAGGGCTGCCGGTCGGAATAGCTGTCGATGTTGGGACCGACATTACGGCTGAACTCGCCCTTCAACAGCTGCGGCACGCCGCAGGCGAAATCGACGCAGTCGATGCCGCGCGCCAGTTCGCCCAGCGCGTCGTCATGCACCTTGCCATGTTCGCGGCTGATCAGCTCGGCCAGCTCGTCGGCGTGCTTTTCCAGCAGCTCCTTGAACTTGAACATCACCCGCGCCCGCTTCATCGGCGTGGTCGCCGCCCAGGCGGGCAGGGCCTTCTTGGCGGCGGCGACGGCGGCGTTGACCTCATCGACGCTCGACAGCGGCAGCGTTGCGGTGGCCTCGCCGGTGGCTGGGTTGAATACCGGCTGAGTGCGCGGGCTCGTTGAGGTGACCAGCTTGCCGCCGATCGCATTCTGTATCGTCTGCATCACAGACCTCCGCTCGTTGTTTGTAGAACGTTCATTCTATCGATGCCGATATAGAACGATCGTTCCATTCTACTCAAGCGTCTTCAGGATGCTGCCAAGGGTGCCGATCAGCTCGTCGATCTGCGCCTTGGAGATGATCAGCGGCGGGCTCATGGCGATGATGTCGCCGGTGGTGCGGATCAGGATGCCGGTCTCGAAGGCTTTGACGAAGGCCGAGAAGGCTCGCTTGGTCGGCTGGCCGGCGATCGGCTCGAGCTCGATCGCCCCGATCAGCCCGAGGTTGCGGATGTCGATGACATGCGGCAGGCCCTTCAGCGAGTGCAGCGCATCGGCCCAGTACGGGGCCAGCTCCGCGCCGCGGGTCAAGAGGCCCTCGTCCTTGTAGGTCTCGAGCGTCGCGAGGCCGGCCGCCGAGGCGATCGGATTGCCGGAATAAGTATAGCCGTGCATGAACTCGATGACGTGCTCCGGCCCCTGCATGAAGGCGTCATGGATCTCCGAGCTCACCAGCACCGCGCCCATCGGGATGACGCCGTTGGTCAGGCCCTTGGCGGTCACCAGGATATCCGGCGTCACGCCGAAATAGTCCGCCGCGAACGGCGTACCAAGGCGGCCGAAGCCGGTGATCACTTCGTCGAAGATCAGCAGGATGCCGTGCTTCTTGGTGATCTCGCGCAGCTTCTTGAGGTACCCCTTGGGCGGGATCAGCACGCCGGTCGACCCAGCCACCGGCTCGACGATCACTGCCGCGATGGTCGAAGCGTCATGCAGCGTCACGATGCGCTCGAGTTCGGACGCGAGGTCCTCGCCGCCCGCCTCGCGCTCGCCGCGGGTGAACTGGTTTTTGCCCGGGGTATGGGTGTGCGGCATGTGGTCGACGCCGGTCAGCAGCGTGCCGAACATCTTCCTGTTGGTGACGATGCCGCCCACCGAGATGCCGCCGAAATTCACTCCGTGATAGCCGCGCTCGCGCCCGATCAACCGGAACCGGCCGGCATCGCCTTTCACCTTGTGATAGGCGAGCGCCACCTTCAGCGCCGTCTCGACCGATTCCGAACCGGAATTGGTATAGAGCACATGGTCGAGGCCTTGAGGCGCGAACGACACCAGCGCGTTGGCCAGCTCGAACGCCTTGGGATGGCCCATCTGGAACGCCGGCGCGTAGTCGAGCTCGGCCGCCTGTTCCTGGATCGCCTCGACGATTTTCGGGCGGCAATGGCCGGCATTGACGCACCACAGGCCCGCCGTGCCGTCGAGCACTTTGCGTCCGTCGGAAGTCGTATAGTGCATGTCCTTGGCGCCGACGAACATGCGAGGCGCTTTCTTGAACTGTCGGTTCGCCGTGAACGGCATCCAGAACGCGCTCAGATCGTTCGGCGTGACATTGCGACGGTCGGACACCTTGGACTCCCCCGGAGGCTATTTGTTGAGTTCTGAGGTCAAGTATATTTGGCGCTTGACCTTTGGATGTGTTATCCAGAAATTTGACCAGTTGGAAAAAACGTTATCACTCCCATGCCGCCGATCAAGGTGAAAATGCTGGAGACCGAAGGCGGCAAAGGGGGCGCAAAGGCAGCGCCATCGAAGCGTCCAAGGGCGCAGACGCGCATCCAGCGCGAGAAGCAGGAAGTCATCCTCGAGGCGGCGCTCGATGTGTTCAGTCGCGAGGGATTCCGCGGCGCCACCATCGACCAGATCGCCGAAGCGGCAGGGATGAGTAAGCCCAACCTGCTCTACTATTTTCCGCGTAAGGAAGAGATCTACCAGCGCCTGCTCGCCGAGATGCTCGACATCTGGCTCGCCCCGTTGCGCGAGATCGATTCGGTCGGCGACCCGGTCCCCGAGCTCCGCTCCTACCTTCGCCGCAAGCTCGAGATGAGCCGCGACTATCCGCGACAGAGCCGGCTCTTCGCCAACGAGATGCTGCAGGGCGCGCCGCGCGTGCTCGAAATGCTGGAGACCGACCTCAAGGCGCTGGTCGACGATAAGGCCAAGGTGATCGAGGGCTGGATGGATGCCGGCAAGATCGTTCGCACCGACCCCTACCACCTGATCTTTTCGATCTGGGCCACCACCCAGCACTACGCCGATTTCGACGTGCAGGTCCGCGCCGTGCTCGGCAAGGACCGCGGCGGCGAAGGCCGCTTCGAAGACGCCGCCCGCTTCCTCGAAAACCTGTTCCTGCACGGCCTGTTGCCGAAGTAGCTACCGCCTGCGACCGATCGGTCTCAGCGCTCCCTGAGCAGCGCCAGCACCACCAGCCCCAGCACGGTGATCGCCGCGCCGGCGGCAACGCTGAGGCTGGCCCAGCCATGTCCGGCCAGCCCCTCGAACACGATGACGAAGGCCGGCACCAGGTAGCCATAGGCAATCACCTTGGCCGCCGGCAGCCGGGCTGAGGCGAACTGGATCAGGAAGAAGCACACCGCCGTCGGCCCGATGGCGAGATAGAGTACCACCCACCAGACCAGCGCCGGCAGGTGCAGCCAGTCGGTGGCAAGGATTTCGGGCACCCCGTAGAGGACGATCCACGCCGCCGTCGCCACCATGGTCCAGAAGCTCAGCACCAGCGCCGACTCGCCGCGGTTGAAGCGGCGCAGCAGCGGCGTGTAGATCGCATAGGCGACGCAGCCGACGAAGTAGATCAGCTCGCCCTGGCCGATATCGAAGCGCAGCAGCGCGTCGATATCGCCGCGGAAGATCACCCAGATCGCCCCGAGCCCGGCCAGCAACAGGCTGACCATCACCGCCAAGCCCGAACGCTGCCCGACGATGAAATATGCCGTCACCGCCGTCATCAGCGGCACCAGCGTATAGACGGCACTGGTCGCCACCGGCTGCGTCATGGTCAGCGCGATGAACATGGTGACGAAGTAGACGGCGGTCAGGAAGCCGTTAATGCCGAAGCGCCATGGCGCCGGCGGGAAGGCGAACTTCTGCCGCGCCACCCCGAAGGCGAACGCCCCCATCAGCAACGCCGCCATGACGAAGCGCAGCGCGTTGAGCGGCACCGCGTGGATATAGGGCACGGTGAGCGCCCCGAAGGTAAACGAGCCGGCGATCAGCGCTGCGAACAGCAGCATGGCGAGGTGCGACAGCACCCGCTGCCGCTTCGCGTCCGTACTCTCGATGCTGACGCCGGCAACGCTCACGGATGGCTAGAGCGCGTAGGCGATGACGAGCAGGAAAGCGCCGGTCAATCCGCTGTTCATGATGAACGACTGCACATGCGGCTTCTGTTCCTCGCCCGAAAACTCCCAGAACGGGTGGAACAGCAGCGTGGCGAGGACCAGGAAAACGATCAGCGCCAGCCCGCCGAG
Organism: Devosia insulae DS-56; assembly: GCF_000970465.2. Classification (GTDB taxonomy): domain Bacteria; phylum Pseudomonadota; class Alphaproteobacteria; order Rhizobiales; family Devosiaceae; genus Devosia_A; species Devosia_A insulae. The sequence continues at coordinate 20,287 of NZ_LAJE02000352.1, forward strand.
CACCCCGGCGAACGGCACGAACGGCGCCAGCACCGTCAATGCGCCGCCGACGATCTGCAGCCCCACGCCAAAGCTCGCGGCCGCCTGCGGCTGCGCCACCTTCCTGCCCGCGAGGAAACTCGCAAGGCCCGGGATGCCCTTGATGTTGCGGATGCCGAAAACCACGAAAGCGCCACCCAGCAGCAGGTGGGCGAGAAAGAACAAAGTCCAGAACATGCGTGAAGCTCCTCGGATGTGTGCATAGCGCTTTCGAACGCGCGACCAATCAAAAATCGGAGCACATCGCCGCTTCGCCGAAGCGGTGAGGTGCTCCTGTACAGAACAACGACGCACGAGGCAGGCCGGAATCGACACCGGCCCCCCACAATTGTGCGTGGATCAGGCGGCAACGGTTTCCGGCGCGACGGCGTGCAGCGTCCGGAGCCCGACCGTGACGCGGTTCCACACGTTGATGGTGCTGATTGCCACCGTGATGTTGGCGATCTGCTCCTCGGTGAAATGCGCCTTGAGCGGCTCGAACGCCTCGTCCGGCGCCCGGGTGTCGGCCAACAGGGTCAATGCCTCGGTCCAGGCCAGCACCGCCCGCTCGGCGTCGCTATAGACTGGCGATTCCCGCCATACGTTGACCAGGTTGATCCACTGGTCCGGCATCCCGGTGTGGCGGGCTTCCCTGATGTGCATGTCGACGCAATAGGCGCAGCCGTTGATATGCGAGGCGAGCAGCTTGATCAGGTGGATGTAGCGCGGTTCGAGGCCGGTTTCCTTGACCACGAAGCGGTCGAGCGCTGCTACCGCACGGTAGGTTTCGGGCGCAACCTTGGAGATGTCGAGTCGAGCTCGCATGGGTACAGTCCTTCTTGCTTGGTGAGAGGTTAGCTGGCGGCCCGGCGCCGCTCGTGCCGGTCGCGGAAGGCGCAACTGCGCCCTTCGATGGCGTTGCCGAGTTCGGTGTCCGGGTTATAGGCGAGCTCGGCGATCGTGACCTTGCGCAGCTCGTCGCGATAGGCGCGTTCGGCCTTGAGCATGGCGGCGCTCACGCCGCATGGTTTGGCGAAGAATTTCTGCGGCAGGGGATCAGGGCCCCGTTGCCGGATTTCGCTGCAACGGAATGCCGGGCCGGCACCTTCGAGCGCCAGCACCACGTCGAGCAGCGTAATCTTCTCGGCAGCGCGGCCGAGCCGATAGCCGCCACGCGGCCCCGGCACCGAGGTGAGGAGGCCAGCTCCGGCCAGCGCCTGCAGGTGCTTGAGCAGGTAGCTTGTCGAAACGCCGTGATACTCGGCCAGCGCCGCCGCCGGCATGGCCCCGTCCGGCTGCAACCCGCTCAGCATCAGCATGCAGTGGATGGCCTGTTCCACCCCGTCGCTCAGTTTCATCGTTCGATTCCAATCATGGACAATCCTTATCCATGATTGTGACGGGAGTCGAGTCCGCCGCTTGACGCGTGCGAAAAGCTCAGGCGGCAGCGGAGATGGTCGGGGAGTCGGCGAAGACGAAGGCGTGACCGGGCAGGGCCTTGGCGCGATAGAGCGCCGCGTCCGCAGCGGCCACCAGCCGGGCGCGGTCGTCGCCGTGCTCGCTGCCCATGGCGATGCCGATACTGGCCCCAATCTGAATCTGCGTCGCGCCCAGCCGCACCGGCTCGCTCAGCGCCACGCCGATATCGGCGGCCAGCTCCGCCAGTTCCGCACGTGAGGTAGGTGGCGAACGGAGGAAAGCGAACTCGTCGCCACCGATTCGCGCCACGCAGTCGCCGTCGCGCGCCAGCCCCCGCAGCCGATCTGCCACGATGCGCAGCAGGTCATCGCCGGCGCCATGTCCAAAGCTGTCATTGACGTGCTTGAAGCCGTCGAGATCGAGATAGAGCAGCGCTGGGCCATCTGCTGTCTGCCCGAGCCGCTGATCGAAGCCGAGCCGGTTGTAGAGCCCGGTCAGCGCGTCGCGGGCTGCCAGTTCCTGCGCGGCACGCCGCCGCGCTTCCAGGAGCCGCGCCAGCCGGTAGAGCCGGTTCAGGACGATGGCGATGCCGGCAAGGAACAGTGCGCTCGCCAACAGCCGTATCGGCGCCAGGTGCTGCGCCAGTTCGGTACCGATCCGCCGCGGCGTCCACATCAACCGGGTTTCGGATCCAGGTACCGTGATCGCCACCTCGCCGGGTTGCATGCTGGCCGCATCGCCGAAGCGCGCCCCCGTCAGCACAAAATCCCGAGCCAGACGGCTCGCGCCGGCTGCATCTGGCTGTCCGTCGTGCAGCAGCACGGCAAGCGCCACCTGGGCGCGCTCGGTTTCAGCGCTGATCGCCGTTTCATTAATCGAAAGGACTGAATAGCCGGCGGCGATCACCACGCTCAGGCCGAGCAGCACGATGGCGACGATGCTGATGATCAACAGGCGCCGCGGGTTGGGCAGGTCGAGTTCCGCCATGGCAACATCGTCGGCTCCACGAGCCGAACCGAGTGTGCCTGCATCGCGCTGCGCCATCATCCCCTCCACGTCAGGCGGACGCTACGGCGCGGGAGTTTGCCAATCCCTTAGCGCCGCCCACCCTCGTCGGCGCATGGTTGAACAATGG
>NZ_LAJE02000353.1 GCF_000970465.2 Devosia insulae DS-56
GAGCGCCGGTCACCTCCCCCCTTGCGGGGGAGGGACAGGGTGGGGGGTGTCCATCCCGCACTGGCGCCGGCCACCATCTCAGTCAGCTCCACTTCGGTTGCTCCAGTTCGAAGAACACGATCGGCTTGTCCTTCAGCGTGCCGGCTGGGTCGGTGCCGTCACCGGTGCGGATGAAGCCGGCTTTGGCGAGAACATTGAGCGAGCCGTCGTTGCTGGCAAGCGCCCGCGCCTTAAGGCGTGGGAACAGACGCGTGCCGAAGGCGGCTTCGACCAGGCCCTTCACCGCCTCGCTCATGATGCCGCGGCCCCAATAAGGCTCACCCAGCCAGTAGCCGAGTTCCGGCAACTGGCCCTCGTGGAAGGTGAACCCGACCACGCCGATGAACTGGTCATTGAGCGTAATGGCATAAGGCCGCTCGTCGGGCCGCTGGGCGATGATCTCGATGAAGCCGATGCCGTCAGCCCTTGTATAGGGATGCGGCAGGCGCGACAGCTTGTCGGCGATCGCCTTGTTGTCGGCGAGCTTCACCAGATCGGGCACATCGCCGCGGATCGGGGCGCGCAGCACCAGGCGCGGGGTCTCGATGCGATGCGGCAGGGCATCGCGCTGGCGGCGGGCCGCCAGTTTCGCGGTGGCTTCGGCCAGCGCCTTGGCCTGGGCGGCGGGGCCCATCAACTGGGTCCGCCGCCGGGGCACGTAGTCGTCGTCATCCTCGAGCGTTGTCATCACGCGATCCTCTGCCTCAGCTCGACCGAGGCCATGCGGTTCTCGGTCCACACGATCACCTCGCCGTCGCGTAGCGCGCGATAGCGCAGGCCTCGACTGCAGAGGTGCCGGACAGCCCGTTCGGCCGCAGCGCTTTCGGGATGCGGCGAGCGGTAGTGCGGCACGATGGCGTGGTCGATCAGCCCAAGGCCATCCCAGATGGTTTCACGGTCGTAACCCCGGGGCGCCTCGTCGGGGTCATCCATCAAATGAATGCCTTCGAGGCTCGGCGCCGCCACCACCGCGCCGGCCGAGAAACCGCCATAGACGATCTCGTCATTGTCGAGCATGTCGACAATCACGTCATCGAATCCCGACTGCTTCATGGCGCGGCGCAGCACAAAGGCATTGCCGCCGGTGACCCAGCAGAGGTCGAACTGGCTGAGCCGGGCGCGCAAACCTTCGGGATCGCCGAAATACTGGCGCAGGTCGAGCGGCGTGCCGACAATGCCGAGCGAGCCCAGCTCCGAGACCGGGTCATAGGCTTCGTTGCGATAGAGCTCGCGCGCCGCCGGGGAAATGTTGTCGAGCGCGTTCTCGATGATGGCGGCGTGCCGGCCATTGCCGAGTAACGCGAGGAGTGAACCGGCGCGGTCGCCGATCCGGTAGGAGCTCAGATACAGTCTCATTTTCAGCCGCCCTCACGACGAAAAAGACAAAAGGGGAACCGGATTCCGGCTCCCCTTGGATCTTCTCGCGCGGTCGACTGCCTAGTCGCCTTGCCGGGGAGCTGGTCTCCGGCAGGGGTTGCTAGGCCTCACCGGGTTATTCTGCTGCTTCTGCTGCCGGGAGTACCGACACGTAGACTTTGGCGTTGGCGCGGGTTTTGAACGCCACGGTGCCCGGGATAAGGGCGTAAATGGTATGGTCGATGCCCATACCGACGCCGGTGCCCGGATGCCATTTGGTGCCGCGTTGACGGATGATGATGTTGCCGCCGATCACAGCTTCGCCGCCGAACTTCTTGACGCCGAGACGTCGGCCAGCCGTATCGCGACCGTTGCGGGAGGAACCGCCTGCCTTCTTATGTGCCATGGGTTACGCTCCTTATTCCTTGTCAGCCTTGGGAGCGGCCTTCTTGGCCGCCGGCTTCTTGTCTGCAGCGGGCTTTTCGGCCTTGGGCGCAGCTTCCTTTTTGGGAGCAGCAGCCTTTTTGGCCGGAGCCTTGGTCTCGGTCGCCTCAGCAGCCGGGGCTGCCTTGGTCGTCGCTTTCTTGGCCGGGGCCTTCTTCGCGGCGGGCTTCGCAGCAGCCTTGGGGGCCTCGGTTACGGTGGCCGAAGCCGCAGCGGCGGCAGCGCGCTTTTCGGCGCGGGCCTTGGCAATCTCGTCGACCTTGGTGGTCGGCTTCTTGCCGCCGGTCAGGATCTCGGTGATGCGCACGGTCGACAGACGCTGACGATGGCCGTTGCGGCGATCGTAGTGCTGGCGGCGCTCCTTCTTCAGGATGATGATGGTGCGTTCTTTTTCGGTGGCGATGAACTGGCCTGCGACCAGGGCGCCTTCCACGAGCGGCGCGCCAACGGTGACCGCGTCGCCGTCGCCAACCATCAGGACCTGGTCAAAGGTGACCACGTCGCCCGGCTGAGCGTCGATCTTTTCGATCTTCACCACGTCATTGGCGGCAACCTTGTACTGCTTGCCGCCGGTCTTGATCACTGCAAACGTCATTGTCGTCCCGGGGAACTCCCGGACCTCTTCGTTATCGCGCCCTGTGGCGCCGCAGGCGATGCCTGATCCTGCGGGCTTCGAGATAGGCTGCCGATAGTGATATCGGCGGCGGCCTCGGACAGCGGTTGAACAAATCAAAAATGCGCGCAGCAAACGCCGCACGCAATTCGAGCGGCCTTATCGTCAAGAATCCGACAGGAGTCAAGGCCGCGCGGGCCGGCTCCGTTCGGCTCAGTACCAGGCGGCAAGCCGGACTTCTGCGGCATCGCCGACCAGTTCGGCCAGCTTGGCCGGATCGCCACCCTGATAGTGATAGGGATAGACGATGCCCGGGCGAAACGCGGCGACCGCCGAGGCGACCTGCTCGAGGCTCATGGTGTAGGGTAGGTTCATCGGCAGGAAGGCGAGGTCGATGCCGGTCAAGGCCCGCATTTCGGGCGTGTCCTCGGTATCGCCGGCGACGTAGACGCGCTTGTCGCCGAAGCCGATGACATAACCGTTGCCGATGCCCTCGGGGTGATAGCGCTTGCGGTTCTCGGTGGTGTTGTAGGCGGCAACCACCTCGACCGGCAGGCCGACGATTTCGCCGTTGGCGCCGTTCGGCAGGGCGGTGGCGCGCGGCTTCAGCGCGCCGGGCAGGCGGGCCAGTACTTCCTCGGAGGTGAGGATCGGGGCGCTGTCGCCGGCAATGGCGTTGAGCGTGGCGACATCGAAATGGTCGCCATGGCCATGGGTGATGAGGATGCCGGTGGGCGGCGGCAAACCCTCATAGAGCGCCGGGCCATTGGCCGGATCGATATACAGCGTCTCAGCGCCGAAAGCTCAGTACCAGGCTGGCATGGCGGATCGGGTAGATGGCCACGTCGCCGGCCGAGGTCGAGAGGGTGTCGGGGGTTGCGGCGAGCGCCGGACGGATGGTGGCGGCGAGTGGCAGGGCGGCGAGACCCAGCATGGCGGCACGGCGGTTCGGCATGGTCACTCCGGGGGCGTTGATCTTTAATGCGGGCGGATGGCGATCAGGCGTTGGCGCAGTTCATCGGCGGTGGCGGCTTCTGTCGCGAGGACGCGCGGCTTGTGCTCGGCCTGCCAGCGCTGCAGCGTCCAGTTCGGCGCGTCGGCGGCGATGGCGATCGCCGGCAGGTAGGCATCGGCCTCGTGCAGCTCCTCCTCGAGCATGGCGGCGATCGGGGCGCGACGATACTCGTCGCCCTCGAAGGCGTCGAGCAGGTCGCGCTCGAATGGCGTCAGCCCCAACAGCAGCAGCCCGTCCGCCGTTCCGCCCGGCGTGCGCAGCAGCGCCGGATAGACGCGGCCGGGATAGTGCACGGCGCGAAAGCCCGGGGCGCGGGCGGCATGCACCGCTTCGGGCCGCAGCATCCGGCCGAGCACTGCCGAGCGCAGTTCGGGGTCGCACAGCGTGCCATAGACGAAGAGCGGAAGAGTCATGCAGCGAGCGAGCCAAAGAGTGTTGCAGCCTCGATCATGCTATGCCATAAGCCCGCCCGTCTCGACCAGCCGCGGTAACGCGTGTTCGACCTCGCGGAGAGGTGGCAGAGTGGTCGATTGCACCGCACTCGAAATGCGGCATGGGGGCAACTCCATCGGGGGTTCAAATCCCTCCCTCTCCGCCATTCACTCCCCGCATGATCCGCGGCTAGCAGCCCCATCTTCACGACAACGATAGGCACGATGGCCGTCGCGTTTGCCGGCATCTGCTTGCTCGGCAGACGTCACTGCGAGTTCGCCGAAAGTCAGACATTCACCCGGGCTGCGATGCTCGGGCAGGATAGCCGTTGCCCGCCCGGCGACATCTCAACCGCGCGTCCGCGCGTCTTGATTGATTGCCGACCGACGCCGGCGTAGGCTCACCGGTGCCTGATGCGGGGTCGGCGATGCGTGGACGGATAGTGTTCATTGCGGCTCTTGCGGCGATGGCCGCCCTGCCGGCGTTCGCGCTGGACGCCTTCACGTCCCCCACGCAGATCCGGGCCGAGCTGCTGCAACTGACGGAGGTGACGGACAGTTCGGAAGCAAGAGCGGCCCAACTGGCGCCGCTGCTCTCAGACAGCAGCAGGACGCTGTCTGCAGCGCAAGCTGAACTGTCGGCAGCTATCGACGAGGCTCTGGCGCTCGATGAGGCCATCGCGCGGAAGCAGCTCAGCGGTGACCTTGCGACACTCGAGCGAAATCGGCTTGGCGAAATCCGGGTCGCGGCGGTGATGTTGGGCCGACGTGTCAACGAGGCTGTCAGTCGCCGTGATTTGCTCGCCGCACAGATCCTCGATGCCGAGCGCCGCCAGCAAGCCGCAGCAGCGCGACAGCAGGTCATCCTGGCGCGTTATCGACAAGCGCTTGCCCCGGTGTACCTGTCCGGCGTGGCGATCACTTTCACCGACCCCCGGGACGGAGAGGACGATGTGATCTACGACGCCGGGTGGAGTTCCCCGCGGGCCGACGAGATCAACGACCGGGTCATCGGCCAGCTCATCGCCTCGCTGGAGGATCTGGAAATCCAGATCGCAACGCTCCAGCGTAGCTTCGACGCAGCCGAGGCCCGGTTCATTGCCGCTGACCAGAAGTGGCAGTCAAGGAATGCCGACTACATCTCGAACGTCGCCGGTGTCGCGACGGCCGCCAACATCCTGCTCGAACTCGGCGATGTAGGAGTTGGGGTTGCGATGGCGGGCCCGGGCTGGCCTGCGGCGCTCGCCTTCGAGGCGATCTACCGGCCGGCTGAGGCGATCTACAAGGGTGCGCCGGCAAGTTCGCTGCCGACAGTTTCGGACGACATCATCGCTGCCCGGGAGCGGCTTTCCAGCAGCGTCGGAATTGGCGTCCTGGATGCGGGGGCGCCCGGAGCGCGGCCCAACCCTTTCGGCGGGTTCCGCACCGCCCTCTACGCCGAAGAGAAGGCTGAGCTCGTCAAGAACGCCTTTGGGATCGGTTATCAGGGGCTTGCGGAAAATGTGGCACAGGCGGCTGTACCTTACTTCCGGGGTGCCGCTGAGGCCGGCGTCGATACCGGCTGGCAGAAGCTCGCGCTCTCGCTGGCAGGAAGAGAAGACGCCACGCTGCTTGGTGTCTACAAGGCGCTGGGCGGCACGACCCGGCAGGAGGCCGCCGAGTTTGCGACGCTGATGCGGCGAGTCGCCGATCCAACGCTTGTCGATGGCCTGTTTGTCACATTGGGGCGTGGCGCGTTCTGGCTCGAAGTCGGCAAGGGCGTCGGCGCCGGGCTGCTGATCACCGCCGCAAAGGAGGGCCTCAAGCAACCGATCCGCAATGAAGCTCAGGCCATCTTCGAGGATCTCGCGCGGATCGAGCTCGAGTGGTTCGTTCGTCAGCGTGCTCTGCAGACGGTCAGCTTCATCCTCCAGATGCATCGCGAAGTGCAGAAGGGACTTACCGTTGCCCTCGGTCAGGCCGTGGCGAAGCGTGATGAGGAGGACGCCGGCCGCCGGCTCACCGTGACCGACAGTTCCCGAATTGTGCTGAGCGACTGGCAGCTCGCCCAAGGCGTATGGCTCCGGTTGAACTTCAGCGAACGGCTATTGGCCACGCGGTTCGGTTTTGCCGACGGACCGCTCCAGCTCAGTGGCGGGTCACCGAGTACTCAGGTGTCCAGGCTTGCCCGCGCTGTCATCGGCGAGGCCGATGCGCCGGTGAAGCTGCGACTCGAGGTGCGGCCGGACGGCGCATGGGAGCTTCACGATGGCTATGATGCGGATCCGGCGACGGTTGCGCGCCTATCGGCGGACGGTACCTGGATTGCCCGCGAAACGGGCCTCGACACCGCCCACGACCTGACCTTTGCGACGCCGTTGCTGAGGCTCGCGGGGGATCCGGAACAGCTGCGTGTCGGCGTGGATTTCGAGGTCGCCTACCGGGCCCCCTCCAACGCCCGGGAGGGGGCGTGGATTGCTCTCGTTGAGCCAGGCGTGGCCCCTGTGGTCATGCCGCCCCAGATCGCCGAGCCGACCGCTTTCGCTCAGTCCAATGTCGCGTTGCCCGGGACTGGCCCGGATGGCCACGAAGGTGTCGTTACTTTGAACCCCGATGCTGCGGGACGCTACGAAATCCGCATGTATGATCGTGGTCGCGAGGGTGTCAGCGTCGCGTCCATCGCGGTGTGCGTGATGGGTATGGCCGAACCCTGCGACGATGAGGTTTCCCCCCCGGAGCCGCTGCCGGAGTCGTGCATCCCCGGGGCAGGTCCCAGACGGCGCGTCGCCAGCACGTTTGGCAGCGGTCCTGAGGGCTGGTCGCTGGCCGGCGACGCCGGGCCCGAGGCCGAGTTCGTTGCCGGCAGCATTGCCGGAACCGATCTCGAGAACAGCTCAGTGTGGTATTTCCAGGCGCCACCCAACTACCTTGGCGACCACTCGGGCTTGTTCGGCAGCCGGCTGAGTTACCGTCTGCGGGTCACAGAAGTCACCAAATTCTTCAAGTCCGCCGACGTCGTGATCGAAGCAAAGAACGGCTCGAGCATCACAGTTGAGACTGGGACTGCGCCTGGGATGGATTGGACGGACTACAGTTTTGCCCTTGATACCACCGGCGGGTGGGTGCTGGACGGCCGGCCGGCGACGAGCGCTGAAATCTGCCGGGTGCTCGGCAGTATCTCGAGTGTGAAGATCAGGGGTGAATTTCACACTGGGCCTGACACTGGCTGGCTGGGAGGCGTGTCCTTCGGAGAGTGATCGGGCCATGTCCCTCAGCTGCGGCAACGGGCTATTCGAACGTGGCACTACCGCGTGGGCCTTGCCGCTGCAGCAGTCACGCACTTTCCGGCGCCGCGGAAGGCGGAACGAGCGCTTTGCGGTCGAGTTGGGTCACGACGATTGCCAAAGCGGTATTTGCGATGGCAATTCCTGCGCCAACCAATGGCAACTGGGCATATCCCAGGCCGCTGGTAAGTGTCACCGCCCCCAAGGTGGCCCCGCCGGCGATGCCGAAATTGAACATCGACGAGATCAATGTCGAGGCGAGTTCGGGGGCCGCCGCAGCGCCCTTCAGAACTCTGGCCTGCAAGATCTGCCCGGACATGAAGTTCACGCAACCCCAGATGGGCAACAGGACGACCATCGCGAGTGGGCTTCGGTTCAATGCAAACAGGGCAACGAAGGCAAGGCTCTGCAGCAAAAGCCCAGCAATCAGCGTACGCCCCGGCGCGATGTCCGCCAGCCGCCCGCCGAGAAAGACACCGACCGTTGCTCCGACACCAAACCCCAGCAGAATCCATGCGATCATGTCCGGAGCGACCCGAGTGACATCGATCAGGCTGGGGGCGATATAGGTGAATGTGGTGAAGACGGCGACCGTCAGGAGGCCCATCATCAGGAATGATGTGAACACCATCTGCCGACCGAGGACGCGGACCTGATCTCGCAAGTTTGACCGCTCATGCCTGGCGCTGTCGTCCGGCAAAGAGCGTGCCATGAACAGCGCCGCAAGACAGGCGATCCCGGCAATAATCCAGAACGTTGCGCGCCAGCCGAGCGCATTGCCGATGGCGGTGCCGCCCGGTGCTCCAAGTACGTTGGCAACGGTGATGCCCGCAAAGACAAGGGCGCCGGCTCTACCGCGCCTCTCCTCGGATACCAGCGACGCGGCGATAACGAGAGCAAGCCCGAAGAAGCTGCCATGCGAAAAGGAAATGACGATCCGCGCGGTCATGAGCATCAGGTAGTTGGTCGCTAGTGCTCCAAAGAGGTGGCCGGCGACAAAGATGCCCATGAGCAGGAGAATCATCGGTTTCCGCGGAAACCGAGAGGTCAGCATCGAGATGATGGGGCCGCCGACTGCTACACCCAAGGCGTAGGCAGTCACCAGATAGCCGGCCGTCGGGATCGTGAGCGTAAGATCGCGCGATATCTCCGGCAGAAGCCCGGCAATGACGAACTCGGTCGTTCCGATGCAGAAGGTCGCAAGAAAGAGCGAAAGCAGGCCAAGGGACGGGCGGTGGATGATGGTCCTGCCGCGGGGCAGGTCGGGAGCTCTGGTAGCCATCATGGTCTCCATCGGGTTTCGATGGTCGGCACGATAGGGGCAAGCCGAAGCGGAGTTTGTCATTGCAAGCTATGACGGCGACACGTCCTCCAAACGGACGACATGCGAGTGGCAATTGTTGACGGGGGCACTCAGGGAGACGCGAGGTTCCGCGGGAACTAGACCGGAGGCGCTGACGACAGTAGTACCCGCACCAGCGCCGGCTGCGTTCGAACTCCGGTCTTCTCGAAGACACGGTTCAGATGAGTCCGAACAGTGTTTGTGGTGATGGCCAACCGTTCCGCGACTTCTGGAAGCGAGAGACCTTCGACGACAAGGCCAGCGACATGCTTCTGGGCCGGCGAAAGGCCGAAGATAGCCGCCGCGACCTCAAGACGCTCCTGGTCGATGCCCGGAACATGAAGACAGACGACGATCCCTCCGCCTTCGGCAAAAACCCAGTAGACCTTTGCGGGAAGGCCCTCTCCGGCCTCGATGACGATCGGGAGTGTCCCGCGCTGAGGAACCAACCTGGTGTCACGGGCGGCGGCCCAGCGAAGAGCTGCCTGCAATTTCTTGTCAGCTTTTGTGTCGCGGAAGCGCACCCGGCCATTCCGGATCGTCAGGTCGTCGTCCTTTTCGAGGATGACGGATGCGGCAGGCCCCTGCCACGTCACGTAGCCATCGGCGGTGACCTGCAGAATTGGCGTATCGTGACGACCAACATTCCCATGCATCACGCCTGCGAACGCGATCAACCACGTTCCGTTGTGCCTTTCGAGGAACTTGACCTCGTGGCCGACGCCACCGAAGTAGTAGAGTTGATCCTTGTCGACCGAAGGGTAAGTCTGGTCGTAGGTGGCCCATGCCATGTCCCCCTGGATGCGCAGCCTCAGGTTCTCGATCGTCGCCTCGTGGGCGTATCGGTCGATAAGCATGGTCTGATCCTCAAAGGTCTTCCGCACGCGCGCCGCAATATCGTCCCAACCTTCGCGCCTGAATATGCCCATGGACGGCGAGGCATGCCATCGGGTGACGTAATCCGCATGGACGAAGCAAGATGCGTAGGCCTCGAAGTCTTGCGTCCAAAGGGCGACGCGGGCGCGGTTCGCCACGTCAATGATCGCCGCGCGATCTTCAGCTTCGCCGACAGTTGTCTTGCTCATCTGCGCACCCTAGCGCAAGCACGAGGCGAAGTCTGTCGTCAGGGTTGTCGTCCTGCCGATGCGTACGCCGCGCGCGACACTTGATACGTGCCCAACCATGCCGCCGCGGGACGTTTACGGGTGGAGATCGTCTCGAATACAGGCCTTCAGATGGCCCGGTCCGACCGCCTCGAGTGGCGGCACCGCAGTTGCGCACGCGTCGATGGCATATGGGCAGCGCGTTCGAAACACGCAGCCGGAAGGCGGGTTGGCGGGGCTGGGGATGTCGCCGGTGAGCAGTTGTCGCTGTCGCTTGCTGCCCGGGACCGGTGACGGGATCGCTGAGAGCAGAGCCCGCGTATAGGGGTGGCGCGGACGGGCGTAGAGCTCGGCGCTAGGGGCGATCTCCATGATCCGGCCGAGATAGAGCACGATCACCGTGTCGCAGATGTACTCGACCACGGCCAGGTCGTGCGAGATGAACAGCATGGTGAGGCCAAGCCGCTGCTGCAGATCGCGCAGCAGGTTGACGATCTGCGCCTGGATCGAGACGTCGAGCGCCGAGACGGGCTCGTCGGCCACGATCAGTTGCGGCTCGAGCGCCAGAGCCCGGGCGATGCCGATGCGCTGGCGCTGGCCGCCGGAGAACTCATGGGCATAGCGGTTGAAGGCGTCGGCGGGGAGTTCGACCGCCGCCAGCGCCCGGTGGGCGCGGTCGCGTCGTTCCTCGCGGCTAAGTCCGCCCTGGATTTCCAGCCCCTCGGTGAGGATCTGCCCGATGGTCATGCGGGGCGACAGGCTCGCGAACGGGTCCTGGAAAATATACTGCATGAAGCGGCGCTGCCTGCGCAGCGCAGCGGCCGAGAGTTTTGTCAGATCGGTGCCGTTGAAGCGGACCTCGCCGGAGGTTGGCTCGACCAACCGCAGGATCGAGCGGCCGATCGTCGTCTTGCCGCTGCCCGACTCTCCGACCAGGCCCACGACGCTGCCGCGCGGCACGTCGAACGACACGTCCTCGAGCGCCCGCACGACCGGGCCGCGGGAAAAGGCCGAGGGCTTGAAGTGTTTGGTCAGGGCGCGAACCGAGAGCAGGGGGGCATCCATGGTGCTCATAGCTCCTGCCAGCGAATGCAGCGGCTCGCCTGGTCGTTGCCGGTATCGAGAAGGGGCGGCACGGCTGCGCGGCACGCCTCGATCGCGTGGCTGCAACGCGGGGCAAACGAGCAGCCCTGCGGCAGCCGGGCAAGGCTCGGGACGGTGCCGGGAATGGTGGGAAGCGGGGTGCCGGCCTGCTTGAGCAGGGTGGCCTCGCCGAGCCTCGGGACCGAGCGCATCAGCCCGATGGTGTAGGGATGCCGGGGGTGGGCGAACACATCGGCGACGCGGCCGGTTTCCACCACGCGCCCCGCATACATCACCGCGACGCGGTCGGCGATCTCGGCGACGACACCGAGATTGTGGGTAACGAAGAGGATGCCCATGCCGCGCTGCGCCTGCAGCTGCTGCAGCAGGTCGAGGATCTGGGCCTGGATAGTGACATCGAGCGCCGTCGTCGGCTCGTCGGCGATCAGCAGCGCCGGATCGCAGGCGAGCGCCATGGCGATGGTGGCGCGCTGCCGCATGCCGCCCGAAAGCTCGTGCGGATATTGCTTGGCCCGCCGCGCCGGATCGGGGATGCCGACATCGGCGAGCAACTGCACCGCCGCCGCTGCCGCGTCCTTATGCGATTTGCCTAAGTGGATGCGGATGGGTTCGGCGATCTGCTCGCCGACCGTGTAGACCGGATTGAGGCTGGTCATCGGCTCCTGAAAGATCATCCCGACATCGTTGCCGCGCACCTGGCGCAGCGCGTCAGCGTCGAGCCGCGCCAGGTCGCGGACCACTCCGGATTTACTGCGGAAGCCGACGCTGCCCTTAGCCACCCGCCCGATGCGGGGCAGGAGGCGGAGAATGGAGAGGCTGGTGACCGACTTGCCCGAGCCGGATTCCCCGACCAGCGCCACCGTCTCGCCCGGCGCGATGGCCAGATCGAGATCCTGCACCACAGCCACGTCCTTACCGGCAATGCGGTAGACCGTGGTGAGGCCGGAAATGTCGAGGATCGGTTCGGGCATCGCGGTCAAAGCAGGCCGGTCGACTTGAGGATGGCGTCAATCTTCGCCGTCTCTTCGGAATTGAGCATGCGCTGCGGTCGGGCCATGACGTTGGTCGAGATGATGCCGAGCTGCCGCATGGCAGTCTTGAAGGCACCGACCCCGGCCGAGCCGGCGCTGGTCCGCGGCTGCGCGATCCAGACGATCTCGAACAGCCGGCAGAGCCGCTCCTGCTCCCGGCGCACCGCCTCGTGGTCACCCGCCTGGAACAGGTTCCAGAGTTTGACGTAGCCGTGCGGATCGACATTGGCGAGGCCGGGGACGACGCCGTGCGCGCCCATGCCCAGGACATTGTCGACGACGATCTCCGAGCCGGTCATGGCGAAGAAATCCGGCCGGTCCGCCATGTCGAGCATGACATAGCGAAGGTTGCCGTCATCGGCGCTCGAGTCCTTGACGCCGGCGATAGTGCCCTCGCGGCCCAGCGTCACCGTGGTGTTGCGCTCCAGCTTGATGTGCACGCAGACCGGGATGTCGTAGGCGACCAGCGGCACGTCGACGGCATCGCGGATGTAGCGGAAGTGGTCGATGGTCTCGGCCTGGTTGGTGCGGGCGTAGAACGGCGCCGTCACCACCAGCGCATCGGCGCCCGCCGACTTGGCGATTTGCGCATGCTCGATCACCCGGTCGGTGGTGGGGTCGATGACGCCGACGAAGATCGGCAACCGGCCGTTGTTCACCTTGACTGCGTGCTCGATGATTTTCGTGCGCTCCGCGGCAGCGTGGAACACCACCTCGCTGGTCGAGCCCAGAACGAAGAGACCGTGCACACCGCCATCGATGAGGTTCTCGATCACCCGGGTGAACGAGGGATAATCGACCTCGAAAGTCTCGGTCAGCGGGGTGACGACGGGAGGGACGACGCCAGTGAACTTAGGCATTTGTGGGCTTTCTCGAAGAGGATCAGTTGAGGTCGGAGCGGGGGTCGAACGCGTCGCGCAGTCCATCGCCGATGAAGTTGATGGCCAGTACCGCAAGCACCAGGGCGGCGCCGGGGAACATCCACTGCCAGACGTACTGTTCGAGCACGACCGTCGAGCGGGCGGCGTTGAGCATGTTGCCCCAGCTGGCTTCGGGCGGCGGGATGCCGAGGCCGAGAAAGGACAGGCCGGCCTCGAGCAGGATGGCATTGGCAATCTGCAGCGTGGCGTAGACCACGAGGATGTCGATGCAATTGGGCAGGCCATGCCGGAATAAGAGGTGCCAGAGGTTGGCGCCCATGCCGCGCGCGGCGACAACGAAATCCCGTTCGCGCAGCTCCAGCAGCCGTGCCCGCACCATGCGTGAGAGCACCGGCCAGGACAGCAGCGAGATGACGAAGATGGTGGGGACGATGCCGGTACCGGCGATCGAGGCGAGCACCAGGAGCAGGATCACCGGCGGCAGCGTCATGCAGAGATCGACCAGCCGCATGGTCGAGCCATCGGTGATGCGACCGCCGAACGCGGCGAGCGCGCCGACGAGGAAGCCGATAACCAGCGAAATGGCGACTGAAACACCGGCGACCAGGAGCGAAATCCGCCCGCCCTGCAGTAGCCTAGCCAGCACATCGCGGCCGACGCCGTCGGTGCCGAACCAATGCGTCGCGCTCGGGCCCTTGTTGAGGGCGCGCAGGTCGATGTCGTTGGGGGCATAGGGCCACCAGAGATCATAAGTCAGCACGGCGATCAGCACGGGCAACAGGATCATCAGCCCGGCGACTGCCGCGCCGTTGCTGAGGAACCGCGACAGCGATCGGGCCAGCGGGCCGTTGCTGCGGGGGAGGGCGATGGCAACCATCTCACGCCACCTGGATGCGCGGATCGACCGCGGCGTAGGTGATGTCGGTCAAGAGGTTGACCAGGATGACACAGGCGCCGATCACCAGTGTTGCGCCCATGATCACCGGATAGTCGCGGGTCTCGACGGCATTGACCATCAGCAGGCCCATGCCGGGCCAGTTGAAGACGCTCTCGATGAAGATAGCGCCGCCAATGGCCATGCCGATGGTCGAGCCGATCAGCGTGATCACCGGCAGCAGGGCATTGCGCAGCGCGTGTTTCACAATGACGAAGAACTCGCGGACGCCCTTGGCGCGCGCCGTGCGCACGTAATCCTGGTTCAGCACTTCGAGCATCGAGGCGCGCATGTAGCGCATGATCAGCGCCGCCTGGCCGATCGACAGCAGGGCTGCAGGCAGGATCAGGTGGGCGAGGAGATCGCCGACCGAAAACGGCGCGCCGGGGGTGAGCATGCCGCCGGACGGCGCGATGCGAAACTGCACCGAGAAGAAATAGAGCCCGAGCAGAGCAGTGAGAAAAGCTGGGCTCGAGATGCCGACGAAGGCGGCGACCGAGAGCCCGACATCGGTTGTCGAATTGCGGCGCACCGCGCCGATGATGCCGGTGGCGATGCCGAGGACGATCGAGAGGACGAGGCCGGTGGCCATCAGCAGCAGCGTCGGGCCGATGCGCTCGAACACCAGTTCGAGCACGCGCACCCCGCTGCGCTGGATCGAGTAGCCGAGATCGCCGGTCGCCGCCGCGCCGAGCCAGGCGAAGTACTGGACCGGCATCGGCTGGTCGAGGCCGAGACGGGCCCGGATTGCTGCCATCTCGGCCCGCGACATCGAGACATTGGGGTCGATATAGGCATCGATCGGATCGCCTGGCGCCAGGCGCAGCAGCACGAACACCAGGACGCTCAGCGCGATGAGCATCAGGAGGCCGAGCGCAAGGCGGCGCAGGATGAAGGTGAGCATGGGCAATCTTACGCCGTTGCGGGGCGGAGGGCGGACAGACCCGCCCTCCGGTCAGGTCGGGAGCGCGTGACTATTGAGCGTTGCCCAGATCCCACTTCTCGGGATCGGCATCGAACGGACCGCCGCCCGGGGCCGGGGTCCAGACGAAGTGCTCGAGGCTGGTCGAGGCGACGCCATAGCGGTTGGCGACCCACATGGTAGCCCAGGGCAGGTTGGCGTTCATCGTCTGGCAGACCGTCTGGTAGCGGGCGTCGCGCTTGCTGGCATCGGTCTCGCCGAGCGCGGCGTCGAAGGCTGCACTGACCTCGGGCATGCGGATGCGCAGCGCATTGGTGCCGGCCGGCGGGATCATCGATTCGTTGAGGCCCACATTGATGTTGGACGGCTCCGGCCCGTCCTGCAGGCCGGCGTAAATCAGCGGGAAGTCGGCAAAGTTTGGTTCGGCGGCGAGCACCGTGGCGTTGTAGGTCGGCGAGTCCACGGCACGCGGCACGATGTTGATCCCGACCTGCGCCAGCATGGCCTGGATGGCCGCGAGGACGTTCGTCGACAGCGGGTTGTTGTAGTAGGTCAGGATGGTGATCGGCTTGTCGCCGTTGATCTCGGCCCAGCCCGCTTCGGCCAGCAGCGCCTTGGCCTTCTCCGGGTCGTAGGCATAGGGCTCGATGCCAGCTGGCACGAACTGTGCGGCGACATAGCCGCAGTTCGCTTCGGTTGCCGCGCCGTTGTAGAGGGTCTCGATGATCGCCTTACGGTCGATCGCGTACATCACCGCCTGGCGAACCTTCAGATCCTTCCAGAACGGCACTTCCTGGTTGAAGCCGACATAGTTGACGACGAAGCTCGGGCCTTCGATCACCTTGAACTGGTCATTGCCGCTGAAGGTCGCGACGTCATCTGCCTCGACATAGGTGAACTGGATTTCGCCGGCACGCAGCGCCGCGACGGCGGCCGCCGAGTTCTCGAAGTAGCGGTTGATCAGCTTGTCCACGGCCGGCCTGCCGCCGCGGTAATCCTCGTCGGCGACGACCTCGACATACTGGTCGGTCACATACTGGCTGAACTTGAAGGCGCCGGTGCCGACCGGCGTCGTCGACCACCAGGTGCTCTTGGCGAGATCGGCCGGCGGGACTTTGCCCAGCGCGTGCTCGGGCAGCATCATGATCTTGGTGAGCGTATCGAGGAGCCCGGCATTGGGGGCGCTCAGCGTCAGCACCACGGTGCGGTCATCAGGCGTCGCGATGCTTTCGATGGCGCCGAGGCGCGCCGCGAACACACTGCCGGTGTCACCGTTCTTGGCCGCTTCCAGCGTGAATTTCACATCCGCAGCGGTGAAGGCCTCGCCATCGTGCCAGGTCTCGCTGGTCAGCTTGAAGCTGTAGGTCTTCTGATCGGCACTGATCTCGAAGCTCTGCGCCAGGTCGCCGACGATCGCTGTCAGGTCGGCGTTGTAGATGACCAGCGGCTCATAATAGACGCTGAGCCAGGTGAGGCCGGCGGTCGCGGCGAGTGGATTGAAATTGCCCGGAAAGCCGCCCGGGCCGACGTCGAAGCCGCCGGAGATGGTCTTGCCGGTCTCTGCCAGGGCTGGCAGCGCCAGCATAGGGGCGAGCAGTGTCGTCGTCAGCACGAGTGCTGACCTCAAAGTCCTCAGTCTCATGGTCGTCCTCCCAGTTGTCCCTATTCTAGCGGACGGTCTCGCCGTTCTTGGCGATGACCCCCAGAATGCCGTGATAGTGGTGATCGAGCCGCGCTCGTGCCGCCTCGACGTCCCGTGCCGCTACCGCCTCGACGATGTCGTGATGGTCCTTCCAGGTGGCGAGCGGGTTGGGATTGTCGAGGTTGACGAAGTCCGAGGCCTTGTAGAAGGCCAGCCAGAACACATCGATCAGCTTGCTCAGCATCTGGTTGCCCTGGCAGCGGAACAACAGCAGATGGAAGGCCTTGTCTTCGTCGGCGAAGCTTTCGTGGTGCTCGGCCAGAACGCGCATCCGATCGGTCACCGCCCGCAGCTCGGCGAGGTCGTCCTCGCCGATCATCTCGACTGTCTTCTCGATCAGCGCCACTTCGAGCACGCGGCGGATCTCGACCAGTTCGCCGACTTCGCGCAGCGAGCCGCGCAAGCCATAGGCGAGGTGCTCGAGCAGCGGGTCGAACGAGAATGGTCTGACAAACACCCCGATACCGCGCCGCGTCTCGAGGATGCCGACCGACTCCAGCGCCTTGATCGCCTCGCGCACCGAGTTGCGGCTGACCGCCAGCTGCTGGGCGAGGAAGCTCTCAGGGGGGAGCGGGTCGCCACCGCGCAGCCGGTTCTCGTCGATATAGGCCTTGAGGCTCTCCTGCACCGAGGCGTGCAGCGTTTGTGGCTTGGTCAGCGGCTGCAGCGACTTCGTTTCGATCATGGTGGCTGGTCAATCCCGGCTTCGTTGATTGCTTGATAGCAACTTGTAGGATATCCATCAAGCCATATTGGATGTCCTACGAGTGGAGACGATGAACAAGCTGGAGCGGCGTGACGCGCCTTGGGGCAAAATTCGCGGCAACTGGGCGACCCTGCTGCTGCCGATCGAGGGCGATGACAGCATCGATTTCATGCGGCTGGGCACCGAGATCGACGTGCTGATCGCTGCCGAGGTCGACGGAATCTACTCCAACGGCACGGCGGGCGAGTTCCACAACCAGACGGAAGCGGAGTTCGATGCCATCCAGCAGCTGCTGGCGCAAAGCTGCAGGGCAGCCGGCATGCCCTTCGTCATTGGGGCATGCCAGCCCGACCCGCGCCTGGCGCTGGATCGCGTGCAGCGCGCTGCGGCGCTGGCGCCGGATGGCATCCAGGTGATCCTGCCCGACTGGTGGCCGCCCTCGAACGCCGAGGCCGTCGACTTTCTCGCCATGGCCGCCGAGGCGGCCGGCGCTATCCCGCTCATTGTCTACAACCCGCCACATGCCAAGCGCGTGCTGCGGCCGGCCGAGCTCGCCGCCATCCTCGGGCAGGTGCCACAAGTGGTCGGCGTCAAGCTCGGCGACGGCGACGCAGACTGGTACGCCGAGGCCCGGCAACACCTCGGAAACTGGGCGCTTTACGTGCCCGGCCACCACCTCGCGACCGGCGTGCGCGAGGGTGTCGCCGCCGGCGCCTTCTCCAATGTCGCCTGCCTGAGCCCGTCAGGCGCGCAGCGCTGGACGGAGCTGATGATCACCGACTCCGAGGCGGCCCGCGATATCGAGCGTCGCCTCTGCTCCTTCATGGACGATCACATCGTGCCGTTCCGCCGCGACCATGGCTACTCCAACGCTGCGCTCGACAAGCTGCTGGCTGCCGTCGGCAACTGGGCCCCGGTCGGCACTCGCCTGCGCCGCCCCTATCGCTGGATCGACGAGGGCTGGGCCGAGCAACTGCGCCAAGTTGCCCGTTCGCAGTTGCCCGAAATCATGGGGGTCCAGGAGCGCTAGCCATCGGGTACGCGACGCAGTTGAGCGTTCTGACCAGGCTTGGGAGCGCGCGCTTCGTGAGTGCGGGGTAATCTGCTGCCTCGAGGCCTTACAGGATCTTGGCAACGCCCGGTCGGCGTTCAATAGCGTACGCGTTCGAGCAGATCGACTGTCATCGCGGCGCGTGTGCTCGAGCGAAACACTCGCTTGTAACCGTACTCCGCGGCGGGCCAATTTTCGAAGAACGCATCAAGCCGTTCGCCGAAACCGTCTGCGCCGTCGCGGGCAATGAACTGGAAGGTGTAGTCCTCGCCTTTGCGGGCCTCGAGGATCATCCGGAGCGTCTCCGACTCGGGATTGCCGAAGGTTCCGTCACCAGTGAACAGGTAGGTTTTCGCCTTCACTGCACTGAAAAATTCGGGGGAGACATTCCTGTCACTGCCCTGATGCGGCACCAGCATCACGTCCACGGTGAACGTCGGATGCTCCTCGCTCAACAGGCCTGCTGCACGAAGACCGTACTCAATCTGCGAGCCGCACGCGTCCCCACCATGAAGAAACGTCCTATCGCGATAAGAGAATAGCAGCACGTGACTTGCACGGTTGGGAATGCTGCCGTCCAGGCAGTTGGCGGGGCGTTCTGGAAGCGCAAGTGAGTCATCGATCTGCACGCCGCTGACACCCTCGAAAGTATCCGCTGGTGCAACGAGTAATTCGTGCGATGAGCGTTCAGCTTGCTCCACCCAATGGTCGTATAGGTCCGTGACCTCCTCAATTGTTGGGCTCAGCACGGTGGCCATCAGACCGTTGCCCATGTCGACAGTCACGGTACCGTTCCGAGGGCGCATAACGATACGGGAGAAGGGCGCATTGATCGGGATGCCCAGTCGCTCGACCAGCAGCCTGGCTTCGGCCTTCTGCCAACCCTCGAAGCCGGGTCCGAAGCTGCCATACCAAAGGTTCGCGATCTCCAGTTGGAGGGGCTCCGCGGTTGCTTGCTCCGCGAGCTCTCGGAGCAGCCATAAGACTCCTCCCAACCGGTCGTTATCCTGGTTGGAGACGATGACGTACTGCAGCCCAAGAGGCAGGTCCGGTGATACCGCCCGCTTGAGCGCGCTCAAGCGTGGACGAAGCGACTGCGCATAAGATCGAGGCTGACCGCCGTCGATCAAAATCAGCCGAGGTGCCGCCGGATCGCCATAGTGCAGAATAAGGGACTCGCCGAATCCAACGCTGAGTACCTCGATAGAGAAGACATCGGGAGACGCGACCGGCTGCCGACTCGTCAGCGCGCTGCTGTTGTAGGCCTGTGCCCTTTGCCACGCGATGTCGGCCTCTATGCGCAGTTTCGCCCCATTCGCTCGCTCGGCCAGCGCTTGCTCCAGGAGCGCTCGCCGCAACTGGCCGATGCCGAAGATTTCCTGGCGAAGGTTGTTCTCCCGCTGCAAGGCCTGAGTCTCGGTGAGAACTGGAAGACTACCGCTGTCGGACGTCGAGTTCGGGGCAAGGACGTCCACCTCTGGCGGCGCAAGGGCGGGTTGAGGCCGGGCGATGGAGATACCGACGCGCGCCTTGATGAGGGAGAGATCGTTTTCGATCTCGATTTGTCGGGCCCATTCGCTGTCCCACTCGGCAAGGATCCGGTTCGCGACTGCATAATGTTGGCCAACCAGGGCATCGAGTCGCATGGCTTCGGAGATGCGTTGCCGAGACTCGGCCTCGTACCATTGCCAGCCGGCGAACGACGCGAGGAGCAGAAAGAACAGTGCGGCGAGTGCAAGGAACCGAACACGACGCGTCTCTTGCCGGACACCCTCGAAGCTGCGGTTGAGGTCGGCGATGACGCTTTCCGAGGGAGAGTTTGCGCCAGGTGTCTCCCGGATTGTTATGGGGTCTTGCAGAAATGCAGCAATCGGCCGGCTCGGCGACAACCCTGAGATCAGGTCACCGAATTCGACCGTGAACATGTTGCGGTCGAGTTTGCTGAACAGCTCGACCTCCTTTCCGACCCAGTGTGACGTATTGAGAGCTGCCGGGCGCGCCAGGAGGATGAGGTGCGTGCTCATTCGGATGCGGCGACGCGTCTCAAATGTCAGGCTCCCGCCGGCAACGAAGCCGGTTTTGTCGTAGAAGACCCTATACCGGGCGGGCAAGTCCTCCAGTCGCTCGCGCAGAAGTCGAGGATATTCGTGCCCATCGGCATGCGCGTATGAAATGAAGAAGTCATAGCCGAAGATCAGATCGGCGATCGCTCGCGGGATCTGGCGGACAGTGCGCACCGCTCGTGACAGCGCTCGAGCGATCGCGCGCCAACCGTTTCGGGCCGCGCCTCCACCCGTGGTCTCTGTGACCGTCTCAGCCAAATCCTGCGAACAACCCCCGCGTCGTCAACTGTATTCTCCTGCGTGAAGCGTGCGCCCGCAAGACAGAAAACTTGGGCTCGACTTCTGGTTGCTCAGCATCGTGGACCTGCCGGTGCCCAGTGTTCGCCGCGAGTTTGGAGTCACCTGTGACGAATGAGGAACTGCTCGATCGAGTGGCAGAGGCGTGAGTGGCTCCCATACGGTTACTCAACACTTATCAAAGTCAATAAGCAAGAGTGCCAACCGGCAAACTATACCTTTGCTGCGCTGATTTCGTGTCAGTTGTGACTGACGAGGCGATTTGATAGCGTGTGCTCAGAATTAGATTTGGTCGATCTTTCACTCGGAGGGGTAGAAATGGCAAAGATCGTTCTTGATCCTGGACATGGCGGAACCACAAAGATTGGCGGGTCGAGCCCCAACAATGCGGTTGGGCAGAACGGCCTCTTGGAAAAGCAGGTGACGCTTGAAGTCGCGTTAGCCGCCGAAAAACTCCTTACCGCCAAGGGGCATACGGTCGTCCTGACGCGCAAGACCGATCACAATCTCGGCCTCGCCGATCGGGCCCGGGCGGCCAAGTCGATTGCCGCGCCGGTGTTTGTTTCGATCCACTTCAACGGCTTCAACAAGACTACGCAGGGGACGGAGACGATCTGCGACAGCACGCACAGCGCAAAGTCCGCAAACCTCTGCCGCGCCATGCAGAAGCGACTGGTGGCAGCCACCGGCCACAACGACCGCAACGCCGGCCACCCAGGTGGCGTGAAGAGCCAGCCGCTTGGTGTGCTGAAGTCGTCGTCTCACCATGCCAACACGGCCTGCTGCCTGATCGAGGTCAGCTTCATGGACGTGGCGGCGGAAGAAGCGCGCCTCAGGACCGCGGCTTACATCGGACGCGTCGCCAAGGCGGTGGCCGACGGTGTCACCGACTATCTTGGCGCAGGCGAAATGGAGTCTGCAGCAGCAGCGAGCACCGCGTCGTTCGAGGATGGCTTTGCCGCCGAGGGACACAAGGCGCCAAAGGTTAAGCTGGTGGGCGCTCCGGTTCTCGAGTCGATCGAGCTCAAGACGCCGAACAAGAAGGCGCAGAAGAAGTCGAACGATCTGAAGGAGTTTGCGTCCGTCGATATCGGTGAGGGGTTTGATCCCTCCGGCCTCGGGCTCGAGTCGACGGTGTCGATCCTCGAGGCGTCCAGCTTCGACATGGCGGCCTTCCAGAGCTTCGTGCAGTCGCTCGGGCTGCGCTACTTCAGCGCCAATGAGTTGCTGTTCCTCGGCTCCAGCAACTCGGGTGGCGGCGCCTGCTCCGGCAAGAACGCGTTTCCATCGAGCGAGCTATGGCCCAATATCGCCAATACGGCGAGAATGCTGGACGAGATCCGGCACCGGCTCGGCGCGAGCTGCCGCATCCTGTCGGCCTACCGCAACGAGGCCTACAACAGCTGCATTGGTGGCGAGAGCGCGAGCCTGCACATGCGTTACAATGCCATCGACTTCAGGTGCGAGACCGGGACGTCGAGCCAGTGGCATGCGGTTGCCAAGGCAGTGCGCGCGAGCTCGTCGGCGTTCGTTGGCGGGATCGGGAAGTACCCGACCTTCGTTCACGTCGACACCAGGGGCTACGTGGCGAACTGGTAGCGGCCGGGTCCAAAGGGCCGCGCGGGTACCGGCGTCGGGAGGTGAATGAGATTGATCCGTAGTTCAATCGCCGGGCACCTGCTGCGGATGCTGTTGCTCGTCGCCCTGTGGAGCGGGGTAGTGTGGTCGGCCCAGGCCTTCGCGCAGGAGGTTACGACCGTCTACCTCGTACGGCATGCCGAAAAGGACGGTCCGGGAGAAGATGCCGGGCTCACGGAACCCGGCAAGGCGCGGGCCAGGGCCCTGGCTCACGTCTTGGCGGATGTGAAGCTCTCCGCCATCTTCGTGTCCTCGGTGCAGCGAACCTCCTTAACCGCCCAGCCGACCAGGGAGATGACCGACCCGAAGCTGGAGCTGCTGCAGCGCGACACCACCAAGACGGCGGAGGAAATCCAGAGCACATTCAAAGGCAAGAATGTGCTGGTGGTCGGCCACTCCGATAGCGTCGGCAAAATAGCCGAGAAGCTTGGGGCGGATGGCATCGGTACCCTGCCGGCAGACGCCTTCGACAGGCTCTTTGTCATCCACATAGATGGTGAGCAGGTCGTGCTCGAGCGGCTACGATACGGGGCTCCCTGACGCTGGCGCGCAGTGCCGCACGAGGCTTTCAGCCGAGCAAGGCATGGTTCAACGCCAGGTCCTCGAGACAGGGTCAGCGCTTCATGGTTGGCTCTTAGACACATCTCCGAGCCCACGCGTCAGGCAGAAAGCTCGTATGCCGGCTTCCGGTTGAAA
>NZ_LAJE02000354.1 GCF_000970465.2 Devosia insulae DS-56
CAATCGCGGCGCTCAGCTTGGGCTGGGTGGCAAGGATCCGGTCGAGGTAATCCAGCGCGCCAAAGGCGATGGCGCCGCCATCCCGGTCGGCCGGCATGATGCGGTCGACCACCGCGGCGAGCAGCGTGCGATCCATGTCCCCTCCTCCGCCGGTCCCCTCGGCCTTAGCTAGTCGGTGAACCGCACTGCACCGATGTGATCGAGGTTGCGGTTGCGCTGCGCGTAGTCGACGCCGTAGCCGACAACGAACTTGTCGGGGATCTCAAAACCGATCCAGCGCGCCTTGACGCTGGTCTCGCGCCGCGACGGCTTGTCGAGCAAGGCGCAGACTTCGATGCGCTTGGGGTGGCGGGTCGCGAGAATTTCCAGCACGTGCTTGAGCGTGTAGCCGGTGTCGACGATGTCCTCGACCACCAGCACGTCGCGGCCTTCGATCTCGCCGCGCAAGTCCTTGAGGATGCGCACTTCACGGCTCGACTCGGTGGAATTGCCGTAGCTCGAGACCTCGAGGAAATCGACTTCCACCGGCAGGTCGAGTTCGCGCACCAGGTCGGCGATGAAGATGAACGAGCCGCGCAGCAGCCCCACCACCACCAGCTTATCGGTGCCGGCGTAGTGGTTCGAGATCTCCTTGGCCAGCGCCTCCACCCGGGCCGCGATCGCCTTGGCCGAGATCATCTCGTCGATCACGTAGTTCCTGGTCGTCATGCCTACTTCAGTGCCCCTTGGGTGAGTCCGCGCACAAAATACTTGCCGCCGATCAGATACACCAGCAGCGGCGGCACGATCGCCATCATCACTGTCGCGGCCGAACCACCGGCCCGAACGCCCATGATCGCCACGGTGATCGGCTGCTGCGCGCCGGAGGTGAACACCATGCCATAGAGGTACTCGTTCCAGATCTGGGTGAACTGCCAGATCACTGTCACCGCGGCGATCGGTCCCGAGAGTGGCAGCATGACGCGGAGGAAAATGCGCCAGAACCCGGCGCCATCGACTTGTGCTGCTTTGACGATCTCGTTGGGCACGCTGGCGTAGAAGTTGCGGAAGAACAGGGTGGCGAAGGAGATGCCCATCACCGTGTGGATCAGCAGCAGGCCCAGCACATTGTTCTGCAGGCCCAGCTGCCCGATGATCCAGGCCCAGGGCAGGAGCGCGATCTGGCTGGGCAGGAAGATGCCGAGAAAGATCATTACGAAGATGAACTCGGAGCCCGGGAACTTCCACTTGCTCAGCACATAGCCGTTCAACGCCCCGATGACGGCGGTGGCGATGGTCGCCGGTACGGTGATGATCAGCGAGTTGAGGAAATTCGGCCCCAGCCCTCGGCACATGCCGCTGACGCAGGCGTCGTTCCAGGCCCGGATGTAGTTGTCGAACGAGAAGCTTTCCGGGATGGCGATGATGCCGTTGCGGAACACCTCTTCGCCATCACGGAACGAGTTGAAGAAGACCAGCAGCGCCGGCAGCGCGTAGACCAGCGCAAACAGCGACAGCACGGCGTAGATCAGCACGCGCGACAGGGCCCACCGGCGACGGGCGCTGGCCCCGTCTCGGTCGGCATAGGCCAGCGCCAGGGTGGTCACGGCAGGGTCTCGTCGAGCCAGGCGACCTGTCGCCGCTCCTGCCAGGTGCCGCCGCCTTCGTGGTTGTTGAAAGTGTAGCTTTCGATGCTCTTGGGACCGGCCCAGGCGTTGTAGGCGCCGTAGACGGTCGAGGGCGGGCAGACATCATCCATCAGCGCCACCGAGAACAAAGCCGCGGCGGTCGAGCGCGCCGAGAAATGTACGCCGTCGAAGTAGTTGATGGTGCTGTAGGCGGCCGCCGCCTTCTCGCGATGGGTGGCGAGGAAGCGGACGATCTCGCCATAGGGGTCGCGGCTGGTGAGGCCGACGGCGCGTGGGAAATCGCAGAGGAACGGCACGTCCGGCATCGCTGCCTTCACCCGTGCCTCAAGGCCGGCAACAGCGATCGAGATGCCGCCGCCCTGGCTGCCGCCGACCACGGCAAGCTTGGTCGGATCGGTCTCGGCACGGCCGAGCGCCGCCTCAACAGCGCGCACCCCGTCGGTGTAGACGCGGCGATAGTAATAATCCTTGGGGTCGTTGATGCCACGGGTCATGAAACCAGGGTGCGCCGGGAACGAACCGGCGGGGTCCGGGGTATCGCCACGTGACCACGAACTGCCCTGCCCGCGCGTATCCATCACCAGCACGGCCCGGCCGGTGGCCGGCCACAGCAAATGCTCCTGCGGCAGGCCGCGACCGCCGCCATAACCGATGAACTTCACCACCGTGCCGCGCGTCGCGACGCCGGCCGGCCGGATGTACCAGCCACGCACCTTGTCGCCGGCAAAGCCGGAGAAGGTGACGTCGGAGACGTCGAACAGTTTCAGCCCGGTGTCGACCGGCTCGAATACGGCCTCCAGTGGTTTGGCGCGCGACTGGCTGAGCGTCTCGGCCCAAAAACTGTCGAAATCGGCGGGAGCGATGGCGCTCGAGCGATAGCTGTCGAGCTGGGACTGCGGCAGGTCGAAAAAGGGCATGATCTCTATCTGGTTCGGTTGGCGCGCAATGTTTGACTGGAATGGTAGCCGATGAAAAGCACTACGAAGGGCGTGGGCGCGAACTGCCGCGCACCACCAGCCGCGGCGACACGACGAAATGGTCGCCCTGCTGCCTTCCGTCGATCCGCTCTATCAGCAACCGCGCGGCCTGCAGTCCCAGCACCTGGCCGGACTGGTCGACGCTGGTGAGGCTGTTCTGCGCCAGATCGCAATAGATGGTGTTGTCGTAGCCAACGATGGCGAGG
Source organism: Devosia insulae DS-56 (assembly GCF_000970465.2). Taxonomy (GTDB): domain Bacteria; phylum Pseudomonadota; class Alphaproteobacteria; order Rhizobiales; family Devosiaceae; genus Devosia_A; species Devosia_A insulae. The sequence continues at coordinate 2,812 of NZ_LAJE02000354.1, forward strand.
TCGCCGGGCACCGACAGGCCGAGATCCTTGGCGACGCTCAAGGCATGCAACGCCACCATGTCGGTCCAGCAAAACAGCGCCTCGGGCCGGTGCCGGGATTCGAGCAGGTGCCGGACTGCCGTCTGCACCTCGCGCGCTGTCTGATCGGCCGGCACGATATTGATGTGCTGGGCCAGCCCGCGTTCCTTCATCGCCTCGCGATAGCCGCGCTCGCGCTGCACGGTAACCACGACGTTCTTGGTGGGGACGGCCAGCGTCACCATGGTGATGCGGCGATAGCCGTTGGTCGCGAGGTGACGCACCACCTGAGCCGCGCCGGCGACGTCGTCATTGTTGGCCGTGTCGAGCGTCGCCAGTTGCGGCACGTGATAGCCGACCACGGCCGTCGGGATGCGGGTCGACACCGCCTCCGCCGTTTCCGGCGGCATGCGCGGGCCGATCATGATCAGGCCATCCATCTGCCGATCGATCATCGAGTCGATCAGCGACATCTCGATGGTTTCGGCCGACCGGCTCACGCCGATCATCGTCTGGTACTGGGTGCGCTCGAGCGCCTCGTTCACCCCGGCAAGGATGTCGGCGAAGAACGGGTTGCGCATATCCGGCAGGAGGATGCCGAGCGTGTAGGTACGGCCGCGCATGGCGCGCGCGCCGGCATGCGGCCGGTAGTTCAGCTTCTCCATCGAGGCCTGGACGCGAGCGCGCAGCGCATCGCTCACGCCATAGGCGTCGCGCAAGACCTTGGAGACCGCGGCCACCGACACGCCGGCGTCGGCTGCAACCGTCTTGATGGTCACCCGATTGGTTTTGCTTGTTGGCGCCACAGTTCCCCCCGAACCGTCACCGTTCTAGCAACCCGCTTTCCACAACACAACGTGAGCGATTTTGGCGGTTCTTGAGGGCATTTGGCGGCCGATGCGCCAATTTGGCGGTTCTTGCGCGAATCCTGCTTGAACTGATCGTGTAGAACGGTATACGTAGAACGTCACACGTTGATCGGCAGCCAGCGGCGCCGGATGGACCGCAACAGGTCCCTTGGGAGGATGCAAAAGTGAACGAGACGATGCTCATCCGGGCAGGTGAAGCCGTATCCAGCCAAGGCGCCTGGGTCGCCGAAATGATCCACCCCAGCGTCGATCAGGGCGTCGGCACACAGTCGTCCTTCCTGCGCAAAACCTTCAACCTCTCCTCCCGCGGCGGGGCCGGGACGCTCAGGATCAGCGCTCTCGGCCTCTACCGGGCGTTCATCAACGGCAAGCGCGTCGGCGACGACCTGCTGACGCCGGGCTGGACCAGCTACTGGGATCGCCTCAGCTTCCAGACCTATGACGTCAGCGCCCTGCTCCAGGACGGCGACAACACCATCGACGTCTGGCTGGGCGACGGCTGGTACCGCTCACGGATGATGTGGCCGCGCAACCAGCTGTTCAACACCTGGGGCGACAAGATCGGCGCCATTGCCGAGCTGCGCGGCGCCAATGGCGAACTCATCGTCGGCACCGACGGTACCTGGCAGAGCGGCCTCGCGCCGGTGATGAAATCCGGCATCTATTATGGCGAGAACTATGACGCTCGCGCCGAGAATGCGCCGGTGAGCGGCGGCGCCAGCGTGCTCGGCGGGTTCGACAAATCAACACTGCTGCCGGCCGAAACCACCGGCGTGCACGAACTGCCGGCCCTGCCGGTGGTCAAGACTTTCGCCGATGCTCAGGGGCGCACGGTCTATGATTTCGGCCAGAACGCCGGTGGCTATGTCGCCTTCACCGTCGAAGGCGAGGCCGGCGCCAAGATTACCATCGAGCATGCTGAACTCACCAACCACCTCGGCGAGTTCGACCGTGAGAGCATGCGCTCGGCCGAAGCCCGCGTCGAATACGTGCTGAAGGGCGGCGCGCCGGAGAGCTATCGTCCGACCTTCAGCTTCTTTGGCTTCCGTTTCGCCCGCGTCGCCATCGAGGGCAAGGCGACGATTACCGACATCAAGATGATCCCGATCAGCTCGGCGGTCACCCGCACGGCGAACTTCAGCTCGGCCAATCCGCTGGTCAATCGGCTGGTCGAGAACACTGTCTGGTCGCAGCGCTCCAACTTCATCGAGGTGCCGACCGACTGCCCGCAGCGCGACGAGCGGCTGGGCTGGACCGGCGACGCGCAGGTTTTCGCCCCCACCGCCTGCTACCTGCACGAGAGCCACGGCATGCTGGTGAAGTATGTCCGCGATCTGATCGCCGACCAGCGGCCGGATGGCGCCATCCCGCATGTGGTGCCGGATCCGACGCGCAACCATGAGGACGTGATCCCGGGCTTTTACGGCTCGACCGGCTGGGGCGATGCGATCGCCGTCATCCCGTGGACGCTCTATAGCCACTATGGCGACCGCGCGATCCTCGAGGAAGCGCTGCCGGCGATGGTCAAGTGGAACGACTTCGTCTGGTCGATCAGCGATGGCCCGATCGTCCGTCCGCCGGCTGGCTGGGGCGAGCGCGGCTTCACCTTCGGCGACTGGCTGCAGCCGCAGGGCGATTTCGCCAAACCCTACCCGACGATCGGTGACGACGCCGCGGCGACGATCTACCTCTACATCTCCTCGCACCTTGCCGCGAAGACGGCCGAAGTGGTCGGTGACCTGGCCCAGGCGAAGCGCCTCAACGACCGCGCCGCCGAGGTGAAGAAAGCCTTCCAGCGCGAGTTCATGACCGCTGCCGGCCGCATCGGCTACAACGACCAGACCTCCTATGCGCTGGGCTTTCTGTGGGACCTGATCCCGCCCGAGCATTACGAAGCGGCCAAGGGCTACTTCAAGGAGACGGTGGCCCGCGCCCATGGCCGCATCGGCACCGGCTTCATCGGCACCCCGGCGCTGCTGCCGGCGCTGGTGAAAATCGGCGAGGCCGAGCTCGCCGGCTCGGTGTTCCTGCAGGAGGGCCTGCCCGGCTGGCTGTTCCAGGTAAAGATGGGCGCCACGACGATCTGGGAGCGCTGGAACGCCCTCAACGAGGACGGCGTGGCGTTCGACCCACAGATGAACAGCTACAACCACTATGCCTATGGCGCGGTGTGCCAGTGGCTGCTCGAAGGCGTGGCGGGCTTCCGCCCCGATCCGGCGCTGCCGGCCTTCAAGCACATTTTCTTCGAGCCGACCATCATTCCGGCGCTGTCGCCGGTCGCCGCCAACCATGACTCGGTCGCCGGCCGGATCGAGGCGGGCTGGAAGATCGATGGCGGCAAGGTGACCTACTCCATCACGGTGCCCGAGGGCGCGAGCGGCACGCTCGTCCTCGCCGCCGACTACACCGACGCCAATGTCGACGGCATTGCCGTCAGCGAGCGTGGCACGGACGGAAAAGCGCGCAGCCTGCTGGCGCCCGGAAAGCACAAGGTGACGTTCCGGATCAGCAAGCCCTGACGGCAGAGGAGCCGAAAGGACTGGAAGAACTGCAACCGGCCGCCGGAGGACCCATGGCGGCCACAAGGGAGGAACTATCAATGCTGATGCGCAATCTGACGCGTGCGGCGCTGGCCACCACCGGCATCGTCGTGATCATGGCGGGCGCCGCGAGCGCGCAGGACAAGGTCAAGGTGACCTTCCTGTTCGACAATGCCCCGTCGACGGTCGCAATGGCCGAGGCCCTGGCCGCCGCCTTCGAGGCCAAGAACCCCAATATCGACATCGAGACCGAGAGCCGCCCGGGCGGCGCCGATGGCGACAACCTGATCAAGACCCGCCTCGCCACCGGCGAGATGAGCGACGTCTTTCTCTACAATGCCGGCTCGCTGTTCCAGGCGATCAACCCGGTGCAGAACCTCGTCGACGTCACCGATGAGCCGTTCCAGGCCAACGTGATCGACAGCTTCAAGGCCACCGTCACCGGCACCGATGGCCGCGTCTATGGCGCGCCGATCGGCACCGCGATGGGCGGCGGCATGCTCTACAACATCCCGATCTACAAGGAGCTGGGCCTCTCCGTACCGAAGTCATGGGCGGAGTTCATGGCCAATAACGAAAAGATCAAGGCGGCCGGCAAGACCGCGGTGATCCAGACGTTCGGCGAGACCTGGACGTCCCAGCTGTTTGTCCTCGGCGATTTCTACAACGTGCAGGCGGTGGTTCCGACTTTCGCGGCCGACTACACCGCCGGCAAGGCCAAGTACGCCTCGACGCCCGCCGCGATGAAGGGTTTTGAGCGCCAGGAAGAGGTGTTCAAGGCCGGCTACCTCAACGAGGACTTCGCCGCTGCCACCTTCCCCGATGGCGTCACCAAGATCGCCACCGGTGAAGGCGCGCACTACCCGATGCTCTCGTTCGCCGTCTCCAACATCAAAGAACTGGCGCCCGAGCACATCAACGATGTCGGCTTCTTCGCCATTCCCGGCGACGATGCGGCCAGCAATGGCCTCACCACCTGGATGCCGGCCGGTCTCTATATCCCCAAGACCTCCAAGCACCCGGACGAGGCCAAAGCGTTCGTCGCCTTTGTCGCCTCGATCGAGGGCTGCGATGTCCAGACCCAGTCTGCCGGCGCGACCGGTCCCTACCTGGTGAAGGACTGCACCCTGCCTGCCGACGTGCCGCCGGTGGTCTCGGACCTCCTGCCCTACTTCCAGGAAGGTGGCCACAGCGCCCCTGCCCTCGAGTACCTGTCGCCGATCAAGGGCCCGGCACTCGAGCAGATCACCGTGGAAGTCGGTTCGGGCATCCGTTCGGCCGCTGACGGCGCCGCGCTCTACGACGAAGACGTCAAGAAGCAGGCCCAGCAGCTCGGCCTGCCCGGCTGGTAATCGATCCATCTGCATGTGAAGATCGGCGTCCGGCCCCTTGGGTCGGACGCCAAATCCGAAGGAGGGACGGGTATGGCAGTTGCGGTCGCTGAGGGCTCGGTGCCCATTGCAAACCCGCGCCGCAAGTCGCGCACGGCGGGGCTCTATCCGAGCTGGTTCTACCTTCCGGCGGCCATCATCTTCGCCGTACTGTTCATGCTGCCCACCTTCGCGTCGCTGTTCTTCAGCCTGACCCGGTGGACGCTGCAGAAGGCCGACTTTATCGGGCTCGAGAATTTCGCCCAGTTCTTTCGTGAGCCGTTCCTGTTCCAGGGCCTGGTCAACACGCTGATCTATGGCGTCGTCACCTCGGGGCTCAAGGTGGTGCTCGGCATGCTGCTGGCGCTGCTGCTCACCTCCGACATTTTCGGGCGCGGATACCTGCGCGCTGTGGTGTTCTTTCCCGTGCTGGTCTCGACCGTGGGCGTCGGCATCACCTTCACCGCGATGATGCACCCCACCCAAGGGCTCATCAACGAGACACTGGCGTCGATCGGTATCAAGGGGCCGGGCTGGCTCACCGATCCGCGCTTCGCGCTCTATTCGGTGGCGCTGGTCGACGTGTGGAAGGGCGTGGGGCTCGCCACTGTCATCTACATCGCCGGCATCGTCTCGATCCCGCTCGAATATTATGAGGCCGCCAAGATCGACGGCGCCACCCCGTGGCAGCGCTTCTGGACGGTGACCCTGCCGCTGGTCCATCCGGCGACGGCGACCGTCATCATTCTCAGCTTTATCGGCGGCCTGCGCTCCTTCGACATGATCTGGGCGATGACCAAGGGCGGCCCCGGCTTCACCTCCGACGTCATCGCCTCGGTGATCTACAAGCAGTATCAGGCCGGCTTCTATGGCCTCTCCACCGCCGGCAATGTCGTGCTGTTCATCATGGTCGCGCTGATCATCGTGCCGCTCTCCATGCTGCTCAATCGCCAGGAGACCGACCGGTGAGACACGCCCAGCGTTACATTCTCGGCGGCGTCGCGATAGCTGCGTCGATCGTGGTTTTCCTCGTGCCGTTCGCCTTCATCGTTCTCACGGCGGTCAAGGACCGGCGGCAGGCGGCGACCCGCTCGTTCGACTGGCCGACCAGCTGGCACTTCTGGGATAACCTGATGGAGGTGCTCAGGACGCAGGACTACATGCTGGTCACCGCGTTCATCAATTCGATCATCCTCACCGTGGTGAGCGTGACGCTGCTGGTGGTGCTCGGCGCCATGGTCGGTTTCGTCTTGCAGCGCCGACCGTCGCGCTGGACGGCGATCGTCAATTTTCTGGTGCTGGCCGGGCTGATCATCCCGCCGGCGGTGGTGCCGACCATCTGGGTGCTGCAGTCGATCGGCATGTTCAAGACCATGCACGGCATGATCCTGATCGAGGTGGCCTACGGGCTGAGCTTCACGATCCTGCTCTTCCGCGCCTTCGTTGCGACCATCCCGCGCGAGCTCGACGAGGCGGCGATCATCGACGGCGCCGGACCGTTGCGGCTGTTCTTCCAGGTGGTGCTGCCGCTGCTCAAACCCGTGGTGGTGACGGTGATCGTGGTGCAGTCGGTCGCCATCTTCAACGATTTCACCAACCCGCTCTACTACCTGCCGGGCAAGCAGAACGTCACGGTGCAGCTGACGCTGTTCAACTTCCAGGGGCAGTTCAACACCTCGCTGCACCTGCTCTTCATGAACATCCTGCTGATCACCATCCCGCCACTGATCGTCTACCTGTTCTTCAACCGTCAGATCGTGGCGGGGATGACGGCGGGCGCGGTGAAGGGTTAGCCCCTGAGGGCCCCGCATGAGGTGCGCCGGCGACACGCCGGCGCAAAATCCTCCGCCTCATCCTATTCGCCGATAGGCGCGGCCGGCGAATGATGTATTGGTACCATACTAGTCATTTGCATCCTCGCCATGTCCACACCGCTCAGCCCACACGCCCGTAACGTCGCCCTCGTGGTCGCCGCCACGCTGTTCATGCAGTTTCTGGACGGGGTGATCATCGTCACCGCCCTGCCCCGCATGGCACAGGATTTCAACGTCGGGACGCTCGAGATGAGCCTCGGCGTCACCATTTACATGCTGGCGGTGGCGGTCTGCATTCCTGCTGCCGCCTGGCTTTCCGACCGCTTCGGGGCGCGGCGGGTCTTCGTCGTGGCGATTGCGCTGTTCACGCTCACCTCGATCGCCTGCGGCATGGCAGCGGATCTCGGCCAGTTCGCCATTGCCCGCGCGCTGCAGGGCGCCAGCAGCTCGGTGCTGTTCCCGGTCGGGCGCATCATCGTGCTGAGGACCGCGCAGAAGTCGGAGATCGTCTCGGCCATCGGGCTCACCATCTGGCCGGCTTTGTTCGCTCCGGTGCTCGGCCCGGCGCTGGGCGGCTTCATCACCGAGTACATTTCCTGGCACTGGAACTTCTGGATCAACATCCCGCTCGGCATCATCGGCATCGCGCTGGTGCTGGCGATCGTGCCCAAGGATACCGAGTTCGCCGAGCGACCGTTCGACGGCATCGGCTTCATCCTGACCGGGATCACGCTCGGGTGCCTGCTCTACGGCTTTGACGCGCTGGTGCAGGGTGGGCTGCCGGTGTGGCTGTCGGTGCTGCTGATCGCCATCGGCCTTGCAGTGGGCACGGGTGCGGTGTTCTGGCTGCTGCGCGCCGATCATCCGCTGATCGATCTGCGCACCCTCGGTATCCGCACCTTCGCCGCCACCGATGCCAAGGCCGGCGCGATCCTCAGGACCGCGATCAACGCCACGCCGTTCCTGCTGCCGCTGATGTTCCAGGTCGCCTATGGCATGGACGCGCTGAGCGCCGGTGGGCTGGTGGTGATCTACTTCTTCGGCAATCTCGCCATCAAGGCGGTGACCACTCCGACGCTGCGCCGCTTCGGCTTCCGCAGCATCCTGACGGTCAACGGCGTGCTGGCCGGTGTCTCGGTCGCGGCCTGCGGCTTCGTCAGCCCAGAGACCCCTTACCTCCTGACGGCGGCCGTGCTGTTCATCGCCGGCGCCACCCGCTCCATGCAGTTCACCGCGCTGGCGACGTTGGCCTTTGCCGATGTGGACGCCAAGCAGCGCAGCTCCGCCACGACCATTTCGAGCATGTCGCAGCAGCTCTCGATGGTGTTCGGCGTCGCCATCGCGGCCGGCTGCCTCAACCTCAGCCAGATGTCGCGCGGCGCGCCGACGCTCGGGGTCATCGATTTCCAGATCGCCTATCTGGTGATGGGCCTGATCATCATCGTCTGCGCCCTGCAGCTGCTGACGCTCGAGCGAAACGCCGGCGCCGAAGTATCGGGCCACCAGCGGCCGCAGGCCGCCTGACTTTCGCACGGTTCTCGTTACAACCCAAAGCAGACTGATTGACTGGCTTCGTCGCTCTGCTAGCAATTGTCTCCGGGGAGGCGATGCGGCACGTCCTCTCGTCATTGGGGGATGTGATGAATTCAGTATTTCGCCTGGCCGCGTCGGCGGCTTGTCTTATGTTGCTCGCAGGCTGCAGCGGCGACGCCTGGATCACCGGAGGCGAGCTGATCCGCCCGGGCGAGCCGACTGGTACGATCACCGTGGTCAACGGCACCACTAGGGTGATCGATGTGATCCTCATTTCCGAGTGCGGCGCCTCGACCTACGGGCTCGATCGCCTGCCCGAAACCGTCGCGCTTGGCTCCGGCCAGAGCTACAACTTCACCGTTTCGGCTGGCTGCTGGGACGTCGATGCCGGCTCGGTTGGCTATGGCGAGGCCCGCCAACGCCTCAGTGTCGCCGCAAATGGGATTACCCAGTACACCGTCACCGACTAGAATTTTCAAGCAACGACAACAGGTTGCAGTCGTCTTCGCAGCGCGGTTAACTATTCATTAAACTCGCAGTCGCTCCGCCCACATTGGGACACTTGGCGTTAGTGAAATACTAACCTTGAGAAAGTCCTACTGGAGGAGCTTCAGTGAAAAGCCTACTTAGCCTTGCAGCAGCAGCATTGCTGCTGGCGATAACTCTTGCGCCGTCGCAGGCGGCCCAGCGGTTCGGTGCCTTCGTGGTGTTCGAGAGCCCCGACTACATCCTGATGGATGGCAATATCACCGGCAGCGCGACCAGCGATTTCCGCAAGGCGCGCGCGGCCCGGCCCAATGCCAAGGTGCTGGCGCTGCGCAGCGCCGGCGGCTATGTCGACGATGCGTTGAAGCTGGCGGGCGCGGTCCGCAGCAGCGGCATCAGCACCGCCATCCCGGGCAACTTCTACTGCTACTCGGCCTGCGCCTACCTGTTCTTCGCCGGCCGGGAGCACATCGTCACCGGCAAGCTCGGCGTGCACCGGGTCGGCGAAGTCGACGGCAGCGGCTCGGCCGATGCCGACGCCTACTACAAGATGGTCAAGGGCGACATCCAGCGCTTCGTGCCCAAGAACGTCATGCGCTATCTCGAGTCCACACCGGCCTCGTCGATGCACGTGTTCTCCCGCAAGGAGATCACCGCGCTGAACATCAACCGCGGTTCGTCCAACTCGCTGGCCGCCAAGTTCGCCAGCACGCAGTGATCCTCGCGCGGAGGGATCCCCTCCGCCAGCATCTCCTTGCCGATCCTGTCGACTTCCAGCTCGGCCGGAGTCGGGAAGGCTGCGGCGATCGCTACCAGATCGTCTGCCGCGGCGGCGGAACCGGCGCTCAGTGCCAGAACGATGATCTGGCAGAGCATGTAGGCTTTGCCTGTCATGGGACCAGTGTCCCCAGGTCGCCTTAAGCCCGGCTTAGCCCGACCGGTCCAATACCCAACAAATAGCCGGGGCGCCTGTGCGTTATCGCACGAGCGCCCCGGCAGTTATCAGCCTACTCGGCCTTGCTGACCCGCCAGATGGTGCCGCTGCCATCCTCGGAGACGAACAGCGCGCCATCGGGCGCCACTGCCACGCCAACCGGGCGGCCCCAGACATTGGTGGCATCGATGACGAAGCCGGTCATGAAGTCCTCGTATTCGCCGGTCGGCTTGCCGCTCGCGTCGAAGTCGAGCTTCACCACTTTGTAGCCGGTGCGAGTGTCGCGGTTCCACGAGCCGTGCAAGGCAACGAACGCATCGCCCTTGTAGTCCGGGCCCCAGGCATCGCTGTCGTAGAAGGCGATGTTGAGCGGCGCCGAGTGTGCCTGGAACAGCACGTCCGGCACGGTCACCTGCCCCTTGAGGTCGTCGCGCGGCGTATCCTTCCAGCGCGGATCGGGGTTGTCGCCGATGTAGAACCAGGGCCAGCCGTAGAACGCCCCGTCCTTGACCGATGTGGCGTAGTCAAAGGGCACGTTGTCGCCGAGCTCGTCGCGCTCGTTGACCACGCACCAGAGGTCGCCGGTCGCCGGCTGCACCGTCATGCCGGCGCAGTTCCTGAGCCCGGTGCCGAAATAGCGTTCGTTCTTGCCGTCCGGGTCGAAGGCCAGCACGTCGGCCCGCCGCTCTTCACCACCCCAGGCGACGCCGAGCGGGTGATCCTTGATCCAGGCATCGAGATCGCCGTCGGGCTTGGGCTGCATGGTGATATCGAGACCGACATTGGAGCCGGAGCCGACCGAGTAGAACATGGTCTTGCCATCGGGCGAGAACGCCACGTCGCGGGTCCAGTGATGCTCGGCCGGGATGCCTTGCAGGATGGGCTCGCCACCTGCCTCGGCCTTGAGGTCGCCGGCCTTGTACGGGAAGCGCTTCATGCCGTCGCTCTCGGCGATGTAGACCCATTGCGGATTGTCTGCGGGGTAAAAGGCGATGCCGTAAGGCTGGTTGAGCTGGTCGGCGAACACACTCGGCTTGATGTCCTTCATGCCGCCCGCTTCGTCGAGATCGAAAACCAGTACCTCGCCATCCTCGGAATTGGCGACGAAGAGATCACCATTGGGAGCAAAACGCAGTACGCGCGGATTGGTGATACCGGACGCCACCATCTCCACCTTGAAGCCATCGGGCACCTTGGGGACGGCGCCATCCGGCATCGGCACCGAGCCCGGAGCATTGGACGCCGACTCCGTGACATTGGGTGCATCGAGGTCACTCGCCTCGATCAGGCGTTTGACGCCGGGGGCGTCCTTCTGGAAGTCGCCAAAGGCATCCTTGCCGGTCAGCACGGCGCCATCCTGCGCCAGCGCGGGCGACAGCAACGCCAACGCCGACAGAACGGCAATAACTGCAGTTCTCATGATAAAAACTCCGTCGGCCCTCGCCGTCCGAACGAGGGCATCGGCGCATCGTTCCGCTAACACGCGATGGTGATCATCGGCACTTGCCGATGGAGCGGCAGGTGTGCAACATCGCGGCCCTTCCCTCCTCTGCAGCAAGACCACCAATGTCCCAGCTTTTCTCGCCGTTCACAGTGCGTGGACTGACCATGCGCAATCGCACGGTCATTGCGCCAATGTGCCAATATTCGGCCCAGCACGGCCTCGCCAATGACTGGCACTTCGTGCATCTCGGCCGCTTCGCGCTCGGCGGCTTCGGCCTCGTTATCCTCGAGGCAACCGGCGTGACGCCCGAGGCGCGCATCTCGTACGGCGACCTGGGGCTGTGGAACGACGAGCAGATCGCCCCGCTCAAGCACATCGTCGGGTTTCTGAAGGCCGAGGGCGCCGCAACCGGCATCCAGCTCGGCCATGCCGGCCGTAAGGCGGCGACGCCGATCGCCTGGCGCCACGGCTTCGACGAGACCGAGGCCGACAAGCGTGACTATGCCTATGAGACTTGGGTACCCGAAGCTCCCAGCGCCGAGCGCCATTCCGACAATCCCAACTTCCAGACGCCGGTGGCGCTCGACAAGGCCGGCATCCAGCGCGTCGTGCAGAGCTTCGCCGACGCGGCCCGCCGGGCGGACCAGGCCGGTTTCGATACGGTCGAGATCCACGGCGCACATGGCTACCTGATCAGCCAGTTCCTCTCGCCGCTCGCCAACCACCGCGGCGACGAGTATGGCGGCAGCCGCGAGAACCGGATGCGCTTCCCGCTCGAAGTGACGGAGGCCGTTCGCGCTGTCTGGCCCGAGGACAAACCGCTGATCGTGCGGCTGTCGGTGACGGATGGCAGCCCCGGTGGCTGGGGCATCGACGACTCGATCGTCCTGTCGCGCGAGTTGCAGGCGCTGGGCGTCGACATGATCCACTGCTCGTCAGGCGGCTTTGACGGCTATTCGCTGAAGGCGGCGCCGCTCTACCAGGTGGAACTGTCCAAGGCGATCCGCGCGGCGGGCGTACCAACGATCGCCGTCGGCCTCATCGACGACGCCAATGATGCCGAGCGCATCCTTGCCGAGGGCGAGGCGGATCTCGTGGCCTTTGCGCGCACCGCGCTCGAAGACCCCAATTGGCCGGTGCATGCGCGCCACACCCTGGAAGGCGGCGGCGACGCCTATCAGCTGTGGCCCAAGCAGGCCCGCAGCCGCATCCGCGACCGCGATCGCGCACTGGGTATTCGTCAGTCATAATACGACTCTTGCCAAACGCTCCCGACCCGACCTAAGGTCGCTGCGCCGGGGGCGGCCAGGCGGAATAGCATAGTGAACGAGTCTGAGGCCCTCTCCGGGCTGGTCGGCCAGATCTACGACGCAGCCATCGATCCGGGCTTCTGGCCCGATGCCTTGCGGGAAACAGCGCGATTTGTCGGCGGCTGTTCCGCCGCGATCTACAGCAAGGACCCCACCAGTCGTTCGGGCGGCGTGCTCTATGACGATGGCGGCCTGTCGCCGGCTTATCAAAGGCTGTATTTCGAGCGCTACGTGCAGCTCGATCCCGCCACCACGCGGCACTTCTTCACCGAGATCGGCGAACTCGTCTCCACCGTCGACATCATGCCGCATGCCGAGTTCCAGCAGTCGCGTTTCTATCGCGAGTGGGTGCAGCCGCAGCACTTGGTGGATTTCGTCAGCACCGTGCTCGACCGCTCCGGCACCTCGGCTTCGATGTTCGGGGTGTTTCGTCATGAACGTGACGGTGTCGTAGACGAGGCGACGCGTCATCGCATGCACCTGGTGGTGCCGCATGTTCGACGGGCGGCGCTGATCGGCCGGGCGCTGGAGCAGCATTCGGCGCGCGCCGAGGTACTGGCGAGTTCGCTCGACAGTATCCGTGCCGGCATGTTCCTCATCGGCGCCACCGGCGCACTGGTCCATGCCAATGCCGCCGGCCACGGCCTGCTCGCCCCGGGCGGGCCGCTGCGTGTCGCGTCCGGCCGGCTGGTCACCGCCGATGCCGCACTGGAACAGTGCCTGCGCGACGCCGCCTCGTTCGACGATGGAGGTGAGGCGCTGCTCGGCGAGCGCGGCATTGCCCTGCCCATCACCGGCCATGGAGGCGAGGCACTGGTTGCGCATGTGCTGCCATTGAGCTCGGGTTTCCGCCGCCAGGTCCGCACCAACTATTCCGCCGTTGCCGCGCTGTTCGTGCAGCGCGCCGAACTGCATATCGAGACCGCCCCCGAGGCGCTGATCCGCGCCTACGGCCTGACCCCGGCTGAGCTCAGGGTACTGCTCGCCATCGTCGAGATCGGCGGCGCGCCGGAAGTCGCCGAAGCGCTGGGGATCAGCGAGACGACGGTGAAGTTCCACCTGCGGCGGCTCTACGACAAGACCGGCAGCCGCCGCCACGCCGACCTGGTGAAGCTGCTCGCCGGCTTTACCAGCCTCGCCAGCACATGACGGCCTATCCGATCGGAGGGCGAAGGCGCCGCGGGGATCGGCAATATCGGCGGCACGGGGGGCTCCTCACAGGGAGCCGAGTTATGACGAGATCAATGATCCTGCTGTCGGTGGTGTGCCTCTGCCTCATGCCAGGCTTCGCCTCGGCGGCGACGCGGGTCACTGAGACGCAGGTCCGCAACATCTGCGGCAAGGACCTGCAGTCCGGCGGTGGCGCGATCGGTTGCTCGAAGAAGTGCGGCAACACCGTCTGCGACTACGGCTGCTACAAGGACAAGTGCAATGTGATCGTGTTCAGGGCCGCACCGCTCGGCGGAACGCATGTGCCGATGGAGCGCGGATCCCTGCTTTCAGGCTCTGGCGAGTCAGCTTCCCCGCCACCGCCGCCAAGCATCGAGTAGCAGCCCCACCCGCGTTGCTGCTTCGATACGGCCGGTGAGCCCCACGCTCATCGGCCGTTCATTTTGTCCCGCTAATGATCCGATTTCCGTCGCAATCGCCGTGCCTCCTTGCACGCTGATCGCGCCGCACCCATCTTCGGATCACCACGGGAGAATGACGCCGAATGACCAGCAAAGCCGCCCTCTTCGCCTTGCTCGCCATGTGGGGCGTCGGCTCCACCAGTTGCCTTCCGGCTTTCGCCGAGGATACCCCCACCGAAACCGCCACCGACGCCAAGACCAGCAAGGCTGGTCTCGTCGATCGGGTCTGGACCAAGGCCGATGGCGACCTGCCCGGCGTGATGAAGATCTTCCTCTCCGATGGCACGCTGGTACAGGATTCCTGCTGGGAAACGCACCGCCTCTCGGCCTGGGAACTGACCTCGGACAGCGCGCTCAAGTGGAACGAGGACGGCATGGACATCAACGCCGACATCGTCTCCTTGACCGACGCCGAGCTGGTGCTGAGCCTCAAGCTCGGCAGTGACGCGGTCGAGGAGAAGTATGTGACGGCGACGGTGCCGTATGTTTGCCCGGATATGCCGAAGGGCTGAACTGACTGATAGAGACGGCCCCCTCCCATCCTCCCCCATAAAGGGGGAGGTGCCGGGCTGGTGCGTTTGGCACCATCCAGCCACAGCCTCGGATCTTCACCTCCCCCTTTATGGGGGAGGCCGGGAGGGGGCCGTCCGCTTCAGTCGTCTCCCCCAAAAGAAAAGGCGCGGAAGTTTCCTCCCGCGCCCACCATCCTGCATGGGATAGCCGTTATTCCGCCGGTGCGCCGACCACCGGGGTGACCGTGGTGCGGATCGTCACCTGGGTCAGGATGAAGGCGAGGATGGCGCAGATGGCGAAGCCGAGCACCATCGGGATGGCGGTGCCGTCGTGGAAGGCCCCGACGATCCCCATCACCACGGCGCCGAGCACCATCTGCAGCGTCCCCATCAAGGCCGATGCGGTGCCGGCGAACTCGCCATGCTCTTCCATGGCCAGGACGCCGGTGGTCGGCAACACCAGGCCGAGGAAGCCGAAGGCGACGAACATCAGGCCCGAGAGCACCCACATGTTGTCGATACCGGCGATGAAGATGCCGGCCAGCAGCGCCATCGAGAGGGCGAAGCCGGTCACCGCGGTGCGCACCACGCGCTGCAGGCCGAAGCGCTTCACCAGGATGCCGGTGGACTGCGACACCGCGAAGAACGAGACCGCATTGACCGAGAAGGCGAGGCTGTATTCGGTCGGCGTCAGGCCGTAGTGCTCGATGAACACGAAGCTTGAGTTACCGATGAAGGCCATGAAGGCCGACATGCCGAAGGCGCCGATGAAGGTCAGCCCGAGGAAGTTCCAATCCTTCAGCAGCATGCCGTAGCCGCGGATGGCGCTGCCGATGGTCGATTCGGTGCGCAGGTGCTTAGGACGCGTCTCCTTGAGGGCAACGACCGAAAGGATCAGGCCGAACACGCCGACGGCGCCCATCACCCAGAACAGCAGCCGCCAATCGCCGAAAGCGATGACCACGCTGCCCGCCAGCGGGGCGAGAATCGGGGAGATCGAGAACACCAGCATGATCAGGCTGAACAGCTGAGCTGCCTCGGCGCCGGTATATTCGTCGCGTACGATGGCGCGCGGCAGCGACATCGCCGCGCAACCACCAATGCCCTGGACGAAACGCGAGACGATCAGCCACTCGACCGATGGCGCCACGGCGCAACCGATGGAGCCGGCGATGAAGACCAGCGTGCCGATATAGAGCGGCGGCTTACGGCCGATCATGTCGCTGATCGGGCCATAGATCAGCTGCCCCAGAGCGAAAGCCGCCATGAAGGACATCAGGCTGAGCTGCACCGAGGCATCGGTGACGCCCAGTTGCCCGCCGATTTCCGGCAGAGCCGGCAGATACATGTCGATGGCGACGGGGCCGATCACCGACAACAGGCCAAGCACGATGGCCATACGGATGAGTTTTGCGTTCATAGCAGTAAATCCCAACACTGCTTGTGTGACTGAGAGCGAGCAGGCGATCCGGCAACGAGCGTCGGACAGAGTTTGGCCGCGCGCGGATCACCCCCGCGCGTCGTTTGCCTCCCTCGCCGGTGTACCCGGTTCAGCTGCCGCTTGAATGACACCTGAGTCCACAAAATTGGACACTAGTGTCAAAGTGACTTTTGGACACTCTTGTCCAATTCGTCAAGTGCTATTATGATCCTCGCCATGGAGATCAGCCACGACGTCGTTCGCAGCCCTGCCATGCAGCGGGGCAACTACAACAAGCGATGCGCCATCATCAGCGCCGCCACGGCAGTGTTCGTGCGCGACGGTTATGTCGGCGCCAGTATCGACGCCATCGCCGAAGAGGCCAACGTCTCGCGGCAGACGATCTACAACCAGATCGGCGACAAGGAGAAACTGTTCGTCGAGGTGGTGCGTGGAATCAACGAGCATGGCAGCGCCCGGCTGGTGGCCGTTCTCGCGACCTTCCCTGACGAGCCCGAAAACATCGGACGCGAACTGGTCGAGTTTGCGATCCGGCTGACCCGCGATTGCCTGTGCGACGACAACTCGCGCGCCCTGCGCAAGCTGATCGAGAACGAGGGCAGCCGCTATCCCGAGCTGTTCGAGACCTGGAAAGACTATGGTCCGGGCAAGAACTGGCCAGCTATCTCGTCGCGATTCGCCCGCCTGGCCCGCGCCGGCGACATCGATCTCGACGACCCTGACCTCGCCGCGCGGCAGTTCATGGCGCTGATCCGGGCCGACCTGCCGAATGAACCAGGCCAACTGGTAAACGACACGGAACTTGAGCAGGCCGCCCGCAATGGGGTTCGCACGTTCCTCCGCGCCTATGGCAAGCGCGACGCCGCCCTGGCGCTGTAGCCCCCTGTAGCCCGTCGGCCACACTCCCCATCCTGATCGCACGTGCCCCGATTGCCGAGGCCGAGAGGTCGGCCTATTGTCCGCCTCCCAAACCGCTGCCCCCAGGGAGATCAGAATGAAAGCGACGCTGTCCCACCAGAAAGGAGCCTATTTCAGCAAGGACACCACGCTTCATGCCTTCTCACTCCCCGCGCGCGAGGAAAAACCCGCAGCGCCCTAACCGCTTTCGCAGCCTCTTCGCCAGCTCGACCGATCCCGCTGCTCGGCAGCGCAATCGGTCGCGAGCGCGGAAGTTCGTTTCCTACTATCGGCCGCATCTGCCGCTGCTGGTGGCCGATCTCTGCTGCGCCATCCTCGTCGCAGCCACTGCCATCGCCCTGCCGCTCAGCGTCAACTTTGTGACGACACGCCTGCTCGCCCTGCCCGAAGCGCCCGAGGCGTTCTGGCAGATCCTCTTGTTCGGCGCGGTGATGCTGGCCATCCTCGCGGTCGAAGTGGCCGCGACGTTCTTCGTCGACTACCAGGGCCACGTCATGGGCGCCCGCATCGAGGCCGCGGTGCGCCAGGAATTGTTCGAGCACTGCCAGAAACTCTCGTTCGGTTTCTACGACCGGCAGCGCACCGGCCAACTGATGAGCCGCATCAGCAATGACACGCTGTGGCTGGGCGAACTGTTCCATCACGGCCCGGAAGATCTCGCCATCGCCGTGTTCAAGTTCGGCGGCGCCATGCTGGTGCTGTTCTTCATCGATCCGGTGCTGGCCGCCCTGATTCTCGCCCTCACGCCGTTTGCCGTCGCCTATGCGCTGCACTTCAACCGGCGGATGAACCGGGCGCTGGAGCGGAGCAAGCAGCAGATCGCGGCGGTGAACGAGCGGGTCGAGGATGCGCTGGCCGGGATCCGGGTGGTGCAGTCCTTCACCAATGAGGGGCTGGAGACCGACCGCTTCGCCGAGCAGAACCGGCGCTTCGTCACGAGCCGCGCCGACGGTTATCGCTCGGAAGCCTGGTTTTCGGTGGGCACCGAGAGTTTTGCCCAGTTGGTCACCATCATGGTGGTGGTAGTCGGGGCGCTGCGGATCCTGTCGGGTGAATTGACCGTCGCCGAGATGCTGACGTTCCTCCTCTGCGTCGCGGTGCTGGTCGATCCGGTCAAACGGCTCGCCAACTTCGCTCGGCTGTTGCAGGAGGGCTATACCGGGTTCGTCCGCGCCATGGAGATCCTTGAGGTCGAGCCCGATATCGCCGACCGCCCTGGCGCGTCGCCGATGCCGGTGCCGCGCGGGGCGATCCGCTTCGACGACGTCACCTTCCGCTACGAGTCGAGCGGCCCACAGGTGCTGAGGAAGCTGTCGCTCGACATCGCTCCGGGTGAGTTCGTGGCGCTGGTCGGCCCGTCAGGGGTGGGCAAGAGCACGCTCTGTGCGCTGATCCCACGCTTCTACGATGTCGATGCCGGCGCCATCCGGATCGACGGGCGTGATATCCGCGATGTGCATCTGGCCTCGCTCCGCCGACACGTCGCGGTGGTGCAGCAGGACGTCTACCTGTTCGCCGGCTCGGTGGCCGAAAACCTCCGCTACGGCCGGCCCGACGCCAGCGACGCCGAGATCGAGGCTGCCGCCCGGGCGGCCAATGCCCATGAGTTCATCATGGCACTGCCCAATGGCTACGACACCGATGTCGGGCAGCGCGGCGTAAAACTCTCGGGCGGGCAGAAGCAGCGGCTCACCATTGCCCGCGCCTTCCTCAAGGATCCGGCCATCCTGATCTTCGACGAAGCAACCAGCGCGCTCGACAACGAGAGCGAGCGGGCGGTGCAGCAGGCGCTGCTCACCCTCGCCAAGGGGCGGACCACCATCGTCATCGCGCACCGGCTCTCGACGGTACGCCATGCCGACCGCATCCTGGTGCTCACCCGCGATGGGGTCGCCGAGGAAGGGACGCACGAGGAACTGGTGGCGCGGGATGGGGTCTATGCCGGGCTGCACAGCGTGCAGGCGAGTATTTAGGGTGCTCGAACGCAGGCAGACGGCCCCCTCCCATCCTCCCCGATAAAGGGGGAGGTGCCCCGTCGGTTCACTTGGCACGATCGAAGACAGAGCCTCGACTCTTCACCTCCCCCTTTATGGGGGACGCCGGGAGGGGGCCGTCTGCTTCAGTCGGGCACCAAGCCTACAGCACCAGATACCCCCGATACGCCACCAGCCTTCCGAACAGCGGCAGGCCGATTTCGACTTCGAAGCGGTGGCGGCCGCCTTCGTCGACGCGCTCCTCGGCAGTGATGCGGGGCAGCAGCATGCCGGGGAGCGGCAGGTTCCAGAGCCGGCCGGAGACGCGCTGCATGTCGAGCCCGTCGCCGCGCGGCACGAGGCGCATGCGGATGGCGACGGCCCCGAACCGCTCCTCAAGCAGCCCGTCGGGCGCCGCACTCATCACCGAGCGCATGGGCCGGTCGGCGAAGAAGCGCGTCCAATGCTCCCGGCCCTCGCGGCTCTCGATCACCACCCGCACCGGCAGCCGGCCCTCATCGAGCGGCAGGCCAAGGCGGCTGGCGAGGAAGCGGGCGACCGGGTTGGTGGCCGGCGCCACCACCGCCTCGCCCTCGGCGATCACTGCCGGACGGCCACGATGCAGGCGCCGCGTTACCTCGGGCAGACGGTCGAACCCCTCGCCCATCACCCGGCGGTAGAGCGGTTTTTCGCCGCGGAACGCCACCTGCTTGGTCTCGATGGCGCGGCCTTCGAGCCAGGTCTTGATCTGCTCGACGCTGACGCCGCACGCCGCCGAGCGGGCGCGACGGGGCGGCCGGCGGCGGAGGGTCAGCGGCGCGATGGTCGCCGCTGCCGGCAGCACCGAGCGCCCTGGCTTCCGCCCCCACATTGCTCGGCCGCCAGTTTGCGGCGTGGATGTACGGAGCGGGGATCAGGACGCCGGCGCAGTCGATGAAGTGCTGCAGTGGATCGACACTCTGTGGTGTCACCGTCTGCGAGCTGGCCGACGGCGCGAGCAGCAGAAAGCGCA
>NZ_LAJE02000355.1 GCF_000970465.2 Devosia insulae DS-56
GGAAACCATTAGGCTCAAATGGCATGGCAGGCTCCAAATCAAGTCTCGCAACTCGATTTTATGCCAGATCACCTGGCGGTGCCTGCCTTGCACCACCCCAAACAAACAAAAATCCCGGACACTAGTGGGCGCAGGCCGGGACCCATCCTGAGATCGTTCGGCCTCAGCGCAGATCGCACCACCTCAGGATGGGCCCCGGCCTCCGCCGGGTGACCCCGTGGATGGGGGGAAGAACGGAGACACCGCCTGCTGTCCGCTCCGATCCATGAAGTGCTCTAGACCATTTATCCATATCCCCGCGGCTTGCGGCGCAGCCTCGTAGCTGCAACGAATGCGCCCGCGTTTCGACGACGAGGACTGAGGGGAATAATGAGCCTGTCGCATAAGTTGAGATGGTCGCATGGCGAGGCGACCATCCTGAGTACGGCTGCCATGCTGGCCGACGCCACCTTCCTGGTTGACGGCAAGCCGTTCAAACCGTTCGCCCGGGCGCCGTGGCTCGGCACGGTCGATGATGCTTCGATTGTCGGGCATCTGCGCGTGCTCGCCGGCGATTTCGTCGGCCTGCCCTTCGGCACCGGTGGACGCACCGCCGGCCCCAACCTGCCCGAATGGGGAAGCCTGCTCGGCCAGCCGGCCACCGGCACCATCCATGGGCCCGTGGCGCACCGCGAATGGAGCATTGTCGGCGGCGACGATGAGAGCGTCACGCTGTCGCTCGACTACGATCCGGATTCCGTCGTGCGCAAGGTCGAGCGGGTGATCACTGCCCGCAAAAACGCGCCGGCGCTGGATTTCGTCATGCGCATCTTCGCCCGCCACAAGGCGCCGATCTCGGCTGGGCTCCACCCCAATTTCCGCATGCCGGAAAATCCCGGCCGGCTGGAGCTGAAGCTCGATTTCGACTTCGGCCTCACCCATCCCGGCCAGACCGCCGAGGGCGACCCGCAGGAGTTCGAGAGCCTGAGCTCGGTGCCCAGGAACGGCGCTCGCGTCGACATGTCCCACATTCCGCTCTCGCCCCGCACCGACAAGAACGTCCAGCTCTGCGGCGCCCGCGGGCCCCTTACCGGCACTTATCTCGACGAAGGCATGGGTTTTGAGCTCGACTGGGATCGCGACCTGCTCCCCACGCTGATGATCTGGCACACCGATGGCGGCATCAAAGGCGAGCCCTGGAACGGCCAGTTCCGCGCCGTCGGCCTCGAACCCCTCGCCTCCGCCTTCGACCTCCACACCGACGTCGCCACCGGCCCCAACCCGATCAACAAGCGCGGCATCAAGACCTGGGTCGACCTCGACCCAGCCAAGCCGCTGGAGATCCGGCACTCGGTGCGGGCGTTCGCGGTGTGAATAGCTAATAGCGAGTAGCGAGTAGGGGTTGCCAGGACCACGCGGCCCGGCAACCCCTTTTCTATTCGCTATTCGCTATTCGCTATTCGCTATTCGCTATTCGTCAGCTCGCCAGCAGCGGCAGCGGGTCGACCGGGGTGGCGCCCTTGCGCAGCTCGAAGTGCAGCTGGGACTTCGATACCGAGCCGGTCTTGCCGGCGGTGCCGATATTGTCGCCGCGGTTCACCACGGTGCCTTTGGCGACATTCATGTCCTTGAGGTGGGCGTAAGCCGACACGTAACCGTTCGGGTGGCGGATCAGGATCAGGTTGCCATAACCCTCGACGCCCGAGCCGGCATAGATCACCTGGCCATTCTCGGCCGAACGCACCGCCGCGCCTTCCGGCGCTTCGATATTGATGCCGGTGCCCTTGGAATTGGCGAAGTCGGTGATCACCCGGCCCGAGATCGGCCAGCGGAACTTGTCGGCGCCCGAGAGCACCGGTTCGGTCTTGGGCTGCTGCAGCGGCTGTGCCTCGGCGACGGCGGCGGGCGCTGCGTTGGTCGGCGCCAGCGGCTTGACGGTCGCGGCCGGAACCCTGGTCTCGGGCTCGATCGAAGCGACGGCAACGGGCTTGGGCGCAGCAAGGTTCGACGGCGGCGCGCCGAGCGTCATTTCCGGCTTGGCGCCGCCTTTGGGGCCCAGCGCCATCAGCGTCGAGGCCTTGCCCGGGATGACGATCTTCTGGCCGACATAGATCTTGTCGGGCGACGAGAAGCCATTGGCCTGGATGATCGCCTGCGCCGTGACATTGTAGCGGCGGGCCACCGTGTAGAGGCTCTCGCCACTTTCGATGACGTGCACATAGGCGTCGGAGGGAACGGAGACGAGGGTGTTCGAAGCCGGGGCGGACGCCAGAGTGGGTGTGGCCGGAACCGGGCTCAGGGGCTGGGCAGCGGGCATCATCTGATTGCTTCCGTTGGCTGATGAAGTGAGCACAGGCAAGTCTTCGGTCGATACTGAGCCAAGCGGCTGACTGGCCATGGGCCGAGCGCCCATATTGTTGGAGCCGACCAGCATAGGACCGGACCCACCGCCAATGTTTTCTGGAGGAATGAGCGTCTTGGGCATGGCCTGCGCTGTCGCCATCGGCGCGGCGGCGTTGACCGAGCCGGTCGCCGTCCTGTCGAAGCCGAGGCCACTCAGCGAGCTACACCCCGAGAGCGCAGTGGCACCTGCGAACAGGCCCACAATCGCGGCGGTTCTAAACGTCTTACCGGTCACGCGGTTACTCATCAGTCCACTCTACGCAGGTACTCAATGGACGTGAGATTAGGGCGTTAAGGTAAAGAGTGATTTAAATGCGAAGCAATTTGCTCAAATCGTCTGAGGGGGGATTCAGGAGTCGGTAGGGTTAAGGGGGCGGCTCGCTCGTCGCTTCGCTCCAAGCGCGCATCGCAAGCGATGCGATACCCCTCATCCGGCCTTCGGCCACCTCGCGGCGAGGGCTTCGCCCTCGTCCGCTGACCACAAGGAGAGAAGGCTCGAACTGAGAGGTCCGCACCCGGGTCTAGCGCTACGATGTTCGTTGCGTGGCCTTCTCCCTTGATGGGAGAAGGTGGCCGAAGGCCGGATGAGGGTGGGGCAACACGCTCGATCCCAGTCGACGCGAGGAGCGGTGCCCTACAGCCCCAACTTCCCGTCCAGCCCCGCTGCCATCTCATAATGCGTGTGCTGCAGCAGCAGCGGGGTCACTGTGATGGCGTTGCCGTGCATGGCGAGGCGGAAGTCGTGTTCTTCATCGAGTGGCTTCGGCGTCTCGGGGATGGCGATGAAGAATTTTCCGGCATTGTCGCTCGGATAATAGGCCATGGGCGAGCGGGCAAAGCGCTGGAACGGCACCACCCGGATGCCGGCCACGTCCTCGGGGGCGCAGAACGGGATGTTGACGTTGAAATACACCTCGCCCCGGCCCTTCACCTGCTGCAGCAGCTGGCTCACCACGCGCGCCGCATAGGTGCGCGAGTTGGTCCAGTCGATCTCGGTGCCGCGCTCATAGTCGACGCCCTGGCTGATGCCGATGCCGAGCGCCCCGTGCAGCGCGCCCTCGCGCGCCCCGGCCACCGTGCCGGAGCAATTGAGGATATCGCCCAGGTTCTGGCCGTTATTGATGCCGGACAGCACCAGGTCGGGCTTGAGGTCCTTGCAGATATGGGTCATCCCAGCGACCACGCAGTCGGCCGGCGAGCCGCCGACGATCGAGAACACCCGATCCTCGCGCTGATCGACCCCGAGCTCGCGCCCGAAGGTGAAGCGGTGCGCCGCGCCGGACTGGTTACCATCCGGCGCCACCACCCACACGTCGTCGCTGAGCGTCAGCGCGATCTCGCGCATCACCGCGATGCCGGGAGCATCCACGCCGTCATCGTTGGTGATGAGAATTCTCACGCGATTCTTGCTCAAGATTTGGCACCAATGGAGGTAAGGCCCTTCATATAGGGCTGCAGCACATCCGGGATGGCGATCGAGCCATCCTCCTGCTGATAGTTCTCCATCACGGCAATCAGCGCCCTACCCACGGCAACACCTGAGCCGTTCAGCGTATGCACATGACGGATTTTTCCGTCCTTGCCCTTCACTCGCGCATCCATGCGGCGCGCCTGGAAATCCCCGCACACCGAGACCGATGAGATCTCGCGATAGGTATCCTGCCCCGGCAACCAGGCCTCGAGGTCGTAGGTCTTCTGTGCGCCAAAGCCCATATCGCCGGTCGACAGCATCATCACCCGGTAGTGGATGCCCAGCTGCTTCAGCACATCCTCGGCATCCGCGAGCATCTTCTCGTGCTCGTCGCCCGAGGCTTCCGGCGTGGTGATCGCCACCATCTCGACCTTGTTGAACTGGTGCTGGCGCAGCATGCCGCGCGTGTCGCGGCCAGCCGACCCGGCCTCGGACCGGAAGCATGGGGTCAGCGCCGTCAACCGCAGCGGCAGCTCGTCTTCCGCGAGGATCGTCTCGCGCACGAAATTGGTCAGCGGCACTTCCGCCGTCGGGATCAGCGCCAGCCGGCTCTCGCCATGCGGGGTGAAGAACAGGTCGTCGGCGAACTTCGGCAGCTGATTGGTGCCGTACAGCGCATCGTCCTTCACCAGCAGCGGCGGCTGCACCTCGGTATAGCCATGCTGGTCCACATGCAGGTCGAGCATGAACTGGCCGATCGAGCGCTCGAGGCGCGCCAGGTGGCTCTTCAACACGACAAAGCGCGCCCCCGAGATCTTGGCGGCGACTTCGAAATCCATCTGGCCCATGGCCTCGCCGGTCTCGAAGTGCTCCTTCGGCTTGTAGCTGAAGCTCGGCTTGGCCGGACGCGCCCTGGCCGCCGTAGCCGGAGAGCCATTCAGCCCAAAATACTCTTTGTTGTCAGCCTCGTCAGCGCCGCGCGGCACCTCGTCGAGAGGGATGTTCGGGATCACCAGCAGCGCGTTGCGCAGCCCGTCCTCCGCCTCCTTGCGGGTGGCTTCGCCGGTCTGGATCGCGTCCTTCAGGCTCGCGACCTCGGCCATCAGCTCGTTGGCCTTGGCCTCGTCCTTCTGCGCCTTGGCCTGCCCGATCAGCTTCGACAGCGCATTGCGCTTCGCCTGCGCGTCCTCGACCGCGGCAATGGCGCTGCGGCGGGACTCGTCCATGGCGATCAGCTCGGAGGCCTTGAACGGCACGTTCTTGCGCTCGCTGAGCGCAGCGTCGAACGCGGCGGGATTGGCTTTGATCCAGTTGATATCGAGCATGGAGAGACCTGCGGCGGGAGAAGGGCTCTGCTTTACCGGATTGGGGTGCGAGCGCAAGTCCCCGAGGGAGGCGTTCCCGACGACAGGGCGGGAGCGCCCTACTCGGTCTTCTCGACGTCAGTGGCCTCAATCCCTTCGGCGGCGAGCGCCCTGGCGCGCCGCTTCTCGACCCAGCGGACCGAGAGAATGGAGACCTCGTAGAGCAGGTACAGCGGTAGTGCGAGGCCGAGCTGCGAGATCGGGTCGGGTGGCGTGATGAAGGCGGCAAACACCAGGATGGCGACGACGGCGTACTTGCGACCGGACTTCAGTGTCTTGGACGAGAGCAGGTCGATCTGAGCCAAGAGCGTCAGGATTACCGGGAGCTGGAAGCAGATGCCGAACGCCAGGATCAGCGTCATGGCGAAGCCAAGGTACTCGCTGGCCTTCATCAGCAGCTGGATTTCTTCGGTCTGGGTGCTGAGAAAGAAGTGGAGCGCCATTGGCAGCACCACAAAATACACCAGTGCGGTGCCGAGTACGAACAGGATGGGCGTTGCAATGAGGTACGGAAGGAACGCGCCCCGCTCCTTCTTGTAGAGGCCCGGCGCAACAAAGCCGTAGATCTCCGCGGCAAGGTAGGGAAAGCCGATCAACAGCGCGGCGAAGAACGCAACGTTCAGCTGCGTGAAGAACCATTCCGGCGGCGACGTGAAGATCACTTCGACGGGCTTGGGAAAGACCGCCACACGATAGGGCTCGAGCAGCGCCTCGTAGATCGGCTTAGCGAAGAAGAACAAAACGATCAGCAGGCCGAAGATCACCACCAGCGAGCGGATTAACCGCTTGCGAAGTTCGACCAGATGGTCGAGCAACGGCGCTTCGCTGCCGGCGAGTTCATCCTCATCGGTCTTGGGAGCGTTCTTGGGGGCTTCGAGTTTGGTCTGTTCGGCCATGGTCACGGCTTCTTGGCGGCAGCAGCCGGCTTCTTGGCAGCGGGCTTTTTGGCCGCGGCGGGTTCAGCGGCGGTCGCCTTGACTGTCGCTGCCTTGGCAGGCGCAGCTTTGGCCGGCGCAATCGCTTCGACCTTAGCCCGCTTCGCAGGTGTGGCTTTGGCCGGCGCGATAGCCTCGACCGGAGCGGGCGAGTCGATCGGCTTCTTCGGCGCGGCCTTCTTCGCCGGAGCAATATCGGCGGTTGCGACCTTGCTGTCAGCCGGCGCCTTGATCCTGGCCGGACGAGCCGCCTTCACCGGCGCCTTGGGCGTATCGGCTGGCTGGACGATCGGCGTCATCACCGGGGCCGCGGCCGCGGCGGGCGTAGCGATACCGGCGGCGGCCTTGATCTCGTCGACGACGCTCTCGACCTTGGGATCAGCCGGTTTGAGTACGCCGGACGGCTGCACCTGCCCGCTGGCAGTCGTCGTATTGAATTCCTTGCGGATCGCATCGGCAGTCGCCTTCAGCGGCTGCGTCACCGACTGGCGGAGATTGGCGATCTCGTTGAGCCCAGTGGTCTTGTTCAGCTCACGCTGAAAATCCGAACCCATGCGGCGGATCGTGCCGGCGAATTTGCCGACCCGATGCATCAGAGCGGGAAGCTCTTTGGGTCCAATGACGATCAGGGCGACGACCCCAATCACAAGCATTTCGGTCCAGCCGACGCCGAGCATAGTTTTGGCTCCTGGGAGCGGCCGTCAGACGATCAGGCGTCCTTGGCCTTTTCGGTCTCGCGGGCCGGCTCGACGGTGGTCGAAGCGTCGATCTGCGCAGCGGGCTTCTGCTCTTCGTCCTTCATGCCCTTCTGGAAGGACTTAATGCCGGAGGCAACTTCACCCATCATTCCCGCGATCTTGCCGCGTCCGAACAACAGGATCACCACAATGGCGACGATGATGATGCCCCAAATCCCTGGCGCGTGCATGGATGGTCTCCGAAAGAATGCTCTACGCTTACACTAGCGCAGAGAAATAGGTTCAATCCTTGGCGAACACAAGGACGTGTTCCGGGTTGAGGGTCAGGAATACGTCCGATCCAACAACAAGGTTGCGATCGGCGCGGCGGCGGATCTGGATCGGACGCTCGAGACCGGCAACGCTGACTTCGCACAGGTCAATCCCGATGGCATCGCGCTTGGCCAGCACACGGCCCGGAATCCCGGGCCCTTCGGTTGCCACGTCGAGCGAACCGATCGGCCGGATCGCCACCGTCACGGCAGTGCCATCGGCATGCCGGGGGGCCGGAACCGGGCCCAGCGGCGTCTCCACCCTGCCCGCTTGCACCCGTGCCTCGATCTCGCTCAGCGGCGAAAAGAAGCGGGCGGCGTTGAGGTCGACGGGCCGGTTGTAGATCTCCGACGCCGTATCGATCTGCGCCAGCCGGCCATGCCGGAGCAGTGCGATGCGGTCGCCCAGCAGCATCGCCTCCTCGGGATCGTGCGTCACGATGATCGTCGTCGCATGGGTTTCGTGCAGCACCGCCAGGGTCTCGTTGCGCACCGTCTCACGCAGCCGCGCATCGAGGCTCGAGAACGGCTCGTCCAGCATCAGGATGCCCGGACGTGGCGCGATCGAGCGGGCCAGCGCCAGCCGCTGCTGCTGGCCACCGGAGAGCCGGTGCGGATAATCCGCTTCACGGTCATCGAGGCCAACCCGCTTCAGCGCCTGCCGCGCCTGCGCCAGCGCCGCTGTTCGCCCGAGCTTGCGTAGCCCGAAGGTTACGTTCTGTAACAGCGTCAGGTGCGGGAACAGCGCGAAATCCTGGAACATCAGCCCGATGCCGCGCCGGTCCGGCTTGGCGTGAATGCCGGGGCCGGAGACGATCTGATCGTTGATCTTGACCGTGCCGCCATCGATGCGCTGGATGCCGGCAGCCACCCTCAGGATGGTCGATTTGCCCGAGCCGCTCTCCCCCAGCAGGCAGACGATCTCGCCCGGCACCAGCGCCAGCGAGAAGTTCCTCAGCACCGGCCGTCCGCCAAGCGTCACATCGACGGCGTCGAATCGCAGCGCCGCGGCAAAGGCGACGCCAGCGGTGCCGCGCGGGCCCCAGTCCTCGAGGGTTTCGCTATCGCTCATTGCACCGGGTCGCTCTCGCCCTGGTCGTCCGGCTCCAGCGGATCCTCGTCGTCGCGCAGCGGCCCATCGAACGGCAACGGCACCTGGAAGGCCGGCGGCAGCCGGCTCGACAGCAGCCCGGAGCCCTTGAGTTCCTCGAGGCCTGGCAGGTCGGCGAGGCTTTCGAGACCGAAATGATCGAGGAACGCCTCGGTGGTGCCATAGGTCACCGGTCGCCCCGGCGTCCGCCGGCGGCCGCGCATGCGCACCCAGCCAGTCTGCATCAGCACATCGAAGGTGCCGCCGCCGCTGGCGACGCCGCGCACCTCCTCTACCTCGGCGCGCGTCGCCGGCTGGTGGTAGGCGATGATGGCGAGGGTTTCGAGCGCGGCGCGCGACAGCTGCCGGCTCTCGGTCTCCTCGCGGCGCAACAGGAGCGACAGGTCATCGGCGGTGCGGAACGCCCACTTGTCGCCGCGACGCACCAGTTGCACGCCATGGCCGGCATAGCGCTGCGCCAGCCGTTCAAGCAGCACCGGCACATCGGCGCCCTCGCCCAGATAGGGCGCGATATCGGCCGGTGACAGCGGCTCGGACGACGCAAACAGGATCGCTTCGAGCACCCTGAGGTTCCGCTCGGCGATTTCGCCATGCTCGTCGAACTGGTCGTCCGGCGCTTCGTACGTCATTCGCCCTTCTTTCCGTTGTCGGGCTTTTGGGGATCCTGGCGGCGGCGCATGAACAGCGGGCCGAAGGTCAAAGTCTGGCGCAGTTCTATTTGCCCCTGCCGGGCCAGTTCAAGGCTCGAGGCGAAGCTCGAGGCCGTCGCGGTTTTCCGCTGTTCGGGGTTGCTCAGGTACTGGTCGAGATAGGCGTCGAGCGGCACCCAGTCCATGCTGTCGCCGATCAGCCGCGTCAAGATCTCGCGTGCCTCCTGCAACGACCAGACGCTGCGCTCGAACAGGTGATAGTCCTGCGGCACGTTGCGTTCGCGCCCGGTGGCATAGGCCTTGAGCAGGTCGTAGAGCGAGGCCTCCCAGAGGTTGCGCCGCTCCACCAGCACCGGTTCGGGCTGCCCCCGCGCATGCACCTGCCGGCCGAGCCGAGGGCGGTTGATCAGCCGCATGGCGGCCTTGCGCATCGCCTCGAGCCGCTTCAGCCGGAACTGCAGCAGCGCCGCCATCATCTCGCCGGAAGGCTCATCGTCGCTCGGCGCCTGCGGCACCATCAACCGGCTCTTGAGGTAAGCCAGCCACGCCGCCATCACCAGGTAGTCGGCGGCGATCTCGATGCGCTTCTCGCGCACCGTCTCGATGAAGCCGAGATACTGCTCGGCCAGCGCCAGGACGGAGATGCGGGAGAGGTCGACCTTCTGCCGGCGCGCCAGGTCGAGCAGCAGGTCGAGCGGGCCTTCATAGCCGGCGACGTCGACATACATCACTTCATCGTCGCGCGGCGCGTTCGGCGCCGCGAACCAGTCGGTGGAAGTGTTGCTCATACAGTCGCCTGCCCGCTCTAGCTCGCGCGAGCTTGGTCCCTAACCGAGACTGAGGTCAAGGAACAGGGGGTGCCGATCAACCGCCGATCGGCACACAATCGACGCCATTGGCCTTGAGGCTGGCGCAGGTCTGGGTCGCTTCCTGGAAGGAATCGACTGGCAGCACCACGCGGTACCAGGTGCCCTTGGCGCCGAGGTTGACCTGCCGAACGGCAAGACTGCGACCATTGAGGAGGCCCGACAGCCGGTTCTGCGTCGAGCGCAGTGACGATGCCGCATCGCCTTCGGTCGGCTGCGAACTCAACTGCACATAGGGGCCGCTGCCGCTGCTCTGAGACTGGGCGGCGGGAGCTTCGACCAGTTGGACCGGCTGCGAGGGGGCCGCAACAGCAACCTGCTGGTTCGAACCACCACCCAGCACCGAGCGATCGGTGGGACGGGCCACCGGCACCGGCGCCACGATGTTCGGGTCGATGGTCGGCGCGGGCCCGGTCGGCGCCAGCGCCGAGACCTGGGTCGGATCGACCGCTGCCGGATCCGTGCCGGTATCGATGGCGGCGGCAATCGGATCGGTCACGGCGTCGGGAACCGCCGCCAAGAGCTCAGACGGCTGCACATCGGCACCCGGAAGTTCGGGGACCGCCGGCCGGTCGACCGGCAGTTCCTCATTGCCGGCAACCGCCTCGTCACCCGAGACGATCGTGCCATCCGGACGGACGGTCACCGTGCGCACCTTGCGGTTGGCGAGTTCGCTCTCGCTCGCCGCGTCGTCGCCCTCGCCCACCGTACGCGCCACATCGGCAACGCTGGTTTCGGCGGTATCGTCGCGCGACACCAATTGCTCGTTCGCAGCGGCTGCGGCGGAGTTGCCGTCGAGCTCGTTGAACACCACCGAGCCCTGCTGGTTGGTCGTGCTGGTGGTCGGCGGCGGCGTTTCCTTCACCGGGGTCGCATCGGCCTGCAGCACCGGCGCATCGGCATCGGTCCCACGGCCCATGCCGAGCACCCAGTAGAGGCCGAAACCGGCGGCCAGCAGCAGCGTGCCGGCGACGGCCATGCCGACATACTGGCGCATGCCGCCCGAGCGGCGCTCGGGCTTGGCCTTGGGCCGCTTGTACGGGCTCTGCCGCTGTTCGGCGGACATCCCGCCATCGATGCGGCCAACCTCGGCGCCGCTGGCAGCGGCAGCCGCCAGAATGGCAGCCTCGGCCGACGGCACGTGCGGTTCGGTATCCTTGATTGCGGCGCGACGCGGGGCGAACCCGGTGGTCAGCGGCGGCACGATCGGAGCCGATTGCGGCGCAGCGGCCTGCGGAGCTGGTGTGGCCGGCTTGTCGCTGGTGAGTTCGACCCGGACGGCTTCGCCGATCAGGCTCTCGATCTCATCCATCGGGTCGCGCTCGGTGGCCGGCTGCGGCTGCGGGCGCGGCGCCTGCACCTTGCTGGTCGGCCCGAACACCGGGGCCACGCCGAAGCGGTCCTCGGGGCGAGACGTCGGCTGAGGATTGGCCGGCACGGGACTGGGCGGCGCGGCGGAAAGCGGCGTCGATTGCGGACGGAACTGCGACGGGCCTGAGGCAGGGCGCGATGCGGGCAGCGGGAAGCTGCGGGCGGCCGGCTGCACCGGGGCGGGCCGCTGCTCGACCTTGGCTTCCTCTACAATCTCGGCCTCGGTCGAATCGAGTTCCGCGGCGATCAGGTCGGCGATTGGGTCGCCGGTCGATACAGCGGGGGCAGCCGGCGCCGGTGCCGGTGCGGCCGGCGACGGAGCGGCGACACGGGCCGGCGGGCGCGTCTCGGCCGCCGGGATTGATGTCGGGGGCTCGGAAGCGAAACCGAAATCGAAATCGAAACTGTCGCCGGTCGGCGACGCCTTGGCAGCGGCGACCATTGGCGAGGCCGGCGCTGCCGGCGTCGGGGCTGCCGGACGCGGCGCGCCAAAGCTCGGCTCGACCCGCGGCGCGGGCGTCTTCGCGTCCGGCTCAGCCGGCGCGTCGGCTTTCACCACGGGCGTCAGCTCGGCTTCGAGTTCCGCCATCGGATCGGGCTGTGTGTCAGCAGGCCTCGGGGGCTCGAACGTCACCGGACGTGCCGGAGACGACACTTCTGCCACCACCGGGCGCGCCACCGGCGCGGAGGTTTCGACAGCAGCGGCCGGCCGCATCGGCACGGGCTTGGGGATCTCGCGATCCTGCCAATTGGCCATCGGTTCGGGCTTGAAGCTGGTCGAGGCCGCGGGAAGCGTACCGAAATCGAAGGAGGCCGCGGGCTTCGGTTCCGACGGTGCGGCAGCCGGCATCGGCGATGTCACAGCAGGAGCCGGCGCTGTGGCGACGGGTTGATCCATACCAGGAATACGGAGCACGCCGGGCGAGATCGGTGCGGGCCGATCAGCCGGCGGTGGCACCGGCGCGCTGACGACCGGCGCCGGCATGGGCGTTGCGGCAACCGGCGCGTCCATGCCCGGGATGCGAACCATTGCAGGCCCCGGCCCTTCGGACTTGGGCGCATCGGCAAGCGTGACGAGCTTAGGCGCAGGCTTGGCCTCCGGCTCGGCGCCCTGCGCGTTGTTCGCCATGAGTTTGGCGAGTTCGGCGATCAGGTCGTCGGATTTATCCTGGCCATCAGGCATCTGCTGCGGTCTCGCTGTCATTGAAAGCAGCGCCCCCTAAACTAGTGGTCCCGGTGCTCGCCTTGACCCCCGCCGAGCAAGCCGGCCACTCTAGCAACCAATGCGCCGGAATTATGAAAGCTCCTCCGGCGCACTAACACCAAGCAGGGTCAAGCCGTTAACGAGCACCTGACGCACAGCACCGACAAGGGCGAGTCGGGCCGAAGTCAGCATTGAATCATCGGCGTTAACAAAGCGTAAGGCAACATCCTGATTACCCTTCGCCCAGAAGCCATGAAACGCTGCCGCAAGTTCATACAGGTAGAACGCCACACGGTGCGGTTCATGGGCACTTGCGGCCGAAGCAACGATGCGCGGCCACTGCGCCAGAGCCTTGATCAGTTCGAGATCAGGCTCCGACGAGAGCAGCGAAATATCTGCCTTGGCCAGCGCTTCCACCGATATGTCGAGCTGAGGCATTTCCTCGGCGACCTTGCGGAACACCGAGTAGGTCCGGGCATGCGCGTACTGCACGTAGAACACCGGGTTGTCGCGCGTCTGTTCCTTGACCACGGCGAAATCGAAATCCATCGCCGCGTCATTCCGCCGGTAGAGCAGCATGAAGCGGGTCGCATCGGAGCCGACCTCCTCCACCACATCCGACAGCAGCACCAGGTCGCCGGACCGCTTCGACATCTTGAACGGCTCGCCGTTCTTCATCAGCCGCACCAGCTGGCAGATACGCACGTCGATATCGGCCTCGCCATGCGAAACCGCCTTCACCGCCGCCTTCAACCGCGACACATAGCCCGAGTGGTCGGCGCCCAGCACATTGACCATGTGCTTGAAGCCGCGCAGGTACTTGTTGCGGTGATAGGCGATGTCGGCGGCGAAATAGGTGTAGGCGCCGTTCGACTTGACCAGCGGCCGATCGACATCGTCGCCATAGTTGGTGGCGCGGAACAGCGTCTGCTCGCGGTCCTCCCAATCCTCGGGCGTCTTGCCCTTGGGCGGCTCGAGTCGGCCCTGGTAGATCATGTCTTCCGAGCGCAGCCAGTCGAGCGTCGTGTCGATATCGCCGCCCTGCCCGTGCAGCTGGCGTTCCGAAAAGAAGACGTCGTGATGGATGTTGAGCTGGGCCAGATCGGCGCGGATCAGGTCCATCATCGCCGCCAGCACTTTGTCCCTGACGATCGCCAGTGCCTCCGGCTCGGGCTTGTTGAGCAGCGCGTCGCCGAACTCAGCTTTCAGCGCTTCTCCCACCGGGATCAGGTAGTCGCCTGGATAGAAGCCCGCCGGGATCTCGATGCTCTCGCCCAGCGCCTCGCGGTAGCGGAGCATGGTGGATTTGGCCAGCGTATCGATCTGGCTGCCGGCATCGTTGATGTAATACTCGCGCGTCACCTCGTAGCCCGAATAGGCCATGAGCGAAGCCAGCGCATCGCCGAACACGGCGCCGCGAGTATGGCCGACATGCATCGGCCCGGTCGGGTTGGCCGAGACGTACTCGACATTCACCCGCTCGCCGCCGCCAACGTTCGACTTGCCGAAGTCGCCGCCCTGCGCACCGATCGACTTCAGCACCTCATGCCACACCGGGGTGGCGAGCCGGAAATTGATGAAGCCGGGACCCGCAACCTCCACCGAGGTCACGTCCTGGTCCGCTTTGAAATGCTCGGCCAGCGCCGTCGCCACCTCGCGCGGGTTCTTGCCGAGGGGCTTGGCCACCACCATCGCGGCGTTGGTCGAGAGGTCCCCATGCGCCGCATCTCGCGGCGGCTCGACCACGATGCGCGACAGAGCTTCCTCGGTGATCGAGGGATAGAGCCCGGTGAGGGCGTCGGCGACACGGGCGGCAAACAACGCGAAGACGTTCATGTTGGTCTCTTGGGTGCCATGATTGGCGGTGGCTTACCCACCAGGTCATTCCCGCGAAAGCGGGAAACTCTGTTTGCGGTGGCTCGGCAACATCCGAAACGGAGGCTCCCGCTTTCGCGGGAATGACCCGGTGCAGAAGGCGGGCTGCGCTGCCCCTACCGCAACTGGCCCGCACCGTCAAACAGCCGGGCGTGCTGCTCGAGCGCATAGGGGTCGGTCATCCCGGCAATGAAGTCGGCGACGACGCGGGCGCGGGTGGCGCGATCGGGGGCGTGGCGCGCCGCCTCACCCCACCGCCCGGGCATGGCGCCGGTGACCAGATAGTGGTCGAACAGCATGCCCACCACGGTCTGGCTATGGCGCACCGGGCCCATCACCTCTTCGCTGCGGTAGACCCGCTCGAACAGGAAACGCTTCAGCCCCTGCTCGGCATCGTGCACCGGCCGCGAAAAGCGGATCAGCGTGCGTCCGGCATTGCGGACGTCGTCGGCCGATTGCGGGGCAACCTCGGCGATGGCGCGGCTGCTCTCGGCGATCACATCCTCGATCTGCAGGGTGATCAGCCGGCGCTGCACCTCATGCGCCTGCCGGCTCCGTTCGATATCGGGCCAGCGCTCCAGCACTTCGCGCACCAGCGGGCCGACCAGCGGCACATCCGTGAGGTCCGCCAGCCGGATCAGCCCGGCCCGCAGCGCATCGTCGATATCGTGCGAGTTGTAGGCGATGTCGTCGGCGATGGCGGCCGACTGCGCCTCGAGGCTGGCATAGCTCCAGGCCATCAGGTCGGCGCTGGCCGGGATATCGTTCAAGCCCGGCGGCAGCGGCTTGTCGGCGCGCAGCGCCCGGCCCTGCCGATCGGTCAGCGGCCCATTATGCTTGAGGATGCCCTCGAGCGCCTCCCAACTCAGGTTCAGCCCGTCATGCTCGGCGTAGCGGTTCTCAAGGCGAGTGACGACGCGGATCGCCTGCATATTGTGGTCGAAGCCGCCCCACTCGGCCATCTTGTCGTGCAGCACGCGCTCGCCGGCATGGCCGAACGGGGTGTGGCCAAGGTCATGCGCCAGTGCCACGGCCTCAGCCAGGTCCTCGTCGAGCCTCAGGGCGCGGGCGATCGAGCGGGCCATCTGGCTGACTTCCAGCGTGTGGGTCAGCCGAGTGCGGTAGTGCTGGCCTTCGTGATGCAGGAACACCTGGGTCTTGTGCTGCAGCCGGCGGAACGCCGCGGAATGGACGATCCGGTCGCGATCCCGTTGGAATTCCGAGCGTGTCGGGCTCGCACCCGGCGCAAACAGCCGGCCACGGCTTTGCGAGGGATCGGAAGCATAGGCGGCGCGTTCACCCATTATGCGGCCAAGACCCTTTTCATCGTCGTCTAACGATATTAGATTTGGTTTCCAGCGCTGCCCCATGGTGGGCGGCCGAAAGGTCCCTGATGTCTGAAGCTGCTCTAGCACCGAACAATATCATTTTGACAGACCGCGCCGCCAAGAAGATCGGCCGCATCCTCGCCAAACAGGGCGAAGGCACGGTGCTGCGCATCGTCGTGGCGGGCGGCGGCTGTTCCGGCTTCCAGTACGAGTACAAGCTGGGCAAGGAAACCCCTGCCAACGACGACCTGGTGCTGACCAAGGACAACGCCACAGTGCTGATCGATTCTCTCAGCCTCGAGTTCATGGGCGGCGCCGAGATCGACTATGTCGATGACCTGATCGGCCAGAGCTTCCAGATCAAGAACCCCAACGCGGTCGCCGGCTGCGGCTGCGGCACCAGCTTCGCCGTCGCCTGAGCCCCTCGTTCGAGCCATTGCCAGCCTTGCCTCGCTAGGATCGCAACGCTAGCGTCTGCCCCGAATTGGGGAGGCAGAGCATGAACTTGTCCGGACGGCTCGATGTAGCGGCAACCCGCGCCATCGAGGAAAGGCGCATTGTCGGCTCGGTCATCATCGTCCGCCAGCACGGTGAACTCGTCTACCAGGCGGCGCACGGCCTCGCCGACCGCGAAAATCGCCGTCCGATGACACTCGACACGATCTTTCGTCTCTCCTCCCTCACCAAGCCGATCGTGGCGGCGACCATCCTCGCCCTGATCGAGGACGGAAAGCTCGGTCTCGACGCGGCGATCACCGACTACCTGCCGGACTTTCGTCCGCGCCTCGCCGACGGGACAGAGCCGACTATCACTATCCGGCAACTGCTCACCCACACCTCCGGCCTCTCCAATGCTTCGATACGCACCCCGGCCGAAGCGGCAGCGGGCGTAAACCGCTGGCGGCTCGGTGACGACGCCATCATCGCCCGCGTTGGCGCGCTGCCCCTGCTGTTTGCCCCCGGCGCCGGCTGGACTTACGGGCCGTCCATCGACGTTCTCGGCCACATCGCCGCGCGCTTGATCGGCGGACGGCTCGAGGACGCGATCCGGCACTATGTGACCGGCCCGTTGGGCATGACCGACACCGGCTTCACCGTGCGCGACCCATCGCGTCTGGCGGCCCCCTATGCCGACGGCGCCAATGGCCCGGAGCTGATGGGCCCGGTGCACACCATCCCGAACCCC
This sequence comes from Devosia insulae DS-56, assembly GCF_000970465.2. Classification (GTDB taxonomy): domain Bacteria; phylum Pseudomonadota; class Alphaproteobacteria; order Rhizobiales; family Devosiaceae; genus Devosia_A; species Devosia_A insulae. The sequence goes on from NZ_LAJE02000355.1 coordinate 16,693, forward strand.
TGGGGCAACACCACGACCTACGACCCCGAGCGCATCTTCGATGCCGCGGCGTTTCAGTCGGGCGGTGGCGGCGCGGCCGGCAGCGGTCCCGACTTCATGCGTCTGCTGGAGGCACTGCGTACCGGTGGATCGATCCAGCGCCCCGAGACGGCGAAGCTGGCTCTCGCCAACCAGACCCCGCAGCTGCCCCACGCCGCCTCACCCGGCTGGCAATTCTGCCTGTTCGGCGCCTGGCTCGACGATCCCGCAACCGCCGGTGTCCCGGCGCCGCGCGGCACGGTGCGGTGGGGCGGCATCTATGGGCACAACTGGTTCATCGATCCCGCTGCCGGCCTCAGCGTCGTCTCGATGAGCAATACCGGGCTCGAGGGATCGGATGGCCGGTTCCGCGACGATATTCTGCATGCCGTCTACGGTCATCCCTCCGCCTGATCACTGGTCGGTTGCGCCTTTCGGCGGCTTGCGCTCCTTGCCGGGGAACCGTTAGCGTCCTTGCTAAGTCTGGGAGGATTCCATGAGCCTTGAGAAGAATATCGACGCGGCGATCGACGCCGCGTTGGTGAGCCGCATTGTCGGTTGCGTCGTCCTGGTCAACCAGGGCGGCAAGGAGGTTTACGCCCGCACCGCGGGGCTGGCCGATCGCGAGGCCAACCGCCAGCTCGAGCGCAATGCCATCTTCCGCCTTGCCTCGGTGACCAAGCCGATCGTCGCCACCGCGGCGCTCAAGATGATGGAAGCCGGGCTGCTCGGGCTCGACGATCCGGTCAGCAAGTACCTGCCCTATTTCACTCCGGCGAGCCCCGACGGCGTGGTCCGGCCGATCACCATCCGCCAGTTGCTGTCGCACACCGCGGGTCTGTCCTACGAGACGACGCCGAGTGACGTCGCCCCCGGCATGTCCGGCCCCTACATTACGCTCGAGGAAAACCTGCGGCGGCTCGCCAAGGCGCCGCTGGTGTTCGCCCCAGGGACCGGCTGGGCCTATGGCACCAGCATCGACGTGGTGGGTGGCGTGCTCGCGGCCATCAATGGCTCGAGTCTCGAAGCGGCGGTGAGGAGATACGCCGCCGATCCGGTGGGCATGGCCGACTGGGGCTTCACGCCAACCGACCCCACGCGTGTAACCGCCAACTACCACAATGGCGACCTGCCGGCGCCATCGATCGTGCCGCCGGTGCTCATCAGCCCGGACAACTCGCCCTGGGATACCGACCGCATCTTCCGCGCCGATGCCCCGCAATCAGGCGGTGGCGGCTCGTGCGGCACCGCCGATGACGCGATGAAGATGCTCGAGGTCTACAACGGCGGCAGCTTCCTCAAGCCGGCGAGCGTCGAAGAGGCCTTCACCAACCAGATCGGCAACCTGCCGCGTCGCGAGGGCGATGCCGGCAAGCGCTTCACGGTGCTCGGCGCCATTATCGACGATCCCGAGGCGGCGCGGAGCCCCTGCCCGGTCGGCACGCTCGACTGGGGCGGCGCCTGGGGCCACAACTGGATCATCGATCGCACCAACCGGCTGTCGATCGTGGTCTGCACCAATGTCGCGCCCGAGGGCTGCAACGGCCCCTTCCGCGAGGACATCCGCGACGCGGTTTACGCGGCGCTCTGAGCTAGTTAGGCTTCCGTCTCGAACGGGAGCCTACTCATGCGCATCGCGACCTGGAACATCAATGGCGTCAAGGCTCGGCAAGGCGCTCTTCTCAAATGGCTTGAAGAAGAATCGCCCGATATCGTCTGCCTCCAGGAGATCAAATCGGTCGACGAGGCCTTCCCTCGCATGGAGATCGAGGCGATGGGCTACAATGTCGAAACGTTCGGGCAAAAGAGCTGGAACGGCGTCGCCATCCTCTCCAAGCACCGCTTCGACGAAGTGACGCGCGGCCTGCCCGGCGATGATGGCGACGAGCAGTCGCGGCTTATCGAGGGGGTGTTTTCGGTCGAAGGCGGGGTGGTGCGGGTGTGCTGCATCTACCTGCCCAACGGCAATCCCGTCGGCACCGACAAGTTCACCTACAAGCTGAGTTGGATGGATCGGCTGCACAGCTTCGTCGAATCCCGCCTGGCGCTCGAAGAGCCGTTCATCCTGCTTGGCGACTTCAATATCATCCCGGCCAATGTCGACGCCACCGTGCCCGAGAAATGGGTGGGGGATGCCGCGTTCCGTCCCGAGAGCGCCGAGCGGTGGCGGGCTTTGCTCAATCTGGGGCTCACCGATGCGGTGCGCGCCATCACCGACGAGCCTTCCCTGACCTTCTGGGATTTCCGGACGTTCGGCTGGGAGCGCAAGGACGGCATCCGCATCGACCACCTGCTGCTCTCACCGCAGGCAGCCGATCGGCTGGAGGACGCAGTGGTGCATGCGGCCGAACGCGGCAAGGACAAGCCGAGCGACCATGTGCCGGTGGTAGGCTACTTCGCGTTCTAGGCTGCGCCTGAGTGCACCATTTGCTCCACCCGGTGGGGAGGCTGGGCTATGGGAAAGAGTGGCCGGTAGTTCAGGTCATCCGTGAGCGCTCAGCGGATATTGCCGACCAGGTTCTTCGTGGTGTCGTGCTTGGTCTTCAGCACGTTGCTGACGTTCGCCTCGGCGACCTTGACGGTGCCGTCGTCCTTGTTGCGATCGAGGAACTGGCTGATCGAGGCCGTCGCCATGCGGGCCTGCGACGAAACATCATCCACGAACCCGCGGACATCCTTGGGCAGCGTGATGATGACGATGAGAGCGAGAATGATCGGCAAACGCATGTTGGACACCAACGGGCTAACTGTCCCGATGGTTGCCAGTTTGCGGCTGAACTGCCGCTGAACGCTGCTGTTAGGTTACAGCCCGCCGAAGCGGGTGCCGAGCGAGTCGGCGAGCTCGACGGCCTGCTTGCGCTGCTCGGGCGTCGCGATCGACATCGCGTTGGTGAGCAGGTCGTGGATCCAGCCGTCATCGACCGTGCCCGCGGCACGGCGCGAGGCGACGGTGAGCCACATCAGGCCCTCGATCGGATCGGCATCGATCCCCTCGCCGTTGAACAGCATGCTGCCGAGCTTGGCCTGCGCCCCGGCATGGCCCTTGCGGGCCGCGAGGTTGAGCCAGCGGGCGCTCTGCAGCGGGTTGTCGCCGAGTTCGGCGTCGTCGAGATAGAGCTCGCCAACCTTGTACTGCGCGTCGGCGTCGCCGAAATACGACGCTGCGTGCATGATCAGCTTGTTCGAATAGGCTTCGTTCTTCTGGATGCCGGCTTCCGGCAAGCCATGGCGATAATACTCGCCGATCTTGAGGAACGACTGCGCCACGATATCGGCTTCGACGCCCTTGGGGGCGGTATCGGCATGCTCGTCGGCGATCTGGCTGAAATAGCCGAAGGCCTTGACCGGGTCCTTGTCGACGCCTTCGCCGCTCTCATACATCAGCCCGAGCTGGAACAGCGCCATCGGCTGGCCGGCCAGCGCCGCATCCTCGAGCGCGGCGACCAGGTCGGCGCTGGAAATACCGCCTCCTGCCCCGTCGAGCTGGTTGGCCATGGCCAGCGCCGCATCGGCGGCCGTCTCGGGCGCAGCCGGCAGCGAGGGCAGCACGCCACTCACCTGGGCCGCAGCCGGGGTGGCTACGCCCGCAATCGCGAGCGCAGCCCAAAACGCAACGGAAACAAGGGCTCCTGCCCTAAATGTCCGCATACTGCTCCTTCTCGCCCTTGGCGCCGGGGTTGGTCAGCGCGCCGTAACGCGCCGGTCCCACCAGCTGGGCATACTTCCAGATCGCGCCCGAGCCATACTCGGTCTCGCGCGGAGCCCAGTTGGTCTTGCGCCGGGCAAACTCTTCCTCCGACACGTTGACCGAGATCTCGCCGGTCGTGGCGTCGAGGGTGATGATGTCACCGTCCTGAATATGGGCGATGGGGCCGCCGATCGCTGCTTCCGGGCCGACATGGCCGATGCAGAAGCCGCGGGTAGCGCCGGAGAAGCGCCCGTCGGTGATGAGCGCAACCTTGTCGCCCATGCCCTGGCCGTAGAGCGCTGCGGTGGTCGACAGCATCTCGCGCATGCCGGGGCCGCCCTTCGGACCCTCATAGCGGATGACGAGCACGTCGCCTTCCTTGTAGGTCCGCTTCTCGACCGCCTCGAAGCACTTCTCCTCGGTGTCGAAAACGCGAGCCGGGCCGACGAAGCGCAGGTTCTTCAAACCCGCGACCTTCACGATGGCGCCATCCGGCGCGAGGTTGCCGCGCAGCGACACCACACCGCCGGTGGGCGAGATCGGGTTCGAGGTCGAACGGATCACGTCCTGCTCGGTGTTGAACTTCACCTTCTCGAGGTTCTCGGCAATGGTCTTGCCGGTCACCGTCATGCAGTCGCCGTGGAGGTACCCGCCTTCGAGCAGCGCCTTCATCACCAGCGGGATGCCGCCGGCTTCGAACAGGTCCTTGGCGACGTATTTGCCGCCCGGCTTCAGGTCGCCGATATAGGGGGTGCGCTTGAAGATCTCGCCGACGTCGAACAGGTCGAAGTCGATGCCCGCCTCATGCGCCATTGCCGGCAGATGCAGCGCGGCATTGGTCGAGCCGCCGGTCGCGGCGACGGTCATGGCGGCGTTCTCGAACGCCTTGCGGGTGACGATGTCGCGCGGACGGAGTTGCACCTTGAGCAGTTCCATCACCTGCTCGCCGGCGGCGGCGCAGAGCGCGTCACGAATTTCGTACGGGGCCGGAGCGCCGCAACTATACGGCAATGCAAGCCCGATAGCTTCGGCCACCATGGCCATGGTGTTGGCGGTGTACTGGCCACCGCAGGAGCCGGCCGACGGACAGGCGACGCGCTCGAGCTCGTCGAGTGTCTCGTCATCCATCTTGCCGACCGAATGGAGGCCGACCGCCTCGAACAGGTCCTGCACCACCACGTCACGGCCGCGGAAACGACCCGGCAGGATCGAACCGCCATAGATGAAGATCGAGGGCACGTTGAGGCGGATCATCGCCATCATCATGCCGGGCAGTGACTTGTCGCAGCCGGCCATGGCGACCAGCGCGTCATAGGAGTGGCCGCGCATCGTCAGCTCAACCGAGTCGGCGATGACATCGCGCGAGGCCAGCGACGACTTCATGCCAGCATGGCCCATGGCGATGCCGTCGGTGACGGTGATGGTGGTGAATTCACGCGGCGTACCGCGGTTGGCGGCAACGCCCTTCTTCACCGCCTGGGCCTGGCGCCCGAGCGAAATATTGCACGGCGCCGCCTCGTTCCAGGCCGTCGCCACGCCGACCAGCGGCTGGTGAATCTGCTCGGTGGTCAAGCCCATGGCGTAAAGGTAGGAGCGGTGCGGAGCGCGCTCCGGACCCTCTGTCACATGCCTGCTGGGAAGACGCGATTTATCGACGTAGTTCGATGCCATTTCCTGGTCCCGCTTGTCCGGCCGGTGTTCTCCGGCGCCCCTCAGAAGGCGCCGTTTATGCGGTTCGGCCTGACAAGGCACAAGGGCGGGGAGCACGCGAATGGTTCGGTACGAAAGCAAATGGCTTCCGCATTCGTCGCTGCCCGTCCGAGATTTGTCCTCTGCTTCTTTTAGGGTCACATTGTGGCGGCGATCGTCAGCAAAACGTTCACCGGCAAGCACCGAAATCGGGATTCAACCTTGCTGTTGCAAAAACGTCACGTACGATTCATCGGGCGTTCAGGATAGCGGCAAGGCGGGCATCGAGGCTGGGGCCACCCCCACCCTCATTCCCTCCCCACAGGGGGGAGGGAGGCGATAGCTGCACCTTCTCAGCTCTTGCGTCTCCCTCCCCCTTGTGGGGAGGGATCAAGGGTGGGGGTGCCCCACGCACCGGCGTTAGC
>NZ_LAJE02000356.1 GCF_000970465.2 Devosia insulae DS-56
CTCCCCCGCTACGCGGTGGAGGATCACGGAGAGTTCAGCGACTTTCATTTGCAATGCCCCTGCCCTGCCGCTGGTCGAGCGCCATCAGCGCCATCAGTTTTTCTTCCGTCGCGTCCACTGCCGGCATCTCGCCGGTGATCCGCCCCTGCCGCATGGTGACGATCCGGTCGCTCACCGCCAGCACTTCGGGCAGCTCGGACGAGATCACCATCACGGCGATGCCGCGCGCTGCGAGCTGCACCAGGATCTGGTGCACCTCCGCCTTGGCCCCGACATCGACGCCGCGCGTCGGCTCATCGACGATCAGCACTTTGGGGTCGCGCGCCAGCCAGCGGGCGAGGATCACCTTCTGCTGGTTGCCGCCCGACAGCCCGTCAATCGACTGGTCCGGCGACGCCATGCGGATGGAAAGCGCCTTCTTGTACTCGGCCAGCGCGGCACGCTCCTTGCCCTCGGCCATCAGCCCGAGCCCGTTGGAATAGGCCCTGAGCGCCGCCACCGAGAAATTCTGCAGGATGCCCAGCATGGAAAAGATCGCCTGGTGCTTCCGATCCTCCGGCACGAGGCCAATGCCCAGTGCGATCGCGTCGGCGGGCGAGGCCGGCGCAATCGCCTTGCCATCGAGCGTCACGGTACCTGCGGCAATCCGGTCGGCTCCAAAGATGGCGCGCGCCAGCTCGGTGCGACCGGAACCGACCAGCCCGGCCACGCCGAGAATTTCGCCGGCCTTGAGGTCGATATCGACGCCATCGAGCACGATCGCATGCGGCGCCTCGGGGTCGCGCACTGTGCGCAAGCCCCTGACGCTGAGCCGCACCGCACCCGCAGCGTTGCGCTGCGTCGGTCGGGCGTAGAGTTCAGATGCCGCCCGCCCCACCATCTTCTCGATGATCTGCGGGATCGGGATCGGCGTGTCGGTGCGGTTGAGATGGCCGGCGAGCCGCCCGTCGCGCAGCACCGTCATCCGGTCGCAGATCGCCGAGGCTTCCTCCAGCCGATGCGTCACGAACATGATGGCGACGCCCTCGGCGCGCAGCTGCTTCATGATTTTGAGCAACTGGCTGACCTCGGTCTCGGTCAGCGCCGAAGTCGGCTCGTCCATGATGATCAGCCGGCTTTCGAGCGACAGTGCCCGGGCAATTTCCACCAGTTGCTGCTCGGCCACCGACAGCGCCGACACCGGCGTGTCAGGGTCGATGCCGAGCCCCACCCGGGCGATGATGCCGGTGGTCTCGCGCCGCATCCGCCGCCAGTCGATGATGCCGAACGCCCCCAGTGGCGCCCGGCCGATGAAGATGTTCTCGGCCACCGACAGCGTCGGGATCAGGCTCAGTTCCTGGTAGATGGTGACGATACCGGCGCGCTTGGCTGCATCCGGGCTGTGCGGTCGATAGTCCGCGCCATCGAACACGATGCGCCCGCTGGTCGGCGGCTGCGCCCCGGAGAGAATTTTCAACAGCGTCGATTTGCCCGCGCCGTTTTCGCCGAGCAGCCCGAGGATTTCTCCCCGCCGCACCTCGAGCGAAACGTCGTTGAGCGCCACAACACCGGCAAAATGCTTGGAGACGCCGACCACTCCGAGAAGCGGCAGCGCGAGTTGTTCCGCGGCGGCGACTGCAGCCATCGGTCCCCTCCCGATAGTTAGTGCCACTGGCGCACCAGCAGTGGCGATGCTTGCACATCGGACCACTGGCGCGCCAGTTGGCGGGAGGAAGTTTACCCGGCTTCGCCGATACGCTCGGCCTTGTCGAGATTGTCCTTGCCGATGACCACCGGGGTCAGCAGCACCAGCTTCTCGGCCGGCTCGGTCTTGTCCTTGGCATAGGCCACCGCGATCCGTACCGCGGTGCGCGACTGCTCGCCGGGGAACTGCTCGACGGTGCCGGCGAGCGTCCCGTCACGCACCGCGACCAGCGCTTCGGGCAGCGCGTCGAAGCCGTAGATCTTCACGTCGGTGAAGCCACGGGCCGCGCAGGCCTCGATGGCGCCGAGCGCCATGTCGTCATTGGCGCAGACGATCGCATCGGGCTTGCCGTTGGCGGCAAGGCCCGCCTCGGTGACCGACAGCGCTTCGGCGCGGGCGAAGTTGGCGGTCTGCTCGAAGATGATCTGGTACTTGTCCTTGATCGGATCGATGACGTTGTGCACGCCCTTGTTGCGATCGATCGCCGGGCCGGCGCCGGGCTGGCCCTGCAGGTGGAAGATCTTCGCGCCATTGGGGAAGGCGTCGACCATCGCCTGCGCTTCGGCCTCGCCGCCCTTGACGTTGTCGGCGCCGACATGGGCGAGGATGCCCTCGACCCCATCGACGCGACGATCGATGGTCACCACCGGCACACCGGCCTGCACCGCCTGCTCGATCGCCGGCGCCAGCGCATTGACGTCAAGCGGCGAGATAACGATGGCGTTGACCTTCTGCACGATCGCCGCCTCGATATCGGCCGTCTGCTTGGGCGCCGAATTCTGGCCGTCGCTCTCGATGATGTTGACGCCCTGTGCTTCGGCCTCAACTTTGATCTGGTTCAGCATATGCACGAAGAACGGGAAGCCGAGACTGGGCACCGAGCCCAGGATGGTCAGCTTGTCCTGCGCGAAGGCAGCAGGAGCAGCAACGGCGAGCGCACCGAGCGCCACCGAAGACAACAGGAAACTGCGTCTATCCATGAATCTATCCTCCTCTGAGCGCCCGACGCGGGTTGTTTGACCTCATCCGCGGGCAGAGAGAAGCTACTTGCTCGCAAACGTTTGCGCAAGCGCTGACATGTTAGTGTTTGCTTCGACTTTGGTGGAAATGCTT